>NZ_JBFBFA010000009.1:0-284556 GCF_040683915.1 Kitasatospora sp. NPDC093102 | reverse complement strand
GGGCCGCCCCCCGCCCCGGGGGCGTCAACCCCCCCCGCCCCCGCGGCCCCGACCAGCACCGGGCCCCCCCCGGGCCGCGGGCTCACGTGCACCACCGTGCGGTCGGCCGACCGCGGCACGCCTCGCGGTCACGCGTCCCAGGTGACCGGAAGGCTCTTCACCCCGTGGATGTCGGCGGTCTCCGGACGCAGGCGGATCTCGTCGGACGGCACGGCCAGGCGCAGGGTGGGGAAGCGTTCGAACAGTGCGGTGAAGGCGACCCGCAGTTCGATGCGGGCGAGCTGGTTGCCCAGGCACAGGTGGACACCGTGGCCGAAGGCCAGGTTCGCGCCGTCGTTCCTGCTCAGGTCGAGCGTGTGGGGATCGGGGAACTGCTCGGGGTCGTAGTCGGCGGTGTTGTACGACAGGACGACCGTCGTGCCGGCCTCGATGGTCTGACCGCCCAGCTCGACGTCCTCCAGCGCCGCCCGCATGAAGGTCTTGCCGACGCTCACGTACCGCAGCAGCTCCTCCACCGCGGAGTCGGCGAGTCCCGGGTCGGCACGCAGTGCGGCCAGCTGTTCGGGGTTGCGCAGCAGCGCCCAGGTGCCAAGCGCCAGCACGTTCGCGGAGGTGTCGAACCCGGCGGCCAACAGCGTCAGCGCCATCCCCCGCAGCTCCTCGTCGGTCAGATCGCCTTCGGTGAGGTCGCTGAGCACGTCGTCGGTGGGGGCGGCACGTTTGGCCGCCACCAGCTCCGCGAGGTAGCGCTGCATTCGGGTGTAGGCCGCTATCAGGTCGTCGTCGCTGGTCTCCCCGTTGACGATCGCGTCGATCTGCTCCTGGAACCGGCTCCGGTCCAGCTCGGGCACCCCCAGCAGCTCGCAGATCACGATGGCGGGGATGGGCTTGGCGTACGCGGCCACCAGGTCCACCGGTGGCCCGGCCTTCTCCATGGCGTCCAGGTGGTCGGCGGTGATCTGCTCGATGTGCTCGGTGATCCTGCGCATCCGTCGGACGTTGAACTTGCTGGCCAGCGGCCTGCGGTAGCGGCTGTGCTGCGGCCGGTCGGTGAGCAGGAACTCGCCGGGCGGCGACGGGGCGACGTCGATGCCGGTGACGTCGACGGTCGGGTGGAGCATGAGCTCCCTGCGTGCGCTGAACCGCGAGTCGGCCAGGACCGACCTGACCAGGTCGTATCCGGTGACCAGCCAGCCCAGTTGTCCGCCGGGGAAGGTGAAGCGGCTGATGGGGCCGTGCCGGCGGGCCTGCAGCAGTTCGGTCGGCGGGTCGAAGGGACAGCCGGGCCGACGTGCCATCGGCATTGTCGTGACGGTGTGGAGGGATTCACCCATGCCCGTTCCTCGCATTGGTTGGTAGGTGCCTTGGAAAGCAGTTACCTCGTGACCAGAAATTCCCCCCCCATTTTTTCCGGGGCGATCGCGCGACGGCGGACCGCGGATCCGCCTGCGGGGCCGCCGTTAAGAAAACGATAAGACACCTCCCCTGGAAAGCGCTGCGCCGGATCATGTGCGGGCAGGGGGGGTGGCCGACGAACGGACGCCTACTCCCGTCAGGGCGGGGCGTGTTACGTTCCAGGTTCCGTCCGACCTCAGTGCGCGGAGCGCACCCGATCCTCCGAGGAGACGACATGGCCGGGAGCCCGTCAGTCCGAGCCCGTACCGGCGATTCATCGAAGCCGGCAAAGAGCGCAGCGAACACCCGCACCGTCTTCGACACCTCGGACTTCGTCACGAGAAGAGGGCTGCTGCTGCCGCAGCGGATCTCGTTCGACAAGTGGGTCGGAATCGGCAGCTATCTTTCCAACGTCGTTTCCGCATCGACCTGGTGCCTCGGGGACTGGCTGGTCTACGGGGAGGCTTCCTTCAACGGCCGGTATCGCGACGCAATCGAACTGACTTCGTTAGACTACCAAACACTGAGGAACCACGCATGGGTCGCCCGGCGTTTTCCCATGTCTCGTCGGCGGGACAGTCTGAGCTTTACCCACCACGCCGAGGTGGCTTCCCTTTCGGAACCCGAGCAGGACTTCTGGCTGCGCACGGCGGAGGAGAACGGATGGTCCGCCAAGCGGCTGCGCCGCGAGGTGAAGGCGAGCTTTTCGGACCGCGGTGAGGACCGGAACGGCCGGGAGCAGGAAAGCGGTCGAAAGGCTGCGACGCCAGTCGCGTCGACCGCCGGGGACACCGTTTCGCTCCGGGTTCCGGTCCCGGCGGACCGCCTTGAGTTCTGTCGGGCGACGGCGAGCAGGTTCGGCCTCAACGTGGAGGCGTGGGCCTCGCAGATCCTGCTGGAGGCGGCCCGCAAGGCGCCGTCGGAGCCAATGCTGCAAGGGCTGCCCGCCGGCGTTCCCGCCAGGGCGGTGCGGAAGTCGGCGTGACCGCGGGCCGATCCTTTCGGCGCGGCACCACGGGACCGCTCCGGGCCGTCGGCGCAGGGCGCCAGGGCCGGCCCGGAGCGGAAATTCGAAATCCCGCTCGCTGCTCTTCCCGCGGGAGCCGGCCCGGATATCCGCCGCACCTCCGGGCGGACGGAAGCCGCAGACAAGCGTCCGATGCTCCCCCTATCATGCGAATCAGCCGTGACCCGTGCGCGTCGACGGCACAATGCGGCCGGCGGGCCACCGCCCGCCGAGCCGAAAAGGTCATGCGCCGAACAGGGCGCGACGGCGTCACGCCAATCAACGGTCCCAGGTCATCCAGCAAGGGGTGAATCGCTTGCGAATCCTGTTCGTTACCGGCCCGTGGAATTCACATTTGTATCAGATGGTTCCGCTTGCGTGGGCGCTGCAGTCCGCAGGCCACGAAGTGCGGGTGGCCAGTGAACCGGGATTCACCGGCAGCATCACCGAGGCCGGGCTGACGGCGGTTTCCGTCGGATCGGAGGAGACGCTCGAGGACCGCCTCCGCCGCATCCGGGGGGAGAGCGCTCCGACCATGGCGGCCGAGATCCCGCCCTTCCTGACCGACACCCTCTACGAAATGGACAAGGATCTCCGGGACGGCCTTCCCTGGGAGGAGATCGCCTGGCTGCTGGACACCGTCCTGGTCCCGGGCATGTGGATCGTGAACGACGAGATGGTCGACGACCTGGTGACCTACTGCCGTTCCTGGAAGCCCGACCTCGTGCTGTGCGACGTGATCGCGCACGCCGGCGCGGTGGCCGCGGACATCGTCGGGGCGGCGCACGCGCGAATGGTGTGCTGGCTCGACCTGTTCCTCCGGATACGCCGTGACTTCCTGCGCGCCCAGGACCGGCAGCCGGCCGGAGCGCACCCGGACCTGGTGCGCGACTGGTACGCGGGATGGGCGGCGAAGTACGGGCGCGAGTTCAACGAGGAGGTGGTCACCGGCCACTTCGCGGTCAACGTCATGCCCGAGCAGTGGCGGCTGGAGCCGCACGACCGGACGCTCTCCATGCGCTACGTGCCGTACAACGGGCGATCCGTCGTGCCGGCCTGGCTCTACGAGGAACCGCGGGTGCCGCGCGTCCTGATGACGTTCGGCATCTCGAAGGTGCCGTGGATCGACATGCCGGGCATGTCGGTCGACCACGTGCAGCAGGCGCTGGACTCGATGGCCGACCTCGACATCGAGCTGATCGTCACCCTGTCGGACAAGGAGCGGGAGAAGCTCCGGCGGATCCCGAAGAACACGCGGGTCGTCGACTTCGTTCCGATGAACGTGCTCCTGTCCAGCTGCTCCGTGGTGATCCACCACGGTGGGGCGGGATGCTTCAACGGCGCTATGGTGCACGGGGTTCCGCAGCTCATCATCGAGGGCTCCGTCGACGCGATCGCCAAGAGGTACGTGCTGCGGGAGACCGGAGCCGGGCTGTCGCTCACGCTGGACGAGCTCACCGGACCGCGCGTCAGGGAGTACGTGACCCGCCTGCTCGAGGAGGACGGGTTCCGCCAGGGCACCGAGCGTCTCCAGCAGGAGGCGCTGGTCCAGCCCACCCCTGGCGCGCTCGTGGCGGAGCTGGAACGGATCACCGCCGAGTACCGCTCGCACCGTGCGTGAGGACCTGCCGGACACCCGCCGCCCCGAGTGCGGGGAGCGGGTGCCGGAGTCCGACGGTCCCGGCCCAACCGAGGAGATTGCGTGTACGCACGAAAGCTGAACGTGGAAGGCGTCGTCGAGTTCTCCCCGGAGATCCACCGCGACGAGCGCGGGACGTTCGTGTCGCCCTTCACCGGGGACGCGCTCGCCGCGCACACGGGCCGGAGCGTGTTCTCCGCCACCCAACTCAGCTACAGCACCTCGCAGCGCGGCACGGTGCGCGGCATCCACTTCACCCGGTGCCCGCCCGGCAAGGCCAAGTTCGTGTGCTGCCTGGCGGGCGAGGCGGAGGACTACGTGGTGGACCTGCGGAAGGGATCACCCACCTTCGGGCAGTGGGACGTCGTCCGGCTGAGCGGTGAGAGCGTGCGGGGGCTGTACGTCCCCGTCGGCGTGGGGCACGGCTTCGCCGCCCTGCGCGACGACACCCTCATCGCGTACATGATCTCCGGTGACTACGTCCCCGCCGACGAGATCGCGCTCTCCCCGCTCGACCCCGAGGTCGGGCTGCCCCTCCCGGACGGGCTGGACCTGCTGTTGTCCGAACGGGACCGCACGGCGCCCACCTTGAAGGAACTCGACGAGCGGGGCCTGCTTCCCGACTACGCCGAAGCGCGGCGCCTCGACGCATCGCTGTGACGCCGCGGGGGCGGCGCGCCGACCGGGCTCCCGGCCCGTTCGGTGCGCCGCCCCCTTGCGCGGGCACGGTGGATCCGGCCCGCCCGGGAACGGCTCCTCAGGTGAGCCATGCGTCCGGGGCCGCCCCGCCTCGGCCGACCGGCGGGAACAGCTCCTCCAGACGGGCCGTCTCCTCGTCCGACAGGGGCGACTCCAGCGCGTGCAGCGCCTCCTTGACGTGATCGGGAGTGCGCGGTCCGATGACGGTGGAGGTGACACCGGGCCGGGACGCCACCCAGGCGAGGCCGACCTCCGCCGGGTCCCGTCCGAAGTCCGCGCACAGCCGCTCGTACCGCTCGATCGTGCCGCGCATCGTCTCCAGCGCCGCCGCCGACCGTCCCTGCCCCGACTTGACCGCGCGGCCCTCGGCCTCCTTGCGCAGCACGCCGCTCAGCAGCCCGCCGTGCAGCGGGGACCAGGGCAGGACGGCCACTCCGTACGCGCGCGCCGCGGGGAGCAGTTCCAGCTCCGGGTAGCGCACGGCGAGGTTGTAGAGGCACTGCTCCGACACCACACCCAGGAAGTGCCGTGCCCTGGCCGCCTCCTGCGCCGCCGCGAGGTCCCAGCCGGCGAAGTTGGACGAGCCGACGTAGCGCACCTTGCCCTGCTGCACCAGGAGCTCCATGGCCTGCCACACCTCGTCCCAGCCGGCCTCCCGGTCCACGTGGTGCATCTGGTACAGGTCGATCCAGTCGGTGCCCAGGCGGCGCAACGAGGACTCGCAGGCGGCGACGACGTGCCGCGCGGACAGGCCCTGCTCGTTGAGGCCCTCACTCATGGGGTTGCCCACCTTGGTGGCCAGCACCACCTGGTCGCGCAGCGACGCGCGGGACGCCAGCCACCGTCCGATGACCTCTTCGGTGTAGCCCTTGTACTCGCGCCAGCCGTACATGTTCGCGGTGTCGACGAAGTTGATCCCGCTGTCGACCGCGTGGTCCATCAGCTTCCGCGCCTCGGGCTCCTCCACCCGCCCTCCGAAGTTGACCGTGCCCAGGCAGATGCGGCTCACCCGCAGCGCGGTGCGGCCCAGCCGTGTGTAGAGCCAGTCGTGACTGCCGGTGGTGTTCATCGGTCGCCTCCGGGAAAGAGCGAGCGCAGGCAGGCGAGCACGCTCCGGGCCTGCATGTTGAGGTAGTGGCTGTGCTGGGTCAACTCTCCCAGCTGGGCCAGCGTCAGCCAGCGGAACTGCGGCGGCTCCGGCAGCCATTCGGTCTCGACCACGAGGTGCCGGCTGCCGGTGTGGTAGAAGCGGCCGCCCTCGTCGGACAGGACGGTGTCGAACCGGATGTCGGCGGGCCGGGCGTTCTGGACCAGGTCGAAGAAGAGCGGCCGTTGCTCGGGCGGTAGCTGGGCACAGGTGTCCGGGGTGCACTGAACCGTGGGCGCCAGCTCCGCGGTGTCCGTCAGTCCCGGCTCGGCCCGCAGCTGCATGAGGACGTGCAGCACGCCGTGCACGCGCGTGACGAGGATCGCGGCCAGTTCCGGGGCCTGGGCCCTGATCATGGGCTGGCACCACTGCCCGACCTCGCGGCCCACCGCCTCGACGCGTACGCCGATCACCTCGAAGTGCCGCTCGGCCCGGTGCCTGATCCGGCCGCCGGTGAACTCCCAGTCGGCGAGCGCGTCCAGTGAGACGGTGCGTGCGCGCATCCCGGAGAGCGTCCTCGCCTCGGTGATCCAGCTCAGCGCGTCCACCAGCGGGTGGACCTCGGGGCCGCCGAGCGCCAGGGATCGCTCCAGCGCCGTCCCGAAGCCCCGGTCCCCGGTGGCCGGCACGCCGTCGCCCAGCGGGAGGCAGGCGAGTATGGACCGGGTGGACATGTTCACCAGGTCCTCGACGGCCATCAGCCGGTGCAGCTGCCCCAGCGTGAGCCAGACGAACCCCTCCAGCGCCTCGACGGGCTCCGTGGTCTCCACGACCATGTTCCGGTTCCGCTTGCGCAGGAACCTCGACCCCTGCTCGGACTGGCGCACGTCGGCGATGACCCGCCGCCGCGCGGGGTCCTGGAAGTACTCCAGGTACGGCACCTGCAGCCCGCCGTGGATGCCCGTGTAGTTGCTCCTGGTCGCCTGGACGGTGGGGGAGACCTGGAGGCCGTTGCGGTTTCCCGGCTCCGCCTTGAGCTGCATGAGGAAGTGCAGGACCCCGTCGATCTCCTTCGCCAGGAACCCCAGGATGCCGGTCTCCGGCTGGTTGATGATGGGCTGTCCCCACGCCGCTGCCGGGCTCTGCGTCTCCACCTGGAGGCCTTCGACGGAGAAGAAACGGCCGCTGTCGTGGGCGATGAAGCCGGTGTCGTCGTCGAAGTGCCAGCCGCTCAGCCGGTCCAGCGGCACCGTCTCGGTGATCGTGAGGACGCGTTCCCGCGTCTCCTGCACGGCTTGTTCGAATTCCGCCAGACCGGGTACCGTGCGTGCCGACTCGGCGAGCCGGCGTGCGGCCGTCAGGCGGCTGCGTTCTGCGGGTACGGGGACGGGCGGCGCAATCGGCGCAGTGCTCATCGGTCCTCCTGTCTCGGCCACCGAACGGGCCTCACACAGCGTGATGGGACTCCCAGGAACGCGTGAATTGCTGATGACGTTCTCAGCTGCCCGACACACCGTCAATTCACACATCGGGCATACGTGTTCGGCTCGGAGGACGTTCGCTGCCCTGCCGGGCGCGGCCTTCCCTCGGGCTTGCGGACGGCTGCCGGCCCGACGGGAACGGCCCGGGCCGGGGCCGCGTGGTCGGTGTCGTCCGCGCTGTGCCGACACCGTGAACACGAACCCGGGGTGCGTCGGGCGGCGCGGAGGCGGACCCGGGTGTGCGGGTGTGTCCTGTCGGCGGGACACGCGGCCACCGCCGGTACGGAGGTGGCCGCGCATCCGTGGGCCGCGCCGCGCGTCAACCATCATGCCCGGCAGTGGATTCCCCGCGTGCCGTGCCGCGGCCCCGAACGCGGCGCCGGCCACTGCCACGGGACTGGGCCGTGGTTTCGTGAGATCCTGCCCTGCGTCGAGGTGCACTCCCCGCAGGCCGTGCGGACCGTGTCCGCCGACGGGGCCGCGCCCCTCGACCGAAGCCCGACAGCACCGTGACCCCCGACCCCGAGCCCGACAGCGCCGTGACCGCGACGAGGCGTCGCCGCGGTGGACCGGTCCGAGCGGTCGGCGCGATCGAGGGCCTGGAGACGCCCCTGCCCGGGGCGGAGTAGACCCGGTTCGGCACCCCCTCCCCACTGTTGCTTCGGCGGCCCCAGGTCCGTCGAGAAGGGAAGACCGCATGACCGATCCCGAGCACAAGAACCCGCGGCTCCTGCCCCACGAGTCGGCGCAGGAGAAGGAGGTGCGGGAGCGGCTCACGAAGCTGCTGACGGAGACGCCGATGCCGCCTGCGTACCTGATCGACAACCTCCCGGTCTACCTGCGGCGCCATCAGCTCGCCGACCTGCTGACGATGGACGCGCTGTACCGGATGCTCCCCGGGATCCCCGGCGTGATCATGGAGTTCGGTGTGCTGCACGGGCGCCACCTCGCCACCCTCGCCGCGCTGCGCGGCCTCCACGAGCCGTACAACTCCTTCCGCAGGATCATCGGCTTCGACACCTTCACCGGGTTCCCCGGTGTCTCCGAGATCGACCAGGTGAGTCCGAGCGCGACCGTCGGCAGGTTCGCGGTCCCCGAGAACGAGGTGGACCACCTGCGCGAGGTGCTCGCCGCACACGAGGCGGGCGACCCGATCCCGCACGTCCAGCGGACCTTCGTGGTCCAGGGTGACGTCCGGGAGACCGTCCCGCAGTACCTGGAGGAGAACCCGGAGACGGTCATCGGCATGGCCTTCTTCGACCTCGACCTCTACGAGCCGACCCGTGAGGTGCTCCAGGCGATCCGCCCCCACCTCACCAAGGGCAGCATCATCGCCTTCGACGAGCTCGGACACCCCCGGTGGCCCGGTGTGACCGCCGCGATCCGGGAGACCCTCGGCCTCGAGAACCTGACGCTGCAGCAGCTTCCGTTCCGCGAGCAGCCGGTGATCTTCGCGAGGTGGGGGGAGTGAGCCGGCCGGAGGGAGGAAAGCCGGCGGGCGGTACGCCTTGAACCGTGAAGCGCCCCGGCGTTCGGCGGTCGTGATCGGCGGCACCGGCTCCCTGGGCCGGCACGTCTGCGCGGCGCTGCTGCGCGCGGGGACGTCCCGGGTGACCGCCGTGGCCCGGCACGAGGGCCCGGTGGCCCCGGGGGCCCGGCTGCTCACGGCGGACCTGCTCGGCGGCGACGACCGGGCGCTGGGCGAGCTCGTCGCCGACGGCGACGTCGTGGTCAACGCGGCGGGTGCCGGCTGGAGCGGTACGCCTGAGCACATGGTCGCCGCGCACACGGCCCTGGTGGATCGGCTGCTCCGGCTGGTACCGCCGCGGACCCGGCTGGTGCACCTCGGCACCGTCCACGAGTACGGCGAGATCTCCTCGCGGGATGCCGCGGACGAACACCATCCCGAACGGCCGTCGACGCCGTACGGGCGGACCAAACTGATCGGCACCAGGTCCGTCCTCGCGGCCGCCGCGCAGGGGCGGAACGACGCCGTGGTCCTCCGCATCACCAACGTGTGCGGGCCGGGTGCCCCGGCCGCCAGTTTCCTCGGTTCCCTGATCGAGCGGCTCCGCCAACTGCCTCCCGGAGCCTCCTTGGACCTGGCGCTCACCTCGGACCGGCGTGACTTCGTCGACATCCGGGACGTCGCCGACGCCGTGGTCCGGGCCGCCACGGCACCGGTCAACGGTTGCGTGATCAACATCGGCCGGGGAGTGGTGCACGACGTGGCCACCGTGGCCGGGATGGTGATCACGGCTGCCGGACTTCCCCGGCACCGGGTCCGGATGCGGACGGCGGAAGCATCGGGAGGCCCGGGAGGGCAGGGCGCCTGGACCAAGGTCGACGTGCGCCGTGCCCACGCCCTGCTCGGCTGGTCGCACGCGACGGACATCCAGGACTCGCTGCGCGACCAGTGGGAGGCGGCCGTGCCACCCGGCGCCGATCCGCAGGGCGGCGAGGTGGCCTGACCCGTCGGGTCAGGTGGCCCCGCGGTGCTGGGCGGCCATCGCGAAGGCGTGTTCCACGACGAGGATGCCCGGGCACCGGCGGCGGAAGCGGGCCGGCCGCCGGTGCCGACCGGCCGCGCGGGCAGGGCGCGGACGGTGTTGACACCGGCGGTCACCGGCCGGTGGGTGCCCTTCGCGCCCTGTCCGCGCGGCACCGGCCGGTGACCGTCCGCCGGGCCGGCGCTCCCGCCCTCGGGCGCAAGCCCGGGAGGAGGCCCGGGAGGAGGCCCGGGAGGAAGCCCGGGAGGAAGCCCACCGGCACGACCATCACGAGCGAACGGCGTCACCGTGGAACCGGCCGGTCACGGGTGTTCCCGGACCGCCGTGCCGAAGCCGTGGCCGTCGGCGGCCTCGTCGCCCTCGGTGATGACGGCGAGGAAGAGGTCCTCCGGGCACGGCTGCTGAGGCTCGGCCTGGACGCACCCGAGAGGCGGGAGCAGCCGCCTGAACTCGGTGAGGGTGCCGTTGGCGACGATCCGGCCCTCGTGGAGGATCGCGATCCGGTCGGCGAGCCGTTCGGCCTCGTCCAGGTACTTCGTCGTGAGCAGCACCGCCGCGCCCCGCCCGGCGGATTCCCTGACGGCTCGCCACACCGCCTGCCGGGCCTCGGGATCGAGCCCGGCGGTCGGCTCGTCGAGGAGGACGACCGGCGGGTCGCCGATGAGGCTCATCGCGATGTCCAGTCGGCGGCGCATGCCCTCCGAATACGTCGACACCCGGTGTGGGGCCGCACCGGTCAGTGAGAGGCGGGCGAGGAGGTCGTCCGCGAGCCCGCCCGGGTCCTCGACCCGCCGCAGCCCGGCGATCCGCACCAGGTTCTCCCGCCCGCTGAGGACCGCGTCCGCGGCCGCGAACCGCCCGTTCAGGCCGATGGACCGCCGCACGCCGGCTGCCTGGGTGGCGATGTCGAAGCCGTTGACGCTGGCCGTGCCCGCGTCGGCCTCCAGCAGCGTGGAGAGGATCTTCACGACCGTGGTCTTGCCCGACCCGTCGGAGCCGAGCAGGGCGAGGATGCCGCCCCGCGCCACGTCCAGGTCCACGCCGCGCAGCACGGCCAGGTCCTCGTAGGACTTCTCCAGGCCCCGTACGCGGATCGTGGGCGCTTGTCCTGGCATCGAATGCTCCTCGCTGTTCTCCCCGTTGTTGTCTGCCGCCTGCCTCGGACGCGGAACCGTCCGAGGCGCCCCCGAGGGGGTCCGGGTCCGGCGGAGTCGACGGGCGCCGGGCTGCGCCATGGTGACGGTGCGTCAGCTCGGCCGGACCCGGCTCGTTCTCACTCGCAGAACACCCGCACCTTGGCGCCGGGGTCGTCGATGTCGACGGAGACCTCGTCGAGGTGGTCGACGAGGGCGTCGAGGTGCTGCGGGTCGAGTTCGGCGAGACTGATCGGCACCCCCGACCTGCTCAGCTCCTCGTTGACCGCGGTGAGTGCCTGCGGCGGCAGGAAGGCGGCGAGGCGGACTCCGGCGCGCAGCAGCTGCAGCGGGATGCGGATGTTGACGTTGGTGGGCCCCTGGCCGTCGGGGGTTTGGGCCGCGTCCACCACCACGCGCAGGTACTTGGGGCCGGCCTTCGGGCCGGCCGCCGCCTGCGACGGCGAGGGGGACGACTTCGGTTCCAGGGCGTCGATGAGGCGCGAGGCCTCCTCCGCGGCGATCCGGCCCTCGGCCAGCATCTCCAGGATCTGGCGGCGTTGCTCGTTCATGACTGCTCGTTCCCCTCACACTCGGTTGACTCTGACCAGGACGGTCGTGTTGCCCTCGCCCGGCCCGCGTCCGTCGGGTCCGCCGCGCTGACCGGCTCGACGGGTGCCGCGCGTCCACCGTGACGGTGACGTCGGGGCGAGTGTCCGCCGATCCGGCTCGGCCGGCTCCGACCGTCGGGTGGCCCGTCCCCGAAGGTCCGTTCCACGCCGTGATCGAACTGTGCGACCGCGCGAACGCGTTGACAGAAGGCGGGCTTTGGCGGTGGTTCGGGCCGCGAGGGCGGCGCGGGCCGGATGGTCCCGCCGGACCGCGGGAGCGGCCTGGGCCGGGCCCGTCAGTGCCTGTCGGCTCATCCCGCCCCCTGCCCTCGATGACTAGTGGGCCATATGATTTGTATCTTGATTTTCTTAAGGCGTCAACCCGTAGATGCTGAGATTTCTGATCTGGTGGTCAATTATCTGAAAGTCCGACCCTCTCGCGCCTGTGTTTCGCCCGTTCCTCGCCAGGGCGGCGCAGCGTGTGCGCCGGGCGTGCGGAGAGCGCGCGGCGCGGGTCGTGGGAGGGGCGTGGCGGGAGGGGCGGGGCGGGGCGGGAGGGGTGGGGCGGGGATGGGTTCGAGGTCTCCGCCCCGGTCCGGCTTTGACGCGGTCTTGACCGTTCGATCCGCTGCTGCGAGCGTGACAACGCATCGGCCGAGGGTCAGGGGTGTGACGTTGCGTCGAGGTGGCCGCCGTGGGACGGCGTCGCCGACGGCACGGCGGTCCGCGACCAGGGCGTGATCGGGCCGGGCTGGTCAACCGGAACCAGGTCGGCCGGTTCGCCCGGACATCGACCGGTCGTGGAGGGCGTCTGGGCCGCTGCCGGCTCCGTCGTGGGGAGGGAGGGGCTCACCGCCGGCCGCCTCGACAGGGGCTGCGGTCGGGACGCGGGCCTTCACGCCGTCGCGGCTGGTTCCGGCCGTCGGGTTCGGGAGCTGCGCTCCATCGCGGCGGCGCCCTTCGCCGGGCCGGGCGTGGGCCGCGCACCGGGCCGGTCACGCCGGCGGTCCCGGGGCGCGCCGGCCGCCGGGACGTTCCCCGATGCCGAGCGGGTTCGGGGGAATTGAGCTCATGGCACGGTTCGAAGGCGACCGGCCCTCCCGCCGCCCGTTCGGTTCGCCGGTCGCACCGGTCCCGTCCGGCGGTGGCCGACGGTGACCAGGTCGGGGCACCAGGCCGCAGCACCGTACCTCCGGCACTTGCCCCGCGTCCCGGCCGCGGAGCCGCCCGCGCTACGTCCGAGGGGCCGGGTGGTGCCCCCGGAGCCGTTGTGAGCCCGGATCGCGCATGTGCGGTGAATTCGTGCACCTTTGGGTCGGCCTATTGTGTCCGCGGTCAGTCATGTTAAGTTCCAAGGCGTTCGAACTCTCTGCAGGTGACCCCCCACTGAAAGCGCTACCTAAGGAGACACATGATCAACGGGGACCCGTCCGGTCGGGCTCGAAAGGGCGCGGCGAAGAGCGGGACGAGTTCGCGCGCCACTTTCGACACCTCGGCGTTCGTCACGAAAAGGGGTCTACTGCTTCCGAAGAGAATGGCCTTCGAAAAGTGGGTCGGAATCGGCAGCTACCTGTCCAACATCATGTCCGGATCGGCATGGTGCATGGGGGACTGGCTCGTGTACGGCGAAGCCACGTTCAATGGAAGGTATCACGATGCGATCGAGCTGACGTCGTTAGACTACCAAACGTTGCGGAATTATGCATGGGTCGCCCGGTGCTTTCCCATGTCTCGTCGGCGGGACAGGTTGAGTTTCACCCACCATGCCGAAGTGGCGGCCCTCGCGGAACCCGAACAGGACTTCTGGCTCCTGAAGGCGGAAGAGCAGGCGTGGTCGGCGAAACGGCTGCGCCGCGAGGTGCGGGCGAGCCTGCTGGAACGCGGTGCCGACAACGACCGGAACGGGGCGCGGGAGGCCGACTCGGCGGTTGCGTCCTCGTGCAGGGACACCGTCTCGCTCATGGTGTCGGTGCCGGCGGATCTTCTTGAGTTCTGTCAGGCCACGGCCAGCAGGCTGGGCCTCAACGTGGAGGCGTGGGTGGCTCGGATTCTGCTGGAGGCGGCAGAGGCGACCGGTGAGCACGCCGAGCCCCAGCTGCAGAGAACGGGGTGAGACGTTCGGCGGCCCCGGCCGAGCCGGCCAGGAACCGGCTCGCCGGGGTGTCCGCGCGTCGCCCGCTCCGGGCGTGTCGCGGGTCGGGCGTGTCGTGGGTCGGCCGACAGGAGGGCGCTCCTTTCCGCGGCGCGCCGTCCTGGGCCGCGCGCCGGGTGAAAGGCGTACCGCTGCCCGGAAGCGGGGAAATTCCCCGAGAGGATCCTGTCGGGCCTCCGGTCCCCTGGGCCTTTCCAATCCCGCGGTCCGCTTCCCGGCCGGACCGGGCGGCCGGGAAGCGGAATGGGGTGCTCCGCCGCCCTTCCCGCCGGAAAGACCGGTGAATTGCTTCCGGGAGATTGACCGGGATTCTCGGTGCGGCGTAGCTTTCGGGCCGTACCAATATCCTACTGCCTCGAAGCGAGGAACGGTTATGGGTGAATCCGTCCACACCATCAGGACAATGCCGTTGGAGCGCCGGCCCGGCTGCCCCTTCGATCCGCCGCCGGAACTGATCGAAGCCCGCGATCACGGCCCCATCAGCCATTTCACCTTCCCCGGCGGGAAACCCGGCTGGATCATCACCGGATACGACCTGGTCAGGTCGGTCCTGGAAGACCAGCGATTCAGCGCGCGAAAGGAGCTGTTGCTCCACCCGACCATCGACCTCAGCGGTTTCCAGGTCGACCCGGCCGCGCCCGGCGAATTCCTGCTCATGGACGACCCGTTGCACAGCCGCTACCGGAAGCTGCTGGCGGGCAAGTTCACCGTGCGGCGGATGCGCATGATCGCCGAGCGGGTCGAGCAGATCGTCGGCGAACACCTGGACGCCATGGAGAAGGCCGGGCCGCCGGTGGACCTGGTGGCCGCGTACGCCAAGCCCATTCCCGCCGTCGTGATCTGCGAGCTGCTGGGCGTCCCGTACGAGGACCGGGCCCGCTTCCAGGACCACATCGCCCTGTTCCTCAGCGGGGAGACCAGCGACGAGGACCTGATCGCGGCCGTTGCCGCGGTCCACGGGTACATCGAGGAGCTGGTGGCCGCCAAGCGGAAGAACCCCGCCAGCGACGTGATCAGCGACCTCCTGGACACCGATCTGACCGACGAGGAGCTGCGGGGGATCGGTCTGGTCCTGCTGTCGGCCGGGCTCGACAGCGCCACCAACGTGCTGGCGCTGGGCACCTGGGCGCTGCTGAGCAACCCCGAACAGCTGGCCGCGCTCCGCGCCGACCCGGAACTCGCCGACTCCGCGGTGGAGGAGCTACTGCGGTACGTGAGCGTCGGCAAGACCTTCATGCGGACCGCGCTGGAGGACGTCGAGCTGGGCGGCCAGACCATCGAGGCCGGCACGACGGTGGTCCTGTCGTACAACACCGCCAACCGCGACCCCGAGCGGTTCGCCGACCCGCACGCGCTCGACCTGAGCAGGAACGACGGCGGGAACCTGGCCTTCGGCCACGGCGTCCACATGTGCCTGGGCAGCCAACTCGCCCGCATCGAGCTGCGGATCGGCTTCACCGCACTGGTCAACCGCTTCCCCACCCTGCGCCTGGCCGTGCCGTCCGACGAGGTGCCCCTGCGTCCGGGGAGCGCCGACGTCCACGGGGTGAAGAGCCTTCCGGTCACCTGGGACGCGTGACCGCGGACCCGCACTCCACCGTCGGGCCGGCGAGGCGTTCGCGCGGAGCGGTCGCCCGCGCCGGCCCGAGGACTTGACGGTCATGCCGAAGGGCGGCGTGCACCGGCGTGATGCCGGCGTGCGCCGCCCTTCGGCACGAGGAACTGCGGGAGGCGGGCCCGTGCGGGCGTCCCGCGGTTACTTCGGGTCGCGGTTGAACAGCGCCCGCGACCAGCGGTAGCCGAGCACGATCAGACCCACGCACCAGGCGAGGGCGATCCACCAGTTGTTGCCGATCTCGGTGCCGAGCAGCAGGCCGCGCATGGTCTCGATGGCCGGGGTGAACGGCTGGTACTCGGCGATCGGCTGGAACCAGCCCGGCATCGTGTTGGCGGGGATGAAGGCGCTGGAGATGATCGGGAGGAGGATCAGCGGCATCGCCATGTTGCTGGCCGCCTCGGGGTTGGGGCTGGCCATGCCCATCCCGACCGCGATCCAGGTGAGGCCCAGGGCGAACAGCGTGACCAGGCCGAAGGCGGCGAGCCAGTTGAGCGGGGAGGCGTGCGACCGGAAGCCGATGGCGACGGCGACGGCGCCGACGAGGACCACACTGGCGAGCGACTGCAGCACGCTGCCGAGGACGTGCCCGACGAGCAGGGAGCCCCGGTAGATCGCCATCGTGCGGAAGCGTGCGATGAGGCCCTGGGTCATGTCGATGGAGACGGACATCGCCGCCCCGATGACGGTGCTGCCGATGGTCATCATCAGCAGGCCCGGGACGATGTAGGCGATGTACGTGGCGCGGCCGGCGCCGTCGCCGCCGATGCCCGCGCTCATCACACCGCCGAAGATGTAGACGAAGAGCAGTAACAGCATGATCGGCGTGAGGAGCAGGTTCAGCGTCATCGACGGATAGCGCCGGACATGCAGCAGGTTGCGGCGCAGCATGGTGGCCGAGTCGCGGACGACGAGGGACGTGGAACTCATCGGACCGTCTCCTTGGTGGTCTGGGTGGTCGCGTCGGTGTCGCCGGTGAGGGCGAAGAAGACGTCGTCGAGGTCGGGGGTGTGCACGGTCAGCTCGTCCGCCTCGATGCCGACGGTGTCCAGCCGGTCGAGGATGGAGCGCAGTTCGCGCTGGCTGCCGTCGCTGGGGATCTGCACGGTGAGGGACTCGTCGTCGTGGCTGAACTCGCGCAGGGCGATGGTGGCGGCCCGGTAGGCGTCCGGGTCGGTGAAGCGCAGGCGGACGTGTCCGCCCGGGACGATCCGCTTCAGCTCTTCGGCGGTGCCCTCGGCGGCGATCTTGCCGTTGTTCAGCACCGCGATGCGGTCGGCGAGTTCGTCGGCCTCCTCCAGGTACTGGGTGGTGAGGAAGACGGTGACGCCGTCGGAGACCAGCTCGCGGATGATCCCCCACATGTTGTGGCGGCTGCGCGGGTCGAGGCCGGTGGTGGGCTCGTCGAGGAAGATGATCCGCGGGCTGCCGATCAGCGTCATGGCGATGTCCAGGCGGCGCTTCATGCCGCCGGAGTAGGCGGCGACGGGCTGCTTCGCGGCCTCCACCAGGTCGAACTGCTGGAGCAGTTCGGCGCTGATCCGCCGTCCCTCCTGCTTGGGCAGGTGGCACAGGTCGGCCATGAGGTGCATGTTCTCCTCGCCCGTGATCAGACCGTCGACGGCGGAGAACTGCCCGGTCACCCCGATCGCGGCACGGACCTCGCCCGGTGCGGTGGCGATGTCGTGGCCCCCGACCTGCGCCTGCCCGCCGTCGGCGGTGATCAGCGTCGAGAGGATCTTCACGGCGGTGGTTTTGCCGGCGCCGTTCGGCCCGAGCAGGGCGAACACGGTGCCGGTCGGGATGCGCAGGTCGATGCCGTCGAGCACGGTCTTGTCGCCGTAGGACTTGCGCAGGCCGATGGCGGAGACGGCGATGGACGACCGGGCGCCGCCATTAACGGATGAGGGCATGACAGGCGAACTCATGGAGTCCTTCCTTTCGAAGGCTGGGCTGACGGGCGAGCGGAAGCGGCCGGGGGCGGATGGGCCGGAGGCGGGCTTCGGGGTGGGGCGCGGCGGATGCCGGTGGTGCCGTGCCGGCTGCGGGGGCACGCCTCGGGGGTGTCCCCGGTTCGCAGGCGGGAGCCCGGAGGGCTCGGAACTGTGGAGCGTGTGGTGCGTCTGCCCGGCGTGTGAGCGGGCCGACGGGTCGGGCGGCGGTGCCGGCGTCCGGATCTATGGGCGGATCCGGGTGCGTCCGGGGCCGGGCGCCGCCCCGCCGAGGGGAATGCTGCCGCCGGACGCGGGTGAAGTCCAGATCGTGCGAGTGGCCGCCCGGCCCGAGGCCCGGGAGGGCGGTCGGTGCCGCGGCGGCGCTACTCGCAGAACACCCGCACCTTGGAGTCGGGGTCGTCGACGTCGACGGTGACGTCGTCGAGGTGCTCGACGAGGTCCTCCAGGTGCTGCGGCTTGAGCTCGGTGAGGTCGATCGGGACCCCGGACTTGTTCAGCTCCTCGTTCACCCTGGCGAGCACCTTCGGGGGCAGGAGGCTGGCGAGCCGGACCCCGGCGCGCAGCAGCTGCAACGGGATGCGGATGTTGATCCGGCTCGCCCCGTCGCCGTTGGCGTCGTCCAACGAGTGCACGACTACGCGCAGGTACTTGGGCCGGGACTTCGGGCGGGACACCTCGGTGCCCTGCGCGGAGTCGGACTGGTCCCGGTCGAGGGCGTCGATCAGCCGCTCGGCCTCGTCCGCGGTGATCCTGCCTTCGGCCAGCATCTGCAGAATCTGACGGCGCTGCTCGTTCATCGTTGTCCTTCCCCTCTGATTACCTGATGCTTACCCGTACGGCCGTGTCGCCCTGCTCCATCTCGAACCGGGAGCCTGGCAGCGTCCACAGCATCTGCCCGGTGCGGAGCAGCGCGCCCCCCGGGCTCACCCTGATGACGAGGCAGAAGACCAGTCCGGCCAGTACGGCGAGCAGCAACAGTGGCGACAGGAGCAGCAGAATCGGAAGCACGGGGACGTACAACCGCCGCCGCCGGCCGCCGGGGCGGCCCCGGTCCACCGTCACCAGCTGCGGGATCACCGGGTCCCCTCCAGCTCGGCCAGCGCCTCCTGGGCGGTGATCTCGCCCCGCTGCAGGCGGTCGACGACGTCGGCGGCACCGGTGGGCGCCGGGTCGGTGTCGACGAAGCTGAGTTGCTCGGCGATCCGGTTCAGCCGGGACTTGACCGTCGGATAGCTGACCCCGAAGGTCCGCTCCATCTCCTTGATCGAACCGTGCGACCGGACGAACGCGGCGACGAACACCTGGTCGTCGATGCCCAGTTGGGCCAGCTGCGGCGGCTCGAACTCCCCTTCGAGTGCTACGCCGCTGCCGACGAGCCGGACCCGCTCGACCACGAACGGCTGTCCCTGCGTCAGGTCGGTCAGCTCCTGCCAGTCCATCCTTGGCTCCCTTGCTCTCGACGACGGGCCCGCCATTCATTTGTACCTTGATTTTCTCAAGATGGCAACGTGAAGACATTAACTTTCTCAATGCGACCCTTGAATGGGCTGGTCGCCGGCCCCATCCCCCGCGTCCGCTCGGCCACCGTCATGGTCCGCCGGATCACGGGTGAGGCCGTGTCCCCTGTCTTGCAGCACGTACAGCCCGACGCCGCTGAGGGCGACGACCACGGCCGGACCGGTGATGGCGAGCGGGTCCTTGCGGGCCTCAGGAGTGGCAATGACACCGTCGACGAACACTGCGGCCACGGCGATGAACGGTACGGCGAGCGGTTGCAGGGCCGGATGGGCATTGCCCGCGTTGAACACCGTGCCGGCGACGCTGAACGGGACGAGCAGCAGGAGCGTGAGGGCCGGCAGGATCACGATGCAGAGGCTCGGTACGTCGACCAGTGCGTTCCCGGTTTTCCGGGTGTCGGTCATGACCCAGGCCACGAAGCCGGTGGTCAGCATGAGGAAGGCCGTCGTGGACAGGGGGCCGGGGATCCGGGAGCCGTCGTGCTGCACCACGAAGAGCCGCCTGAGGCGGGTTCCTCGTGCGGGCGCACGGCCGGCCAGTACGTAGACCATGCTCAGGACCGTCAGTACGGCTGCGACGGCCGCATGGCGAAGCGGGTCGGTAGCTGCTGCCCCGGCCACTGGGGAGAAGTCGACGGTAAAACGGACGTGCCGTCAAATGACCGATGTCGAACGGCGGTGCGGAGCCAATGATGGAGAACGCCCGCCCGCCCCGAAGGGACATCCGCCGACTGCGCGAGCGCATCGGCGCGACCGGCGAGGCGGACGCCGTCACCGAGGATCTGCTGATCGGGCTGATCGCCGAACTGGAGAAGCAGAGCTGGATGTTCCGGGCGGAGAACCGGGCCTGATCCTTCCAACAGCACCCTCCAGCAACACCATCACACACACGGAAAGGTGGTTCACATGTTCACACCCAAGGCCATGCTCCGCGGCTCGGCCGCCACGGCGACCGTCGTCGCGGCCGTGATGGGCCTCGGTGCCGGATCGGCACACGCTGCCGGCTGGCCTCCGTTGCAGCCGGGCGCCCACCTCTACTCAGGCACCGGCGGGAGCGGCGCGGTGACCGCGGTCGACCTCGACGACTTCGGCACGTGCCACACGCTGCCGGCGCCCGCCCGATCGGTCCAGGTCGCCTCCGGCTCCGCGTCCGTGGTGCTGTACTCCGGCGCGGGCTGCACCGGCGCCAACCCGTGGGCCACCGGCTCGCTGGCCCAGTCCAACCTGCCGTGGCCGGTGCTGAGCTACCGGGTGGTCCCGGCCTGACGCCACCCGGACCAGGGCAGTACGGCCTTCGGTGACCTCTCCGCACGGAGGTCTCGAAGCCCCTGTCCTGAGGGGTGCCGGGTAGACGGATGATGCCCCGGGGCAGTGCAAGCGGGCCGTCGTCCGCTGCCGGCCCCGAGACGCACACCGGGTCCGTCCGTCACCCGGCACCCCTTGCCCCGCCGTCCTGTACAGGCCGCAGTCAGCCGACCGCCTGGTGTTCGGCGGTCGGACGGGCGGACGGGCGGACGGGCGGACGGTCACCCAACGCGTCAACGCGGGCCGAGTCTCCCGCTGTTTCGCTCCGGCCGCCCCAGGTGTGCATCCGGATGCCCCGCACCGTCAGCGGTGTCCACCTGCCAGGACAGCCGGCCGGCGAGCCATGCCGTCAGGTGCCTCCGGCCCGACGGCGGGCGGACCACCTCACATCCCGTTCCGACACAAGGAGTCCTCGATGGCAGCGCACGAAAGCACGAACCGGCCCACCACCGGTCGACGCCGTTTCCTCGGTCTCGCGGCGGCCGGTGTCGTCACCGGCCAGGTCGGCCTGTCCGCCCCGGCCCAGTCGGCCACCGGCCGAGGGACGGCATCGGCAGACGCCGGGACGACGCCGGGCTGGGCACCGCGGTCGGGAGCAGGGATCCGCCCGTTCCGTATCAAGGTCTCGCAGGCAGACCTCGACGACCTGCGGCGGCGCATCCGCGCGACCCGGTGGCCCGACCGGGAGACGGTCGACGACCGCAGCCAGGGCGCGCAGTTGGCGAAGGTGCGGCCGCTGATGGAGTACTGGGGCACCCGGTACGACTGGCGCAAGCTGGAGCGGCGCCTCAACGAACTGCCGCAGTACATCACGGAGATCGACGGACTGGACATCCAGTTCGCTCACATCCGCTCCCCGCACGCCGGGGCCATGCCGATGCTGATGACCCACGGCTGGCCCGGGTCGATCGTCGAACTGCTGAAGGTCATCGACCCGTTGACCGACCCCACCGCGCACGGCGGCCGCGCCGAGGACGCCTTCCACCTGGTGCTGCCGACCCTGCCCGGCTACGGCTTCTCGGGTAACCCGACCAGGCCCGGGTGGAACTTCGCCCGCATCGCGCCCGCCTTCCACGAGCTGATGAGGCGCCTCGGGTACCCGGAGTACGTCTCGCAGGGCGGCGACCACGGTGCGATCCTCTCCGAGGTGCTCGCCGTCCAGCAGCCGAAGGGGCTGCTCGGCATCCACGTCAACATGCCGGGGACCGTGCCGGACGACATCCTGCGCCGGCTGCGCAACTTCGACCCGACCCCCGCCAACCTGCCGGCCGAGGAGAAGCGGGCGTACGAGCGGCTGCTGCACTTCTACCGCGACGGCTTCGGCTACGCGGCGATGATGAACCGGAGCCCGCAGACGATCGCCTACTCCCTCACCGACTCCCCGGTCGGCATGGCCTCCTACTACTACGACAAGTTCGCGGAGTGGACGGACTCGGCCGGCGTGCCCGAGAAGGTCCTCACCTACGACGAGATGCTCGACGCGATCTCGCTGTACTGGCTGACCGGCACCGGTGCGTCGTCGTCCCGGCTGTACTGGGAGGGCACCCAGGCCGGCGGCGGACCGTTCAACGCGGTGTCCATCCCGAAGTTGCCGGTCGCGGTGACGGTCTTTCCCGCCGAGATCTACGCCGCGCCGCGCAGCTGGGGCGAGCGGACCTTCGGCAACATCATCCACTGGAACGAGGTCGACAAGGGCGGCCACTTCGCCGCCTGGGAGCAGCCGCAGCTCCTGGCCGAAGAACTCCGCACCGCCTTCCGGTCGCTGAGGTAGCAGGGACCTCCCGCGACCGCAGCGCACGGCAGTCCACCACCCCTCCTCCTGAAAGCGGGAACACCCCCGTGGAGCTGAAGCTCGAAGTCATCGTCCTGCCCGTCTCCGACGTCGACATCGCCAAGGAGTTCTACGTCGACACGCTCGGCTTCCGCCTCGACGCGGACTTCCCGGTCGACGAGGGTTACCGGATCGTCCAGGCCACCCCGCCCGGCTCCGCCTGCTCGGTCGTCTTCGGGGAGGGACTGACCGCGCTCCCCGTGGGCTTCGCCCGGGGACTGCACTTGGTCGTGACCGACATCGAGCGGGCGGTCAAGGAACTCGCGGGGCGCGGAGTCGACATCGACGGCCCGTTCCACGACGAGACCGGTGTCTTCCACCACGCCGACGGGACCCACCGGGTGCCGGGCGTCGCCCCGGGACGGCCCAGCTACGGCACCTTCGCCCGCTTCGCAGACCCCGACGGCAACGAGTGGTTCCTCCAGGAGGTCACCCTCCGGGCCCCCGGACGCTGACCACCCGTGCCACCGGCCCGGGGGCGACCGCCCCCGGGCCGGTGGCACCGGCCGTCCGGCACCGGGTCGGCGAGGGCGGCCGGGGGTGACCGGATCCGCGCAGCTCAGCGGGTCCCGGTGTTCGTAGGATGGGTGGAGCTCCTCCGGGAGGAACTCGTCCCGGAGGTGCCATGCCGCAGCCCGCGAACCACCAGCTACTCGGGCGTACCCGGGAGTTGGAGGCGCTGGACCGCCTGCTGCGTGAGGTGCGTGACGGGCGCAGCCGGGTGCTGGTGCTGCGGGGTGAGGCGGGCGTCGGCAAGTCGGCGCTGCTCGACCATCTGGCCGGGCGGGCGGGGCAGTGGCAGACCATCCGCGCGGCCGGCGTCGAAGCCGAGTCCGAGTTCGCCTACTCCGCCCTGCAGCAGCTGTGCGCCCCGCTGCTGCCGAGGCTCGACCGGCTGCCGGCGGTGCAGCGGGACGCGCTGAGGATCGCGTTCGGTCTGAGCGCGGGGAAGGCGCCGGAGATGCTGCTGGTCGGGATCGCGGTCCTCGGTCTCTTCGCCGAGGCGGCGGCCCGGTCCCCGCTGGTGTGCCTGGTCGACGACGCGCAGTGGCTGGACCTGATGTCCCAGCGGATCCTGGCGTTCGTCGGGCGGCGGCTGGACGCCGAATCGGTGGCGCTGGTGTTCGCCGAGCGGACCACCGGCGGGAGGCCGGAGGAGGGCTTCGCCGGTCTGCCGGAGCTCGCCCTGCGCGGGCTGGCCGACGCCGACGCCCGGACGCTGCTCGACAGCGCCCTGCCGGGGCCGGTCGACGCCCGCGTGCGGGACCGGATCGTCGCCGAGACCGGCGGGAACCCGCTCGCCTTGCTGGAGCTGCCCCGGGGCCTGTCGCCGGCGGAGCTGGCGTTCGGCTTCGGAGGCCCCGGCGCCGGCCCGCTGGCGACCCGGATCGAGGAAGGCTTCCGTCGGCGTGTCGACGCGCTGCCGGCCGACACTCGCGCCCTGCTGTTGGTTGCGGCGGTCGAACCGGTCGGCGACGGCCCGCTGTTGTGGCACGCTCTGCGCCTGATGGGCATCGGGGTCGACGCCGCGGCACCGGCCGAGGCCGCCGACCTGATCACCCTGGGAGCCCCGGTGCGGTTCCGGCACCCGTTGGTGCGTTCGGCCGTCTGGCGCGGCGCGGATGCCGCCACCCTGCGCGCGGCGCACCGCGCCCTGGCCGAGGCCACCGACGCCGAGCGCGACCCCGACCGGCGGGCCTGGCACCAGGCCCACGCCGCGGTCGGGCCGGACGAGCAGGTCGCCGCCGCACTGGAGTGCTCCGCCGACCGGGCCCTGGCGCGCGGTGGCCGGGCAGCGGCCGCGGCCTTCCTGGAACGTGCCGCCGCGCTCACCCCCGACCCGGACGAGCGGGCCCGGCGCGCGCTGGCGGCCGCAGCGGCCCATCTCGCCGCGGGCGTGCCGGCCCGGGTTCCCGACCTGCTCGCCGCCGCCGAACTGGGGCCGCTGGACCGGCTCCAGCAGGCCCACGCCAGCCGGCTGCGGGCCAAGGCGTCGGCCATGACCGACTCGGGGAGGGGCGCGGTGCAGCCGCTGCTCGACGCGGTGGGCCGGCTCAGGGACCTCGACCCGGCCCTCGCGCGGGAGACCTGCCTCGCGGCGTTCGACGCGGCCATCTGGGCCGGCCGGTACGACGAAGGCGCACTGCGCCGGGTCGCCGAGGCCGCTCGCGACCTGCCGCCCGGCGACGAGCCGGGGGAAGTCTTCCTCAGGGCCCTGGTCGCCCGGAGCGTGGACGGGCCGGCCGCCGCCTTCCCGCAGTTGGTGCGGGCGCTGCGCTCCCTCACCGACGAGGAGGACCCGTCCGTCCTGTGGGCGGCCGCGAACGCCGCCGCGGAGCTGGGCGACCTCCAGGTCTGGCTGGACATCGGCGACCGGGCGGTCCGCTTCGCCCGCCGGACGGGAACCCTGTCGCTCCTCTCGACGGCGTTGCCCTACCAGGCGTCCGCGCTGGGCTTCGCGGGGCGTTTCTCCCAAGCGGGCGACCTGCTGGCCGAGGCCGCGGCCCTGGAGAAGGACACCGGCTCGGTGACGCGCACGGCCACGGCGGCCTTGATCAGCGCGTACCAGGGACGGGAACGACCGGCCCTGGAAGCGATCGAGGCGATGGAACACGAAGGCGAGCAGCGCGGCCTGGGCCGACTCGTCGGCGTAGCCGCGTGCGCGAGGGCCGTGCTCCACAACGGCCTGGGCAACTATCCGCTCGCCATGGAAGCGGCGCTGCGCGGCGGAGAGCACAAGGACCTCGTGGTGCACTTCTGGACGTGCAGCGAGCTGGTCGAGGCGGCGGCCCGGGCCGGCGATCCGGCCGCGGCGGCCCGGGCGCGCGAGCGGCTGGCCGACTGGAGCCGGGCCGGCACGCCCTGGGCCCTCGGCGCGCAGGCGGTCGCCGATGCCCTGACCGGGGCACCCGAGCAGGCCGAGGACCGCTACCGCGAGGCCGTGGACCACTTCGGCCGAGGCGGGCTCGGCGTGTTCGAGGCTCGGGCCCGGTTGCTGTTCGGCGAATGGCTGCGCCGCCAGAACCGGCGCGCACAGGCCCGTTCGGAACTGCGCGCGGCGCACGAGGCGGCTGCGGCGATGGGCATGGAGGCGTTCGCGGAACGGGCCCGGCGGGAGTTGCTCGCCACCGGTGAGACCGCCCGCAAGCGGACCCCCGGCGCGCCGGTCCTGACCCCGCAGGAGGCACAGATCGCCCGGCTCGCGGCGACCGGGCACCCGAACGCGGAGATCGGCGCGCAGTTGTTCCTCAGCCCTCGCACGGTCGAGTGGCACCTGCGCAAGGTCTTCGCCAAGCTGGGGATCTCCTCCCGCCGCGAGATCGACGGCGCCCTGTCCGGCCGGTGACCGCAGTTGTCCGACGGGCCCGTGGGACGGCTACGGCAGCACGGTGCGCAACTCCCGTCGTGAGCTGATGCCGAGTTCGGTGAACACCTTGCGCAGGTGCCACTCGACCGTACGGGCACCGAGGAAGAGCTCGGCGCCGATCTCAGCGTTCGAACGGCCGTCCCGTGCGCGCCTGGCGATCCGGCTCTCCTGCTCCGTCAGCTCGACCGTCCGTTGCGTGGCAGGCGGTGACACCGAGACCCCGCACTCGGCGAGTTCACGGCGGGTGCGTTCGGCGAACGCCTCGGCGCCCGTCGTCCCAGGTCTCCCACGCAACCTGGGCGGCGACGACGAGCCAGCGCGTCCCCTCTTCGACCGTCAGCTCGTCGCGGCGGAAGGCGTCCAGGGCGCGCCGCCTCTCTCGGAGGCCGGATCTCTCGCGGAGAGGGACGAGCCGGGAGGGTGGAGGGCGTGGACCGGATCCGTCCTCCCGGCTCTCGGTGGCGGAGGTGTGCCACCGGATCAGCGGGTGGCATGGGCAGCCTTCTCGATGACGCCGGCCACCAGGCCGGGGTGGGACACCGCGACGGAGTGGGACGCGGCCACCTCGGTGGTGTGGGCGTGGGCGCGCTCGGCCATGAACCGCTGCGCGGCGGCCGGGATATTGAGGTCCTCGGTCGTGACGATGTCCCAGCTGGGTACGGTCTGCCAGGCGGCGGCGGTGGCCTTCTCCGTCAGCGCGGCCTGTGCGATCGGCCGCTGCGACGCGGCCGCCTGCGCGGCCAGGTCGGCCGGGACGTCGGCGGCGAACTGCGCCCGGAACCTGTCCTGCTGGATGTACAGGTCGGTGCCGGTGCTGCCGTCGGCGTTGGTGAACGGCACCGGGTCCAGCGTGCCGGGCAGGGTGGAGCCGGGGAACCGGTTGGTCAGCTGCAGCGCGGACTCGCCCGGCGCGGGCAGGAACGCGGCGACGTAGACGAGGGCCTTGACCCGCGGCTCACCGACGGCGGCCTCGCTGATGACCGAGCCGCCGTAGGAGTGGCCGACCAGGACGACGGGGCCCTTGATGTGGTCGACGAGGCTGCGCAGCGCGGCGGCGTCGGAGGCCGGGCCGCGCAACGGGTTGGCGGCGGCCACCACCGGGTAGCCGTCGCGGCGCAGCTTGGCGATGACGCCGTCCCAGCTGGAGCCGTCGGCGAACGCGCCGTGCTCCAGGACGACGGTCGGCTTCGGGGCCCGGTCGGTGGCCGAGTCCTGGGTCGCGGCGTTCGCGGTGCCGACGACGGCGAACGCGCCGACGACGGCGGCGGCACCGGCGATGAAGCGGCGCAGGCGGCCGTTCTCGATGCTGAACATGGAAACACTCCAAGGGATTCGAACAGTGCGGTGGATCCAGCGGTCCCCACTGTCGCCCTCGGCCCGTTCCCGACGCATCGGTCATGTGACTTCACGCTTCCGGCCCTTCCGGGCCTCCGGGCGGCCTCGCCGACTGGGCGTCATGTGACTGATGCACCGTCATCGACGCTGCGGCCGCAGTGATGACGTCACCCCCGATTCCGAGGAGAGATCATGAAACGACGGTTCCTGACCGTCGTCGCGGCGAGTGTTCCCCTGGTCGCCGCCGCGGCCGTCTCCACACCGGCGGCGGGATCTTCCTCATCGTCCAGGCCGGCGTGCCGACCCGGACGGTACGCCGGGCTGCGGCTCAGCCGGCCTGAGGCCGGGGCACGGCAAGTTCGGGTCCGTCCCCCGGTGGGGGGGCGGACCCGAATGCCGTGTTGCCAGTGCCGCGTCATGCCTGACCCGCTGTGCTCAGAGGCCCAGATCCGCTGCCAGGCAGGAGAACCTGACCGCTGACGCGTCGGGGTCATGGGCGTCCACCGCCTGGTATGCCGGCAGCACCGCCTTCTCCTCGACCATGTCCTCGAAGGGGACACGTTCCGGGAGCGCGCCGAATCGGGCCTCGCGGATTTCCGCCGCCTGTTCGTGCGTGCTGGGACTGGGATCACTCACGTTCGTACCTCCATGTGGTCGACACGCTTGTGGGTCACAGATGGTCGGCGTCCACCACGGCCTGGGCGAACGCCGTCGGCGCCTCCTGCGGCGCGTTGTGGCCGATGCCGGTGAGCACGCGGTGCTCGTACCGGCCGGTGAAGAACTTCCGGTACCCGGTGCCGTCGGTCGTGGCCAGGAACGGGTCGAGGGCGGGGTCCAGGGCGATGGTCGGCACGGTGATGGCCGGCCGGGCCGCGAGCAGCTGCTCGTAGCGGTCGTAGCGGCGTTCGCCGTCGGCCAGGCCCAGGCGCCAGCGGTAGTTGTGGATCACGATGGCGGCGTAGTCGGGGTTCTCGAACGCCGCGGCGGTGCGCTCGAAGGTGGCGTCGTCGAACTTCCAGGTCGGGGACACCTCGTCCCACACCAGCCGGCACAGGTCGTGCCGGTTCTGCTTGGTCTCCATGGCGACGCGGCCGCGGTCGGTGGCGAAGTAGTACTGGTACCACCAGGTGTGCTCGGCCTTCGGCGGCAGCGGGTTCTTCTGCGAAGGGATGTTGACGATGAGGTAACCGCTCACCGCCACCAAGGCTTTGACCCGCTCCGGCCACAGCGCCGCGATGGTGCCGGCGGCCCGCGAGCCCCAGTCGAAGCCTGCCAGCACCGCCTCGTGGATCTTCAGGGCGTCCATCAGGGCGACGATGTCGAGGGCGATCGCGGACTGCTGCCCGGTGCGGACGGTCGTCGGCGACAGGAAGGTCGTGGTGCCGTGGCCCCGCAGGTACGGCACGATCACCCGGTAGCCGGCGTCCGCCAGCAGCGGCGCCACGTCGACATAGCTGTGGATGTCGTAGGGCCAGCCGTGCAGGCAGATGACCACGGGCCCGTGCTTGGGTCCGGCCTCGGCGTAGCCGATGTCGAGCACGCCGGCCTGGACCCGCTTCAGGTCGGTGAACGTGGTGTGGGTGCCCGGGGCGATGGCCGGGATGACCGGGGCCGGGCGGCCGGGCCGGTCGGAACCGGCCGCGAAGGCGGCAGGCGCGTTCGATGCCGCGCCGACCGACGCAGCCGTGGCGCCCACGCCGAGACCGACCGCTTTGGTGAAGGTACGCCTGTTGATCATGTCTGATCCTTCCTGGAGACCCGCTGATGCCTCCACTGTTCTTCGGCCACCGGCCCGACGCATCGGTCACATGACGTCGAGACGCACGAAGACGATCGCAGACGTACCAAGGGTCTGCCGGGCCGCCAGATTCAGTCATTCGACTGTTTCCGCCGTCCTACCGCTTGGTGATCCTCGAAGGAGCGCCGCGATGCCGGCGGATCGTCGTGTGTGCAATCGGAAGGTCTGGCCGTGAAGCAAACCCCCGTCGTCCTCATCCACGGTGCGTGGTTCCACATGTCCTCCTGGGAGGGCTGGGCCGAACGGTTCACCGCGCACGGTTACGCGGTGTGCGTCCCGGGCTGGCCCGGCGAAGCCCCCACCGCCGGCCAGGTCCGCCGCGATCCCGGCCCGCTGCGCGACCTCGGGCTCGCCGCGCTCACGGCCCACTACGAGAAGATCGTGCGTACCTTCGACGACCCGCCGGTCCTCATCGGGCATTCGGCCGGCGGCCTCATCTCCCAGCACCTCCTCGGCACTGGCCTCGGCCGCGCCGCCGTGGCCCTCGCGCCGGTGCCGGCCGGCGGTGTGCCGCTGGACGACGGCAGACCCCGGCCGTGGTCGCTGATGCCGGCCGGCTCGACCCGGCACCCGGGCTTCGAGCCGCTGCCCCGGACCCGGTTCCGACACGTCGTCGCCAACGCGGTCGGCGAGGAGGAGGCCGAGAAGCTCTTCGACCGGTACGCCGTCCCGGCCCCGCTCCGGCTGCTCGGGGACCTCGGGCTCGATCGCACCGCCGCCGGGCCGGCCGACATCGTCGTGGACACGGCCAACTCGGCGCGCGGGCCGCTCCTGCTCGTGTCCGGCCAGGAGGACCGGATGGTCCCGGACGGCGTGACCCGCTCCGTCTACAAGCTCTACGGCGACTCCTGCGCCGTGACGGATCTGAAGCAGTTCGCCGACCGAGGGCACTCCCTGGTGTTCGACAGCGGCTGGCGTTCGGTCGCCGACCACGTCCTCGTCTGGCTGGCCGCCAACGGCATCGAGGCCGTGGTCGCACGGGACTGAGCGCAGGCATCAGACCTGCGCCACGTCGGTCCGGCTCAGCGCGTCGGTCCGGCTCAGCGCGTCGCGCAGCGCCGCCCGGGCCGTGATGCCCAGCTTGGGGAAGACGCGGTACAGGTGCGAGCTGACGGTACGCGGCGACAGGTGCATCCGCTCGCCGATCTCCTTGTTCGTCAGGCCGCCGGCGGCCAGGTCGGCGATGCGGCGTTCCTGCCAGGTCAGCGAGGCCGGCTTCAGCGTCGAGGCGCGGGGCGGGGCCCCGGTGGCGCGCAGTTCGGCCCGGGCCCGCTCGGCCCAGCCGGCCGCGCCCAGCCGCTCGAACGCCTCGGCCGCCGGGATCAGGTACTGCCGCGCCGCCGCCAGGCCCTGGACGTGGCGCACCCGGATGCCGTGCGCCAGCCGGATCCGGGCCAGCTCGAACGGGAAGCGGGCGGCGTCCGGGTGGGATTCGGCCCGCCCGAACATCTCGACGGCCTCCCGCTCGTTCTCGGCGGTCATCGCCAGCGCGCCGTAGGTGATCAGTCCCAGGCGGGGCGACACGGACGGCAGACCGGCGTCGCGGGCGGCGAGGGCGTGCGCCCGGGCCTGCTCGACGCGTCCGGTGTGCTGGGCGGCCTCGACGAGATCGAGCAGGGTGCGCGAGGCCTGGTACGCGTAGGGCCGGAAGGTGCCCGGCTGGGTGATGCCGATGGCGTAGAGGTACGCGGTCTCGTAGTCGCCGGAGCTCAGCGCGGCGGTCGCGCCGGCGGAGTCGGCTATCTGGGTCAGGAAGCCCAGGCCGCGCGGGCGGGCCCAGGCGTCCGCCTCGGCCTGGAGGTCCCGCGCCCGCCCGACCTGTCCGCGCAGCGCCGCGAGCTGGGCCAGGTACGCGCGGCTCTGGGCGGCGAACAGGTGGTGGCCGCGCTCGGTGGCCAGGGCCAGGCCGCGCTGCCCGGTCTCCTCGGCCTCGGCCCATTCGCCGACCGCCATCTGGTCGAGCATGATCTGGTGCAGCATGACCATGCCGGTGGCCATGGCCCCGGTCTCCAGCTCGCGGTCCACCACCCGCTGGAGGTGGGGGCGGTAGTGGCTCAGGATGTCGAGGTGGTACGCGGCCGTGGCGTGCCGGCTGACGTCCCAGGGTTCCAGATCCGGCAGGTTCGCGGCGGCCTGTCGTACCGGCTCGGCCCAGTCGGCTCCGTGCCTGGTCACGTCGCTCCAGGTGCCGCTGTAGAGGCGGACGCGTTCGGTGACGAGGTCGCCCATGGAGACGAGGAGTTCGTGGGTGCTCTCCCAGGTCGCGCGGTCCCCGTTGTACTGACTGATCGCCAGGAGCAGGATCACCAGCCGGGTGAGGACCTCCTCCGGCTCGGCCGAGCCGGAGGCCGTCCGGGCGTCCCGCAGCTTCTCGATCGCGGCCGAGACCTGTCGGTGGGTGGAGCGCACGTCCCCGTCCTGGTAGAGCGCCTGGTAGCCGGCCGCCAGCACCGAGGCCGTCGACTCCGTCGAACCGGGCGCGAGGTGCGCCTGGACCAGCCGGTGCGCCTGGCCGAGGCGGGCGGCGTGAGCGGCGACGAAGGCCGCGTCGGCCAGCCGCCGGGAGCGGCCGGCGTGGTTCTCGCTGAGCTCGGCGGCCCGGGTCAGCCAGGCCACGGCGGCGAGTGCGCCGCCGCGCCGGGTCGCCGACTCGGCCGCCGCCTCCAGGACGCCGGCGACGTCCTCGTCCGGATCGACCGTGGCCGCCGCCAGGTGCGTCGCCCGGCGTTCGAGGTTCTCCCGGTGGACCTGTGCCAGCGCCAGGTGCGCGGCGCGGCGCTGGTTGGGAGTGGCCATCTGCACGACGGCGGAACGCACCAGCGGGTGCCGGAAGACGAAATCACCGGTGACCACTTCGATGTCCAGCAGTCCGGCGGCCACTGCCGCGTCGGCGTCGCGCATGCCGTAACGGGTGCCGGGGACGGCGTCGGTGCCGCTCGGGGTCCCGGCGCCGTCGAGCGCGCCCATCAGCAGCTCGGTCCGCACCCGCTCGTCGAGGGCTGCGATGCGGGTGCCGAACAGCCGTTGCAGCCGCCGGGGCAGGGGCACGCCGTCCCGGCCGATGAGTTCTTCGGCCGGGAGGCCGCCCGACCGGGCGGCGAAGTGGGCGGGCAGCTCCAGCAGGGCCAGCGGATTGCCCTGGGCCTGCTCCAGAACGGTTCGGCGGACCTGTCGGCCCAGCTCCGGGTACCGGTGGTCCAGCAGACGGGCCGCGTCCTCGTCGGCCAGGGCGGCGACCGGCAGTTCGGGCAGTGCGGCGGTGTCGAAGCGCGACGTGAGGTCGGTGCGGACCGCGACCAGCAGCTTCACCGGGCTGCCGGCCAGGCGTCGGCCCACGAAGCCGCAGACGTCGGCGCTGGCGTCGTCCAGCCATTGCCCGTCGTCGAGGACCAGCAGCAGCGGCCGTTGTGCGGCGCCGAGCGCCAGCAGGCCGAGCACGGCGATGCCGAGCGTCATGACCATGGGCGGATCGCCCTGCATTGCGCCGAACACGGCGTCGAACACCGCCCGGGTCCCGTCATCCAACCGTGCGACGTCGGCGAGCAGCGGGTGGAGGAACTGATGCAGCCCGGCATAGGGCAGCGCGGACTCCGCCTCGACGCCGGCGGCCCGGATGACCGCGTGGCCCTCCTGCTCCGCCAGCGCGGCGGCGTGGCTCAACAACGAACTCTTGCCGACCCCCGCCTCCCCCCGCAGGACGAGAGCCTGGCCCGTGGCGGACTTCACGAACGCCACGAGCTCCGCCTGCTCGTCCTCGCGGCCCACCATCGTCGTGGTGACGCCCCATCGCTGCAACCCAGCCATGTCCCCCCTACCCCTTCCTGATTTCGCTCTCACCGCGCGGCAGCTCCATCAGCGCCGGCGGGTTGCCGCGTGCTTCGGCGACGATCGCGTCCCGCACGCGGGGGTGCACCGGACCGGGCAGCACCGAGTCGAGCAACGCCCGGGCGTCGTCGTCGCGGAGCCCGTCCACCTGACGGCCGCGGAGATCCCGTCGATCCACTGCGCGTCGTCCGCGACACGGACCAGCGGCTCGACAGCGGCGGCTTCGGCGAACAGGCCCGGCACGGCCAGTCCGGTCAGCAGACAGCCGGGTGATTCGCCATCGCCCGGTCCGAGCTCCAGCTCCAGCTCCAGCCCCAGCGCCGTCGCCAGAGCGGCTCGCTGCGCCGCCGGCAACCGGTCCAGATGGCTCAGCAGCGAAGCGCACATCTGCTGGAGAGCCGAGTGCGCGATCTCGGATTCGGTCTCCACCCCGACCGTGCGGACGACGCGACCCGCCGGGCGCGACCCGCCGGATAGGTGAGCAGGGCGGTCTTGCCGACGCCGGACTCCCCGCGCAGGACCAGTACGCGGCTGTGTCCGCGGCGCAGGTCGAGCAACAGCCGATCGAGCTCTTCCTGTTCCCGGGTGCGTCCGCAAAGCGGTGGCGCCAACGGATTCCCCGTCACGTCCGGCCCGTCCTCGCCAACAGGCTCCACCCTTGTCAGCTCCTTCGCCGCAATGGAAGCCGGTCGGCGTCCACCGATCACGATCCCGGGACTACGGGCCGGTCGAGCCAGTGTCGAACCCTGGCCAGTACCCGGGCCGGGAGCGACCAGTGTCCGGCACGGGCCCGACCGGCCGCCCTCCTCGACAGCACGGCGGGTCTACTGGGCGGCGGCGGCTCTGGAGCGTGAGGTCTCGATCTCGGCGTAGGCGTCGGCCTTGTTCGCCCAGTGGGAGCCTTCGACGGACTTTCCGGGTTCGAGGTCCTTGTAGACCTCGAAGAAGTGGGTGATCTCCTGCAGGTCGTGCTGGGGCATGTCGTCGATGTCCTGCAGACGGGCGAAGCGGGGGTCGTGAGCGGGCACACAGAGGATCTTCTCGTCCGGCCCCTTCTCGTCGGTCATGACGAACATGCCGATGGCGCGGCAGGTGATGCCGCAGCCCGGAAAGGTGGGCTCGTCGACGAGTATGAGGGCGTCGAGAGGGTCGCCGTCCCCGCCGAGGGTGTCCTCGATGAACCCGTAGTCGGCCGGATAGCGGGTGGCCGTGAAGAGCATCCGGTCCAGGCGGATCCGTCCGGTGGCATGGTCCATCTCGTACTTGTTGCGTGACCCCTGCGGGATCTCGACGATCACCTCGAAGTCCATGTCGCTCTCCTTCGCGGTCCGTGGCGTCCGACGGCGTCGGCAGCACCATCTTCGAGGGGATCACCCGCCGCCGCACGCCGGGTGCGCGATTGCCCTAACCCCCGTGGAGACCTCCAGACCCCGGGGTTAGCCTCGTTCTGTTGCTCCCGGGCGGCTGATTCGCGGGCCCGGCGCCCAGGCACGACGTCAAGGAGGACGGAATGGCTGGGATCTTTCATGTGGGCGCATCCGTTGCGGCCGCACCCGAGTTGACCGGGTCGGGCCGAACGCTGTTGGTGATCGTCGCGGTGATCGGGGCAGGAGCCCTGGTGGTGGCCTGGGCGCTCGTACGCCAGGTCCTGGCCGCGGACGAGGGCACCGAGACGATGCGGCGGATCGCCGGGGCGGTTCAGGAGGGTGCGAACGCCTACCTGAGGCGCCAGTTCCGCACCCTGGGCGTCTTCGCCGGCGTGGTGCCCTTCGTGCTGTTGCTGTTGCCGGCGGACAACTGGGGGCAGCGGATCGGGCGTTCGGTGTTCTTCCTGGTCGGGGCGGCGTTCTCGGCGACGACGGGGTACGTCGGGATGCAGCTCGCGGTGCGCAGCAATGTCCGGGTGGCGGCGGCGGCCCGGGCAGGGACGGCGCCGCTCCCGGCCATCGAGTCCGAGGCGGGACCGACGGCGGCGTCGATCGTGCGAGCGGTGTCGCACCGGGCGATGCGGATCGCCTTCCGCACCGGTGGAGTGGTGGGGATGTTCACCGTGGGGCTGGGTCTCCTGGGGGCGGCCACGGTGGTGCTGATCTACCAGGCGAACGCGCCGAAGGTGCTGGAGGGCTTCGGCTTCGGTGCGGCGTTGCTGGCGATGTTCATGCGGGTGGGCGGTGGGATCTTCACCAAGGCCGCGGACGTGGGCGCGGACCTGGTGGGCAAGGTCGAGCAGGGGATCCCCGAGGACGATCCCCGCAACGCGGCGACGATCGCCGACAACGTGGGTGACAACGTGGGCGACTGTGCGGGGATGGCGGCCGACCTGTTCGAGTCCTACGCCGTGACCCTGGTCGCCGCGCTGATCCTGGGCACGGCCGCCTTCGGTGACGACGGGCTGACCTTCCCTCTGGTGGTGCCCGCCATCGGGGTGCTCACGGCGGTCCTGGGCATCGGGACGGTCTCCCCGCGGCCCACGGACCGCAGCGGGATGACCGCCATCAACCGCGGCTTCATCGTCTCCGCCGCGGTGTCCCTCGTTCTGGTGGCGGGCGCGGTCTTCGCGTTCCTGCCGGCCCGCTTCTCCGGACTGCACGGGGTGCCTGCCGAGATCGCCGGGCACGCGGGCAGTCCGCGGGCGTTCGCCCTGGCCGCGGTGGCCATCGGGATCGTGCTGGCCACCGTCATCCAGCAGCTGACCGGCTACTTCACCGAGACCACCCGCCGCCCGGTACGGGACCTGGGCAGGACCTCGCTGACCGGGCCGGCCACCGTGGTGCTCTCCGGTGTCGCGCTCGGCCTGGAATCGGCTGTGTACTCCGCCGTGGCCATCGGAGCCGCCGTCTACGGTGCCTTCCTGCTCGGCGGCGGCTCGCTGATCCTGTCCCTGTTCGCGGTCGCGCTGGCCGGGACCGGACTGCTGACCACCGTCGGTGTGATCGTCGCGATGGACACCTTCGGCCCGGTCTCCGACAACGCCCAGGGCATCGCGGAGATGTCCGGAGACATCACCGGCGCCGGCGCCCAGGTGCTCACCGAACTGGACGCCGTCGGCAACACCACCAAGGCGATCACCAAGGGCATCGCCATCGCCACCGCGGTGCTCGCCGCCACCGCGCTGTTCGGCTCCTACACCGACACCATCGCGACCGCCGAGGCACAGATCGGCCCGGCCGCCCACGGCGCGAGCCTGAGCCTGGCCATCGACCAGCCCGACAACCTGGTCGGCCTGCTGGTCGGCGCCGCCGTCGTCTTCCTCTTCTCCGGCCTGGCGATCAACGCCGTCTCGCGCTCCGCCGGCGCGGTCGTCTTCGAGGTCCGGCGCCAGTTCCGGACCCGGCCCGGCATCATGGACGGCACCGAGCGGCCCGAGTACGGCCGGGTGGTGGACATCTGCACCCGCGACGCGCTGCGCGAACTGGTCACCCCGGGCCTGCTCGCCGTGCTGACCCCGATCGCCCTCGGCTTCCTCCTCGGCGTCGGCCCGCTGGGCTCCTACCTGGCCGGAGCGATCGGCACGGGCACCCTGATGGCCGTCTTCCTGGCGACCTCGGGCGGTGCCTGGGACAACGCCAAGAAACTGATCGAGGACGGTCACCACGGCGGCAAGGGCAGCCCCGCGCACGCGGCCACCGTCATCGGCGACACGGTGGGCGACCCCTTCAAGGACACCGCCGGACCGGCCATCAACCCGCTGCTGAAGGTGATGAACCTGGTCTCCCTCCTGGTGGCGCCCGCGATCGTCGAACTCAGCTTCGGCTCGCATGCCGACCTGGGCCTCCGGTTGGCCATCGCCCTGCCGGCCCTGGCCGTCGTGGTCCTCGCCGTGTGGATCTCCAAGCGCCGGGGCATCACCGTCGGCAGCGACGAAACCCCCACCGGCACCCGCGCGCCGGAGGAGCCCGCGCCCGTCCGGTGACCGGCCTCCGGGCCACGACGAACGACGAGGCCACAGCCCGGGAGCTGGAGCCTCGTCGCCGTGGGCGTCGTTGCGGTACTAGCTGCTGTAGACGCCGACCTCGTACAGCGAGTAGCCCCACTGGGTGCCGCGCTGCACCCCGTGGACGCGGACGTAGCGGGCCGGGACGCCGGTGAACCGTGCGGTGTCCAGGCCGCCGTCCCCGGTGGTGGTGGACCATACCGACTGCCAGCTGCTCCCGTCGGTGGAGACCTCGATCCGGTACGCCCGCCCGTAGGCGCGTTCCCAGTCCAGCGTGACGCGCCCGACCAGGGTGGTGGACCCGAGGTCGACCTGGAGCCACTGGTCGTCGTTCCACTCGCTGGCCCAGCGGGTACCCGGGTCCCCGTCCACCGCCTGGCCGGGCGCGTAGTTGACGAACGGGTTCCACCACTCGGTGGTGCTGGCCGTGGCCGGGCGGCCCGCGGCCAGGTTCACCGTCGCCCGGTGCTGCTCCGAGGCCCCCCAGGTGGTGAGGTAGGACTCGGCGCCGCGGAAGAGGTCGTCCACCACGTCCTGGCCGCCGACCTGCCGGATGTCCTCCAGCCAGTCCGGTACCAGACCGTAGTGCGCGGCGCCGTCCGTGTTGATGTCCCAGGTGCGCGCGCCGGTGGTCTGGCGGTCGATGAGGGATCCGCCGTCCGCGCTGCGGAACGGGTAGCGCACCGGGTTGGCGGTGTTCGCCCCGCGCGGGCCGGGCCAGCCGCCGACGCCGTTCATGTCGGTGCCGTAGCCGTACCCCACGTGGTACTTGTCGCGCAGCGCGTCGGTGCGCTTGGCCTCCGAGCTGAACGCCTCGGCGCCGTTCATGTACTGGGCGACGAAACCGCCGAGCTTGTAGACGCGCTCGATCCAGTCGAGGTCCATCCAGCTGTGCGAGGAGATCACGCCCGGGTAGGACTCGGACTCCAGGATGTCGAACGAGCGCCCGGCCGCCTTGACGCTCATGTGGTCGACCTCGAGCATCATCTTGCGTTTCATCAGCCCGCGCACCGCGTACTCGCCGAGCTCGGTCAGCCCACGGCTGTTGCACTGCGCGTCGCCGGCGTAGGCCGGCACCGCCACCCCCGCGGGGAGCTGCTTCTGCGCCTCGGGCGCCGGGGCGAGACCGATCGGGTTGTCGTGCTGCGGCCCGGCGCACTTCTCGGTCTTCCAGAAGGTGCCGGTCGAGAGGAACTGGCCGACGTTGATCGCCGTCCCGAGCGCGCCCTCGTCGAAGCGCACCCCGCAGAGCGCGTTGTCGAACTTGTGGCAGAGGAACATGCTGCGCACGCCCAGGCCGTACAGCTCGTCCAGACCGCGGTCGATGTCGGCCTTGCTGCACTGGGCGACATCGAGGATCTGCTTGCAGCCGAACGGCTCGGAGGTCTCCACACCGAGGACGACGGCCAGCTTGCCCTGCTTGACCACCTCGCGCGCCTGCGCGCTGTCGGTGACGATCCGGAACCAGCCCTTGCCCGGCCCGCCGTACATCGTGTCGACATAGGCCTGCAGCTCGTACGTCTTCTGCGCCTGGAGACGGATGGAGGTCATCTCGTCGCAGCTGCGGTCCTTGAAGAAGTAGACCGAGCAGATCACCCCGTTGGTGACCAGGTCGTTGACCAGGACCCGCTGACCGCCGCGCCAGGCCCGTTCGATCCACGCGTAGTAGTTCTGCTGGTGAGTGAGCGAGTCGTGGGCCGGCCAGTCCGCGAAGGTCGGCCAGCCGACCGGGTCGTGCTTGCCGTCGCCGCCCTTGGTGATGAAGTCGAAGATGGCGAGCGAGCCGTCGGGGTAGTGCTCGGGACAGTCCTTCAGCGCGTCCGCGATCCCGGCTTCGGAGAAGGACTTGCCGCAGATGAGCCGGCCGCCGAACGCCTCGTTGGCCATGATGTGGTCGTGCGCGTCGACGAAGCCCCGGACCCGCCCCTGGGCGTCGGTCCCGCGGAACGGCTCGCCCGTGACGTTGACCTGCGAGTCGGGCGCGGGCCGCGCGGTCGGGTTCCACCAGCCCGTCTCGCCCGGCGCCGCTGGCGCCGGAGCGGCGAACACCAGGGTGGCCAGGGTGAGGAGTGCGGCCAGAAGTGTGACGAATCCGCGCCTGCTGTAGGGGAGTTGGTGCATGGTCACCACCCGCGTCCGAGGTGAGGGGGTGGCGCGGCCGGGCACCGGGCATCGTCCGGGACGCGCGGACCGGCCCGGCCGGGCCGGCTGTCATGAACCGCGCACTCGGTGTGATGAGAATCGCCACTGTTGGAACATGTGTCAATAGCCGTGCATGGACTCGGGTCGGCGCGGCCGGTCGGATCCACCGGTCTTCCGCGCGCACCCGGCTCAACTGCCGCTGTGGTAGCGGGCCTTGTTGCCGTGAGTCTTCGGCGGCGTGGTGGTGGTCGGACGTGGTCGGACTCGACGGGCCTGTCGTTCGCGCTCGTGTCGAGCGGTGCGGCGGCCGGGTCGAAGGTGGCGGGGCGGTGTCCGGTGTCAGCCGCTGTGGGCCCGGGCGTGCAGGTCCTTGCGGGCGGCGGCGAGTATGCGGTCGGAGAGGTCCGGGTCGGTGGTGGCGACCGCGCGGGCGAGGAGGAGGGCGCCGGCCATCTGGCTGAACAGGGCGAGCGCGCGCTGCCAGGCGTCCTGTTCGTCGAGGCCGGTGGCTTCCTGGACGGCCCGGGCGAACAGGCGCATGTTGGCGGTCAGTCCGGCGGTGTAGTCGGCGCGGGCGTCGTCGTCGAACCGGGGGGCGTCACCGAGGAACCCGGCGTTGGGGCAGCCGTGGTCGACGTCGGCGCGGTGCTCCGGGGAGAGGTACCAGTCGATCTGGCCGTCCACCGGGTCGTGGCCCCGCTGTCGGGAGTCCTCCAGGAGGGCGGTCAGGTTCTCCTCGCCCTTGGCCATGGACCGGGCGACGACCTCGTCGACCAGGGCCGCCTTGGAGGCGAAGTGGTTGTAGAAGCCGCCACGGGTCATGCCGGCGGCCGCCATCAGCTCGACCAGCCCGACGGCCTCGACGCCGCGCGCGCGGAACAGCGCCTCGGCGGCCTCGACGATCGCCGTGCGGTTCTGTGCGGCCTTCTCCCTGGACACCCCCATGCGGGCACCTCCTTCGGTTCCCAAGCCTAGACGATGTCGATTGACATTGACAAAGGGCCGGGATGGGCGTAGAACAATGTCAATCGACATTGTGATGGGTGAAGGAAGGGAGACCTCCATGAACCTCGCGCCGTTGTTCACCCCGGTCCGCATGGGTGACCTGGAGTTGCCGAACAGGATCGCGATGGCCCCGCTGACCCGGATGCGCGCCGACAACCCTGGCCACGTGCCGACCGACGTGCAGGCGGCGTACTACGCCCAGCGGGCCGCGGCGGGGGTGATCGTGGGGGAGGCCACCGCGGTCAGCCCGGACGGCTTCGGCTGGCACGACACGCCCGGGCTGTGGAGCGCGGAGCAGGTGGCCGGCTGGCAGCGGGTGACGGAGGCCGTGCACGGCGCCGGCAGCCGGATGATCGCCCAGCTGTGGCACACCGGCTCCATCTCGCACCCGGACCTGCGCGCCGGGGCGCTGCCGGTGTCCGCCTCGGCCGTCGACCCCGTGCAGCGCAGCGTCACCGCGGCGGGCCGGGTGCCGACGGTCACCCCGCGCGAGATGTCCCTGGCCGAGATCCGCCGGACCGTGGCCGACTACGCGCAGGCCGCCCGCAACGCGATCGCGGCGGGGTTCGACGGCGTGCAGATCCTGGCGAACTTCCTCTACCTGCCGGCGCAGTTCCTCAACAGGGCCACCAACCGGCGCACCGACGCCTACGGCGGATCGATCGAGAACAGGGCCCGCCTGACCCTGGAGATCGTCGACGCGGTCGTCTCCGCGGTCGGCCCGCAGCGCACCGGCGTCAAGCTGAGCCCGATGCACGAATCCGGCCCGTTCCAGGCCGACGACGAGACCCTGCCCGCAGCCGAGTACGTCGTCTCCCGGCTGACGGGCCTGTCCCACCTGCTGCTGATGGGCGCCCAGACCGACTTCACCGGAACTCCCTTGGCAGGGCTGTCCGGTGACGCGATGTTCGCGCACTTCCGGCCGCTGTTCGACGGGACGCTGATCGCCAACACCCGCATGACCGGCGAACGCGGCGCCCGCCTGATCGAGACCGGCCTGGCCGACGTCATCGCCTTCGGCCGCCCGTTCATCGCCAACCCCGACCTGCCGGCCCGCCTCGCCGCCGGCGCCCCGCTCGCGGAGATCGACTGGAGCACCGTCTACGCCGCCGGCCCCGCCGGATACACCGACTACCCGGTCTTCGCCGCCCCCGAGCCGGCCCCCGTCCGGGGCTGACCGTCCTCGAAGGAGAGAGCGTCACGAAGCCGACGCACACCTTCCCCGAGGACCGCTGACCCCCGTACCCGCGTCGGGGCCCGGAGGTCGGGTGGGGCGGTTGCGGTCACTCCCACCCAACCTGCGCCACCCCAAGGAGCGCCGTAGCATGACTGACGTGAAGGTCGCGATCCTCGACGACTACCAGGGGGTCGCTTTCGGGTGCGCTGACTGGGGCCGGCTGGACGCCGAGGTCGAGGTGTTCACCGACCACATCGCCGATGCGGACGAACTGGTCCGCAGGCTCGCCGGCTTCGAGGTGGTCGTCGCGATGCGCGAGCGCACGTGGTTCACCGCCGAGGTGCTGCGCCGACTGCCCGATCTGAGGCTGCTGGTCACCACCGGCCCTGGGAACGCGGCGATCGACGTGCAGGCCGCCACTCGGCAGGGCATCGTGGTCTCCGGGACCGGGTACTTCGGGGAGCCCACCGCCGAGCTCACCTGGGCGCTGATCCTCGCCGCCGCGCGCAACCTCCCGGCGGAGGAGCGGGCGATGCGGGACGGCGGCTGGCAACACACGGTCGGCACCGGGCTGCACGGAAAGACCCTCGGCCTCCTCGGACTGGGGAACCTGGGCAGCAGTGTCGCCAGGATCGGCCAGGCGTTCGGCATGGACACCATCGCCTGGAGCCAGAACCTCACGCCCGAACGCGCGGCCGGGCACGGGGTGACGGCGGTGACCAAGCAGGAGCTGTTCGCCGACGCGGACGTGCTCTCGGTGCACCTGGTGCTCAGCGACCGCACCAGAGGACTGGTCGGCGGCGCGGAACTCGCCGCGATGAAGCCGTCCGCGATCCTGGTGAACACCTCGCGCGGCCCGATCGTCGATCAGGACGCCCTGCTGGACACGCTGCGGCGCCAGGCCATCCGTTGCGCGGCCCTCGACGTCTACGACGTGGAGCCGCTGCCCGCCGACCACCCCTTCCGTACGCTGCCGAACACCGTGCTCACCCCGCACATCGGCTACGTGACCCGCGAGCTCTACGAGCTCTTCTACCGCGACGCGGTCGAGGACATCGCCGCCTTCCGGGCGGGACGACCGGTACGCGTCGTCACCCAGCCTCCGACGGGGCGCTGAGCGGCGCCGACCAGGGGCGGCAGGGCACGGGCGGTCCGACCTCAATAGCGAGCAGATCATCCCGCGATTCAGTCGCGCTTTCGGACGATGTCGTGCACAGAAAGGCCGAAATGATGAAGGCTGTTCAGTTCACCCGACACGGTGAGCCGTCCAAGGTCCTCGCAACCGAGGACGTGCCCGTCCCGGAGCCGGGGGAGGGGCAGGTGAGGGTCCGCATCCTGGCGACCCCGGTGAACCCGTCCGACCTCCTGTACGTACGCGGGTTCTACGCGGGCGTCCAGGCCAGGTTTCCGGCGCCGGCCGGGTTCGAGGGCGTCGGCATCGTGGACGCCCTCGGGCCCGGGGTCGGGGACTTCACGGTCGGCCAGCGGGTGTCGGTGGTCAACGGGCAGGGGGGGAACTGGGCGGAGTACGCCGTCGTCCCTGCGGGCGACCTCTTCCCGGTGCCCGATGAGATCCCCGATGAGCAGGTGGCCTCCTTCGTCATCAACCCCGCCTCCGCGGTCCTCATGGTCCGCCGGGTGCTGGCCGTCCCCGAGGGGGAGTGGCTCCTCCAGTCCGCAGCCGGCTCCGAGCTGGGACGCATGGTCATCAGGCTCGCCAAACGCGACGGCATCCGCACCGTGAACGTCGTCCGCAGGCGCGAGTCGGTGGCCGAACTGGAGGCCCTCGGCGCCGACGCCGTCATCGTGTCCACCGAAGGCCCGATCGACGAGCAGGTCCGGAAGGTCGTCGGACCCGAAGGCGTCAAGTACGCCATCGACCCGGTGGTCGGTGAGACCGGGACGCAGATCTTCAAGTCGCTCCACGAGGACGGGCGGATGCTGGTGTACGGCTCCCTGACGGGCGAGCCGATCCGGGTCGGCGAGGACCCGCGCTACATCCTGGCCGGCCGCCGCACCCTGGAGGTCTACTGGCTCGGTTACTGGCTCCCGAGGCTCACGGACGCGGAGCGCAAGCAGTTGCGGGAGGACATCGTGACGCTCATGCGCGAGGGAACCATCGAGACCTCTCCCGGGCGCAGGTACTCCCTCGACGAGATCGGCGACGCCGTCGTCCACGCCGAGCAGAAGGGCCGGCAGGGAAAGGTCTTCCTGGTACCCGGGAAATGAGCGAGGAGAACGAGGAACCGGTCAGGAGGTCCGACGTGACGGAACTGCGCTACGAGGTGCTGGTCTTCGACGGGGTGCGCCGCGAACGGTCCATGCGGCTGCCCGACGGGAGCCCGATCGTGTCCTCACCACTGGCGTCCACCCTGATCCTCGGCGAGACGGACGCCGTCCTGGTCGACCCGCCGTTCACCCGCGACCAGGTGCGCGGCCTCGGCGACTGGATCGAGCGGTCGGGCCGGCGACTCACCCACATCTACGCCACCCACGGGCACGGCGACCACTGGTTCGGCACCGACCTGCTGATGCGGCGCTTCCTCGACGCCGTGCCGTACGCGACGGAGGGCACGATCCGGCTGATGCACCGGCAGGCGACCGAGGGACGCGAGCAGACCTGGGACGCGGACTTCCCCGGACTCATCCCCGACAGTCCCGTGGTGTACCAGGTGGTTCCCGCGGCGGGGTTCGACCTGGAGGGGCACCGGCTGCTGGCGGTGGAGACCGGCCACACCGACACCGACGACACCACCGTTCTGCACGTGCCGTCGATCGGCCTCGTCGTGGCCGGCGACGTCGCGTACAACGGAGTCCACCAGTACCTGCTGGAGAGCCCCGGCGGCGGAATCGAGAAGTGGCTCACCGCGCTCGACACCGTCGCCGCGCTGAACCCGCGGGCGGTCGTCGCGGGCCACAAGAACAGGGAACTGCCCGACGACCCGTCGATCCTGGAACAGACCCGCGACTACCTGCTCGACGCGCGGCGCCTGCTGGCGGCGGAACCGAGCCCGCGCGAGTTCTTCGACCGGATGCTGCAGCTGTACCCGGACCGGCTCAACGCGAGCCCGGTCTGGTACAGCGCGCTGGCACTCCTGTCATGACCGGTCACGCGCGTGGTGCGGGCCATACCACCGGAGGACAAGTGTGATGCAGCACATTGCAGTTGACCACGAGCACGGCGATCCCGCCGTGATCGGGCGGGCGCCGGAACGTGCCGGACGCCGGGATGAACGGAGGCACCGACGTGGGTGGCACACCTGACGATGCGGTCGGCACCGAGGTCGTGCACTGGTTCTTCGAGGACTACCTGCCGACCTGGGTGGGAGTGGGAAGCGGCGAGATCCCCCGCGGGCCGGAGTTCATCCTCGACTACTGGGCCGTGCCGTTGCACAACAGCTCGCCGGAGTCCCGGGAGTGGCTGCTCGACGGCGAGGCCGTCATCGGGCTGCTGGAGAGGAACCAGGCCCCGCTGAGGGCGCAGGGCTACGCCTACACGGCCGTTCCGGACCGGAAGGTGACGGTCTACCACGATGCCGGTGCCGCGATCGAGGTGATCTGGTCGCGTCGCCGCGCGGACCACGGCGAAATCGAACGTCTCGCCGCCCACTTCGAGATCTCCCGGGAACCGGCCGGCTGGCGGATCGTCGGCATCCAGATCGCGCCGACGACGGCGGATTCGCTGGACACGGCATGGCGAGCGTCCTCACGGACTCCGTGAACGGGAGCGCCGAACACACGAAGGGGTGAAGGTCCATGGGCTTCGAGGACGTCTTCGTGCCCGCCGCCGACGGCGTGCGGTTGCACGCCTGGCTGTTCCGCCCGCCCACGGGCGACGGCCCCTTCCCGGCGATCACGATGGCGCACGGCTTCGGCGGCGTGAAGTACCAGAGCCTGCAAGGCTACGCGGAACGCTTCAGCCGGGCGGGGTTCGTCGTGCTGGTCCACGACCACCGTGGATTCGGTCTCAGCGGGGGCGAGCCGCGCGGCGACATCGACCCCTGGCAGCAGGTCGCGGACTGGCGGCGGGCGATCTCCTTCCTGGAGACCCTCGACGGCGTCGATGCCCGCCGGATCGGGCTCTGGGGTACCAGCTACGCCGGCGGGCACGCGATCGTCCTGGCCGCCACCGACCGGCGGATCAAGGCCGTGGTCGCGCAGGTTCCGACCATCAGCGGCTACGAGCAGGGCCTACGCCGTGTGCCGCCCGACCGCAGACGTGCACTGGAGGAGCGGTTCGACGGCGACGAACGCGCTCAACTGGCGGGACACCGGCCCGAGTACCAGCTCCTCAACAGCCCCGACCCGGAAGTGCAGGCCGCCTACCACTCCCCGGCCATGGCCGAGTTCAACGCCCGCTTCCCGCTGCCGCCGGGCGTCGAGGAACCCTTGCGCGTCACGCTCCGGTCGACGCGCAAGGCGCAGATGTACGAGCCCGGGCCTTGGGTCGCCCGGGTGTCACCGACGCCGCTGCTGATGGTCGTGGCGACGGCGGACACGATCACGCTCAGCGACCTCGGACTGGCCGCGTACGAGCGCGCCCTGCAACCCAAGCGGCTGGCGATGTACGCCGGTGACCACTTCGACGCCTACGTCGCCGCCTTCGAAACGACGAGCGGAGCCGCCACCGACTGGTTCCGTGAGCAGCTCGCCGGCCCGGGATGAGAGCGATCTCGAACCTCCCGACACCGCCCGCCCGGTGCCACGGGGCACCGGAGCACCCCTGAGGAGACCGTCATGAATTCGGCGCCGACCCGATGGAACGCCGGTCACCGGCGATGGGACACAGCGGCCAGGGGCCGGGCCGTGCTGGCCGACCCCCGGCTGAACAAGGGCACCGCCTTCACCGAGGACGAACGGCGGGCGCTCGACCTCGTCGGCCTGCTCCCGCCGCAGGTGCTCACGATCGGGCAGCAGTCCTCCCGCGCCTACACGCAGTACCTCGCGCAACCCGACGACCTGGCCAAACACGTCAACCTGACCGCCTTGCACGACCGCAACGAGGTGCTGTTCCACCGGCTGCTCGGCGAGCACCTGGAGGAGATGCTGCCGATCGTCTACACCCCGACCGTCGGCACCGCGATCGAGCGCTACAGCTCCCAGTACCGCAGACCCCGTGGGGTCTACCTGTCGGTGGACGCGCCCGAGGACGTCGAACGCTCGCTGCGGGCCGCCGGATCGGGCCCGGACGACGTCGACCTGATCGTCGCCACCGACGGCGAGGCGATCCTGGGCATCGGCGACTGGGGAGTGGGCGGGATCAACATCGCGGTGGGCAAGCTCGCCGTGTACACCGCCGCGGGCGGCATCGATCCGGCCCGCACCCTCCCCGTCGTTCTCGACGTGGGAACCAACCGCAAGGAACTGCTGGACGACCCGCTCTACCTCGGCAACCGCCACCCCAGGGCCGACCGGGAGACCTACGACGCCTTCGTCCGGACCTACGTGGACACCGCCACCCGACTCTTCCCCGGCGCCCTGCTGCACTGGGAGGACTTCGGGCCGGACAACGCGCGGCGCATCCTGGCGCGCTACCGCGACGAGGTGCTCACCTTCAACGACGACGTCCAGGGCACGGGTGCGGTGAATCTCGCGGCGGTGCTGTCCGGCGTTCAGGCGAGCGGCACGCCGCTGCGGGAGCACCGGGTGGTGGTCTTCGGCGCGGGCACGGCGGGTGTCGGCATCGCCGACCAGCTGCGTGACGCGTTCGTCGCCGACGGCCTGACCCCGGGCGAGGCCACCCGCCGGATCTGGTGCCTCGCCCGGCACGGCCTGCTCACCGACGACACGGCCGGCATGCGGGACTTCCAGGCCCCCTACGCACGCGGCGCGGACGAGGTGGCCGACTGGGTCCGTGACCCGAAGGCCGGCGGCATCGCCCTGGCGGAGGTCGTGCACCGGGTCGGACCGACCGTCCTCATCGGCACCTCCGGCCAGGGCGGGGCCTTCACCGAACCCGTCGTCCGCGAGATGGCCGCGGCCGTCCGCCGCCCGATCATCCTGCCCCTGTCCAACCCCACACCGCTCGCCGAGGCAACGCCCGCGGACCTGCTCGCCTGGACCGACGGCCGGGCCCTGATCGCCACCGGCAGCCCCTTCGCGCCGGTGACCCACGACGGCACCACCCACCGGATCGGACAGGCCAACAACGCGCTGGTCTTCCCCGGACTCAGCCTGGGCGCCATCGTGGCCCGGGCCACCCGCATCACCGACGGCATGCTCACCGCCGCGGCCCACGCCGTCGCCGCACAGGCCGACCCGACCGCGCCCGGAGCGCCGCTGCTGCCGCCCACCCGGGACCTGAGGGAGACCTCCGCCGCCGTTGCCGCGGCCGTCGCCCGCAGCGCCGCCCGTGACGGCGTGGCGCGCGCCACCGTCGGCGACGAGATCGAAGCGCAGGTCCGCGCGGCCATGTGGCAGCCGGACTACCGACCCGTACAGGCGATCTGACCGCCGCCGGCAGCCGCGCCCGGAAGGTCCCCGGCCCAAGGAGCCGATCATGCCCGGAACACCGCTGAGCTGGAGCGTCCACACAGCCCCGTCGATCCCCACGGAGGTCTCGGACCTGCCGCCCGACCTGCCCCGACGCATGTGGTCGCCGATCACGGCGACGCTCATCACCGGCGAACGCGACGCGGTGCTGGTCGACGCGCTGATGACCACCGAGCAGGCCGGCCGGCTGGCGGACCTGGTCACGGAGAGCGGCAAGAACCTCACCACGGTCTTCGTCACCCACGGGCACGGCGACCACTGGTTCGGCCTGGGAACACTCCTCGAACGCTTCCCGCACGCCCGCGCCGTCGCCGCACCGGCCGTGGCGGCGCAGATGAAGGAGCAGACGGCGTCGGATTCCGTGGCGGCGCTCTGGAACACGCGCTTCCCCGGCCGGATCCCCGGCCGGCTCGTGGCGGCCCAGCCGCTGGACGGCGACCGACTGGACCTGGAGGGCAACGACCTCGTCGTCGTGGAGCTCGGGCACACCGACACCGACGACACCACCTGCCTGCACGTACCGTCCATCGGCCTCGTCGTGGCCGGCGACGCCGTCTACAACGACGTCCACCTCTACCTCGCCGAATCGCCCGCCGAGGGCCGCCGGGCCTGGCTCCACGCGCTCGACACCATCGCCGCCCTGGAACCGCGGACGGTCATCGCCGGGCACAAGCGCCCGGGCCGCCCCGACGACCCGGCGAACATCGCCGAGACCGCGCAGTACCTGCACGACTTCGAGACGGTTGCCGCACGCACCACGACCACGGTCGAGCTCTACCGGGGCATGCTGGAGCTGTACCCGGACCGGGTCAACCAGGGCGCACTCTGGGGTTCGGCCAGGTCGGCGAAGGGCTGACCGCCCTCCGGCCGGTTTCCGCCGTTCCGGTGACGACGGCGGGTCGCCCCGGCCCTGTGGCAGCGGCAGGGCCCGTGGCCGCCTGTCCCGGTCCGCGCCGCGCGCGTCCGTGCTGGGACGGGATCCGCCCCGCGGGTCTTGCGCCTGGTCAGTCCCCCCAGGACACGGGGAGGCCGGCGTAGCCGCGGAAGGTGAGGCGGTCGCGGCGGGCTGCCGTGCCGGCCCGTTTCATGGCGGGAAGGCGCTCCAGCAGCAGCGGGAGTGCCAGTCGCGCCTCCGTGCGGGCCAGCGCCGAGCCGAGGCAGTAGTGCGCGCCGGCGCCGAACGAGAGCGACTGCGGGGAGTCCCGGAACGGATCGAACCGCTCCGGGGCGGCGAAGTGCGCCGGATCGTGGTTCCCCGCGCCGAGGAGCACGAGGATGTGGCTGCCCTTCTCGATCGTGCCGATGCCGTCGGTCTCGATCGTCTCGGGTGCCCACCGGCTGGTGAGTTGCAGGGGTGCGTCGAAGCGCGACACCTCTTCGACGTACCGGTCGGCCAGGTCCGGGTCCGTCCGCAGCCGGGCGGCGAGGTCGGGGTGGTCCAACAGGGCTCCCAGGCCGTTGCCGAGGAGGTTGGCGGAGGTCTCGAAGCCCGCCAGCAGCAGGAACACCAGGTTCACGACGAGTTCGCGGGTGGACAGTTCGCTGCCGTCGCGGTCGTGTGCCAGCACCAGCGCGGTGATCAGGTCCTCGCCGGGGTCGGTGCGCCGGAGCCGGGTCAGCTCGGTGACGTAGTCTTCCAGTTCGAGGGCCGCGCGGTCGGCCGCGATGGCCGGGCCGCCGGGCCGGAACGGCTCCAGGACCGCGGTCGTCTCCTGGGCCCGCTCGCGCAGCCACTGGTGCTCGCCGGCCGGGACGCCGAGCAGTGTGCCGATGATCCGGATCGTCAGCGGGTAGGCGAACTCGGCCATGAGGTCGACGGCTTCGCCGTCGCGGCCGAGGTGGGCCACGTGGTCGGCGAGGGCGGCCGCCTGTGCGGTGACGACCTCCTTCAGCCGGTCGGTCCTGCGGGGTGAGAAGGCGTCCGCGGCGAGCCGCCGGACGCGGGCGTGGTCGGGTCCGTTGGCCTTCATCATGGAGTCCGCGATGAGGCGTGAGGCGGCACCGTCCGGCCAGCCCCGGACCTCCAGGCGCGGGTCCCGCAGCAGCGCGTTGACGGCGTCGTACCCGGTCGCCGCGTAGAAGTCCGGTCGCAGGCGCACCACGGGCCCGTGGGCCCGGAGGGCGGCGTACGCGGGATAGGGGTCCTGGCGGCCGGCGGGTGACGTCAGGTACTGAAATGCCTCGCCGAGCAGCATGCCGGGATTCCTCACGTAGAGATCGGGTCACTGGGTCGAGCGGGTGCCGTGAACGTCCTGGGCTCAGGAGTACTGGGTCAGCTGGAGCCGTGGTGGCATCGTCCAGTCGTGGGGTTCGAAGGCGATGCGGCTGAGCGGCAGGGTGGCGGCGGCATCGGTCATGACCTGTTCCAGGGCGTCCTGTTGGCGGGGCTCGAGGAATCCCCAGAACAGGCTGTGCCAGACCACCGTGCGCACCGACGGGTCGGTCGGCGTGGCCAGCTCGCGCCGCAGCCACCCGACCGCGTCCGCCTGTTCCACCCGGACCGGGGTGCGGGCGGCGAGGTCGAGCGCGTCGTCGAGGGCGGCGCGCAGGAAGGTGTGCTCGAACGGCAGGTAGCTTCGTACGGTCCGTGCGTCGGCCGGATCGGCGGGGTCTCGGGGGTGCAGGTCGCAGCCGGCGCGTGCCACGATGCGGATGCCTGCGGGGTCCGGGCCGTGGGCGGGCAGCCGGACCGGTGAGGTGGGGTCGCCCCACTCCCAGCCGGGCCCGAACCACCGGTAGCGGTCGATCAGCAGGTTGAGTCCGGCGCAGGCGCCGAGTTCGAGCAGGCGGATCCGCGGGGCCCGCAGCAGTGCGAGGCCGTGCAGCAGCGTTGCGGCGCGGGTGGGCTCGTGCTGCTGCACCGGGTTGTCCAGCGCGGTGGCGATTTCGACGGGGTGGTCGGCGATCGCCGTGACGAAGAGGTCCCAGGACCGGTCGGTGCCGCGTGGTTCGAGTCCGTCCGCCGCGCTCAACTCGGCCAGGTGTGCGGTCAGTCCAGGAAGCCGTCCGGCGGTCAGCAGGCCCTGGACCCCGGCCATGGCCCGGACGGTGAACAGCGGCGCGCCGGCCTGTGGGTGCCCTTCGATCAGGCGGGTCACCGGCCCGCCGTGTTCGACGTCGTCGGCGAGTCTGGCGAGCAGTCCCGATGCGAAGGGAGCGGCTCCGGCGGACCGTACGGCCATCGACCGCAGCAGCTCCGGGCGGTCGATCAACTCGTGCACGGGGAGACTCCGTTCGGTGCCGCCTGGGCGGAGGTGTGGATGAAGCCGTGCAGCAGCTCCCGGTACGGGCCGTCCGGAGCGAGTCGGTCGAGCACGGCGCAGCAGTGCTGCCGCAGTGCCTCGACCCGGCGCCCGTAGCCGTCGAGGACGGACGGGTCCCGCAGGGCGGCTCGCAGCTCCGCGCGGGCGCCCGGATCGGTGCCGGCCCGGGCGCGCAGGTCCAGCAGGTGCTTTCGGTGTGCGGGTGCGGCGACTTCGAGCGCGTGGGCGAGCAGGAGGGTGCGGGTGCCGTTGGCCAGATCCTCGCATTCCTGTGCCGCGCTGGGAACTCCGTCGTTGGCGAGCTGGCGCAGGACGCCGAAGAGTTCGCCGAAGGTCCGCCAGGAATGCAGGGTTTCGGGCCGGTCCGTGGCGAGTCTCGCGGCCATCGCCGCGTCACGGCCGTAGGCGGCGCCGCTCTTGCCCCGGTAGCAGGCCATGACGGACCGCCATGTCACGGCGTCGTCCGCCGGTTCGGCGATGTCGGCCAACTGGCCCTCCATCGCGTCCAGTGCGGTGCGGACCAGTTCCTGCTCCCAGGCGAGGCGGATGTCCGGGGCGGGGGAGTGCCGGTCGGCCACCCAGTGGGGCAGTGTGCTGCCGCAGGCCAGGGCCGCCAGGGTGGTGCGGGCCAGTTCGGCCCTGCCCCGAGGCGCGGCCTGGTCCTGTTCGTCGGCGAGGTCGTCGAGGGCTTCGGCCCCCGCCCACCACAGCCGGGAGATCGCACACACCGCGGCCGCCGGCCGGGGCTCGCCGGTGATCGCCCCGAGGACGGCCATGCCCAGGAGGCGGAAGGGGCTTCGGTCGCCGCCGTCCTCCGCCAGCAGGCCGGTGGCCGCGTCCGCCAGGCCCGGGTGGTCGCGGCGCAGTTCCTCCAGCACCACGGCGATCTCCGTGCCCACGGCCGCGAACCAGTCGGGGGGAACGATCAGCGGTTCGGCAGTCTCGGTGGGGATCATCGGCGTGTCCTTGTGGTCGGGCCCGCCGGCACTCCGGCGGCCGTTGCGGCGCGGGGGAGGGCCCGCACTCGCCCGAGGGGGCGCCGGGCGAGTGCGGGCAGGGGTGCCGATCAGCAGTAGGTGTAGAACCCGCCGCCCATCACGGCGGCGATCCGCTGGTCCGCGCAGGATGACGGCGTGCTCGGCTCCGCGGGCTGCTCGCCCTCCAGCAGGCGCTCCGCCGCCTCGATCACGGCGAAAGTCTCCTCGTCAAGCATGGTCTGCGACACCGCAGTTCTCCTCTCGGGGAAGTGGACCGCCGGCCTGCCGCCGACTGCGGGTGCGCCAGGGTCCGGGACTGGCAGTGACGCTACGGTGGCGGGAACCGGGACAGTTGCGCGTCCGTGCACGGGAAATGTCCCAGAAGAGAAATCGAACTGACGGACAGTCGAGTCGGCCGGCCTGAGCGGAAAGCGAGTCGACCGGGGGCTCGGAGGTGCCGGCGAGGCGGGCCGCCCCGGAGGCGGGGAACTCTCCCGCGCGGGGGCGGCCTTCGCCGGCACGGGCCGGCCCGACGCGCAGCGGTGGCACCCGTGCGAGCCCGCCGACCCGGCGACCATCCGGTGCTTCGCCTGGCCCGGGGGCATCGGCCGGTCCCTCCCGGCCGGCCGTGGATCCCGCGACGTGCCCGGTGCGAGGGTGGATTCCCCGGACCCGACGGCCTCCCGGCGACGTTCTCGTGCTCGCGTGCCGCCTGGCCTCGTACGTCCGCCCGGTGGGTGCCCGCCGGGCCGTCGGGGGCGGTGCGGTGGGTCAGAGGCCGAAGCGGGCGCGGTGGGTGGTGGGGACCAGGTCGGCGTACTCGGGGTGCTTGGTGATCCAGCCGCGGATGAAGGGGCAGTAGGGCAGGACGGCGAGCTGCTGCTCGCGGGCCGAGTCCAGGGCGGCGCGGGCCAGTCGGCTGCCGAGTCCGCGGCCCTCGAAACGGGGGTCGATCTCGGTGTGGATGAAGGCGATCTCGTGGCCGGAGCGGTGGTACTCGGCGAAGCCGGCGAGTTCGCCGTCGTCGTGGATCTCGAACCGGGACTTCTCGGTGTTGTCGGTGACGGACTGTTCCATGGTTCCTCCTCGGGTACGGCTGGTCGCCGGGGTCGTACCCCCGAAGCATAGTTGAAGAATCAACATTTGTCGTCGGTCGGTGCGCGGAGGTGCGAGAGGGGCGACTGCTTCGGCGTGATCGGCTCCCGGGCCCGAGGGACCGCAGGGACGGGTCTCGGCCCGGTCGACCGGCAGCCGGCGCTCGGCGAGGAGCCGGCTGCCGCCCGGGCGGACGAACCGGAACAGGCCGCGGGCTACTGCCTGAGCCCGTCGAAGGCGATGCCCAGGTGCCGCGGCCCGCGCAGGACCGCGTTCTGGCGGTACGGCGGCGGGTCCTCGACCAGTCGCGGGTTGTCGAGCCGGCGGACCAGCTCGGTCAGGGCGATCTGCGCCTCCAGCCGGGCGAGGGGCGCGCCGAAGCAGTTGTGCACGCCGCTGCTGAATCCCAGGTGCTGGTTGTCGGGCCGGTCGGGGATGAACCGGTCCGGGTCCGGGAAGCGCTGCGGGTCCCGGTTGCCGGAGGCGAGCACCAGGAAGACCGCAGCGCCCTTGGGGATGGTGGTCCCCGCGATGTCGATGTCGGTCAGCGCGGTCTTCTGGGGCAGCAGCTGCACGGGTGGTTCGAAGCGCAGCAACTCCTCCACCAGCGGGACGACCAGGCCCTGGTCGTCCCGGAGCCGCTTCAGGACGTCGGGGTTGCGCAACAGCGTGAGCATCCCGTTGGTGATGAGGTTGACCGTGGTCTCGTGGCCGGCGATCAGCAGCAGGACCGAGGTGCTGACCATCTCCACCAGCGACATCTCTGCGTCCGGTCCGTGGCCCGCGGCCATCGCGGAGAGCATGTCGTCGCGGGGCGAGCGGCGGCGTTCCTCGATCAGGTCGGAGAGGAAGGCGGAGAGGTCGGTCCGGGCCTGCCGGACGGTCTGCAGCCGCGCCGCGCGTTCCTCGTCCGTGCCGTGGACGGGGTCGACGCTGGCGGCGATGGTGTCGGCCCAGGCGTGGAAGCGGGTCTCGTCCTCGCGGGGGATGCCGAGCAGCCGGCAGATCACCGTGACGGGGAAGGGGTAGGAGAAGTCGTCGACGAGGTCGATCTGCCCCCGGTCCCGGAACCCGTCGATCAGGCCGGACACGATCTCGCCGAGTTCGCCGCGCATCTCGTACACCCGGCGTGGGGTGTGCGGCGGCCCGAAGGGACGCATCGCCAGCCGGCGCAGCCTGTCGTGCTCGGGGGGGTCGAGCCTGATGAAGGCCGGCGGCAGGTTCGGGTCCTCCTCATGGCCGATGGACCGGGCCACCTCGGGGTTCAGGTTGCGCAGGTCGGAACTGAGCCGCGGGTCGTGGAGCAGGTGGTGGATCTCCCAGTACGTGCTGACCAGGTAGGGCCCCGTCTCGTCCTGGGCCACCGGGGTCCTGCGGAGCTCGGCGTACAGGGGGTAGGGGTCGTGGCGGTTGGCGTAGTCGGTGATCTGGCGCAGGAGCGCGACCGACGTCATGGCGTGGGTCCTTCCGGGTCAGGCGCGGAGCGGGGTGAACGAGATGCGCCGGTCGCTGGGCGAGTGGCCACTGAGGGTGACGGTGGGGCCGTGGCTGGGCAGCGAGGGGTCGGGGAACCCGGCCGGTACCGGGTGCATCCCCTCGGGCCGTCGGTCGACGGTGGTGAACTCCGGCGGGAACGGCGCGGCCTGTTCGATCTGCCGCTGGTAGAAGTCCAGCCACTTCGCCTGGTCGAAGGTGACGGCGGCGATGACGCGGCCCTGGTGGCCGTAGGCCGCGGTGAAGCGGCGCTCGGAGAGGGAGCCCTGGGTGACGATGATCTCGTCGGCCATCGGCGGCACACCGACGGACTTGATGTTGACCCCGAACTGGGCCGACCAGAAGGACGGTGTCCAGACGTGCGGGCGGCGGTCCGCGCTGGCGCTGATCATGTTGTGGGCGGCGGTTTCGGCGCCCGCGACCGCATTGCCCCAGTGCTCCAGGGAGAGGAACTGGTAGCCGAAGAGCGCGTGCGGGGAACGGGCGACGTCCCCGGCGACGAAGACGTCGTCGGTGACGATGCCCCGTACGTCGAAGGCCCGGCAGCCGGCGTCGCAGGCGATCCCGCGCGGGCCGGCCCCGAGACCGGAGCCGGCGAGCCACTCGGTGTTACGGGTCGCGCCCAGGCAGACGACCGCCACCTCGGCCTCGACCGTGCTGCCGTCCGACAGGTGCGCACGCCGTAGGCGTCCGGCGGAGTCGCCTTCCAGGCCGGTCACGGTGATGCCGCAGCGCAGGTCGACACCGGCCTCCCGCTGCATGGCGGCGGCCACCTCGCCGACGACCCCGCCGAGCGCACCGACCAGCGGAGCCGCCCCGCGTTCCGCGACGGTGACGTCCAGGCCCCGCTCGCGGCAGGCGGAGGCGATCTCGGAGCCGGTGAACCCGGCCCCGATGACCAGCACCCGGTGGGGGCCGGCGCTCAGCCGGTGGTGCAGCTGCGCGGCGTCGTCGCTGGTGCGCAGGACGAAGACGCCGTCGAGTTCGGCCTCCAGCTCGTGCGGCCAGGGGCGGGCGCGGACGCCGGTGGTGATCAGCAGCCGGTCGTAGTCCAGCTCGCTGCCATCCGCGAGGCGCACCCGGTTGGCCGCCAGGTCCAGCCCGGTGGCCGCCACCCCGAGCCGCCACTGCGCGTCCACGGGCCGGCGGCGGGGCAGTGCCGTGTGGCCGGCGGGCACCCTGCCGAGCAGGACCTGCTTGGACAACGGGGGCCGGTCGTACGGCTCGTGGGGCTCGTCGCCGACCATCGTCAGGGTGCCGGTGAAGCCCTCCTCGCGGAGCGTCTCGGCGGCCCGCAGGCCCGCCAGGGAGGCGCCCACGATGACGATGCGGCCCTCACGCCTGAGCCTCTCCAGAGAACCGTCAGACGACACCGGAGGCACCCGCCTTCTCCCCCGCCGGTACGCCGTCCGGGCGCTCCACGGTGATGGCCCTGACCGGGCAGGCCTCGGCCGCCCGCAGGACGGCCTGCCACTGCCGGTCGTCGGGCTGCGGGTCGAACATCAGCGCCTCGTCACCGTGCATGGTGAACACGTCCGGTGCCAGGAAGGCGCACTGCGCGTACCCCTGGCACCGGTTGAGATCAACGACAAGCCTCATCAGGTCTCCGCTTCCTCGGGTTCTTCGGACGGCGGCGGGCCTGCTCGGGCTGCCCCGGGCTTCTTCGGACCCCGAGAGGCTCCCCTCGGACACGAGCCGCCCCCGGTCCACCATGGGAGACCCCTCGGGAGCGGCGCATGTCCACCGGGCCAATGAGGTGAGGGGGTGCGAGCTCCCCGGCTGCTGCGCCACAGGTCCGGGAGAGAACCCGCGGACGGGCCGGGAGCGTGAGCCGGGCCGTCGGGCGGCCGGTCGGCGTGCCGGTACGGGATCGCCGCCGCGGTGCCCCCTCAGCGGGGGGCGTGGAGGTGGCGGAGGTAGGCGCGGGTGGTGGGCAGGGTCTCCAGGAGGGTGCGCTGCTGGCGCTTGACCGCGACGAAGAGGGATTCGGCGCCGGCGACCGAGGCGGGACGGTGGGCGAGGGCGGGGAGCGGGACGTCGGGGAGGACGCCCAGGCCGGCCAGGATGCAGTAGTAGCTGCCGTTCGTCCACGGGGAGCCGGGGGACGGTTCGAGGCCGTAGTACACGGACTCGTCCGTGCAGGGGCTGTCGAGGGGGAGGCCCGCGCGGTAGGCGTCCACCTTGTCCTGGACGCTCTGCGGCAGGGGGAGCAGCTTGCCGGCCCGCCAGAACGGGGTGTCCTCGCGCGGGGCGTGGTGGAAGTGCGCCTGGACGAAGTCCAGGGTGTCGTCGAACATCGTCCGGAACTCCCCGTTGAACCGGTCGATGAGGGCGGGGGCGTAGGAACGGTCCGGGAAGTGCCAGGTGAGCCGGTGCAGCGCCGTGGTGATGAAGTGGAGGCTGGTGGGCTCCAGGGGCTCCAGGAAGCAGGCGGACTCCCCGATGCCGACGACGTTCTTCACCCAGGCGCGTTCGCTGCGGCCGACGCGCAGGCGGGTGTGGGTGAGCTCGGTCGTGGCCGGGTCCAGGTCCCACAGGGCGAGGAGTTCGGCGGCGGCCCGCTCGCGGGTGGTGTGGCGGCTGGAATGGACGTATCCGGTGCTGAACCGGCCCGGCATCGGGATCTTCCAGGTCCAGCCGGCCTCCATGGCGATGGCGGAGGTGTACGGCTCCACGCCGTGGACGTCGTCGTCGTGCGGGACGTCGGCGGTGACCACGCTGTCGCACAGCAGATGGCCGGCCGCGGAGCGGAAGGGCTCCGCCATGGCCTCGTCGAGGAGCAGGCTGCGGGAGCCGGAGCAGTCGACGAAGAGGTCCGCCGCCAGCACCGAGCCGTTCGCGGTGTGCAGGGCCGTGACGAAGCCGTCGGAGCGCCGGGCGACGGAGGCGAGCTCGGCGGTGATCCGGGTGACGCCCAGTTCGGTGGTCGCGAAGCGGCGCAGGAAGGCCGTGAACAGACCGGTGTCGAGGTGCCAGGCGTAGCGGGTGGCGGTGCGGCCGTCGAGCCAGCGCGGGGCCTTCTTGGCGTCCATCAGAGGGGGTTCGCGGAAGCAGGCGTAGTCGAAGGGCTCGATGGTGTCGCCCTCGTAGGCGCGCTTGAACCAGTAGTGGGACAGCGGCGTCTGGTCGTAGTCGGGCAGCAGACCGAACGGGTGGTAGAAGTGGTCCGGCGCACGGTCGGGCAGGGAGCGGGCCCCGGCGGCACCGGGGCCGGCGGTGCGCCAGTTGACGAAGCGGACCGCCATCTGGAAGCTCGCGTCGCACTCGCGCATCCACTGTTCCTCGTTGATGCCGAGGAAGTCGAAGAACATGCGCTGGAGGCTGGGAACGGTGGCCACGCCCAGCGCCACGCGCGCGGTGGCCGAGTCTTCGAGGACCGTGATGTCGACTGTGCCCTGCAGCGCCTTGCCGAGGTAGGCGGCAGTCATCCAGCCCGCTGTGTCGCCACCGAGGACGACGATGCTCCTGATGCGGCGGTCGGCGTAGCTTCGCGGCATGAGTGTGTCCCTCGCATGGACAAGTGGTTCCGAGGCCGGTTCCAGGGTGGTCCGAGGGCCTTGCAGACTTCTTGATGCGGCGTGCCCGGGGTGCCGGAGTTGCCGGGCAGGGCAGGCAGCCGCGGGCGTCGTTCCCGCGGCGTCGGCGGTTCAGTACGGGGTCCAGGACGGGGTCCAGGACGAGGTTCCGTGGACCGCTCCGGGCCCCGGGGTGTCGGTCCCGGGCGTGGTCGGCGACTCCGAGGTGCCCTGGACCTGATCGTCCCGCATCAGCCTTCCAGGACGTCGATGAGGTCCTGCGGGGACACGGGTCCGCCGGCTGCGGTCACGTTCTTCAGGACCTTCGCCATCTGTTCCTGCCAGACGGGGGCACGCAGTTCCTCGAACACGGCCCGCGCGGCCTCCAGACGCAGGGCCGCCTCGGGCGTGCCGCGCACCGCGAGCGCGCAGCCGAGGTCGGCCTCGATACGGGCTCGGAGGAACCGGTCGGACACCTCGTCGGCCACTTCGAGGGCCTGGAGGAGCGCGCTCTGCGCGCTCTCCCACGCGCCCTGGCGCCAGCGGGCCTCGCCGATGCCGCGCAGCGCGTGGGCCTCGCCGAGCCGGTCGCCGTCCTGCCGGGTGAGGGTGAGGACCTTGACGCAGGTCTCCTCCGCCGCGGCCGGGTCGCCCCGGCGCAGCAGGGCCTCGGCCAGCCGGTAGGTGTTCTGGGTCTCGCCGCGGACGCTGCCGGCCTTGCGGCTCATGGCGATGGCGTCCGTGCACAGCGCTATTCCCTCGGCCGGATTGCCCCGTTCCAGCTCCAGCTGGGCGAGCAGCCCCAGGGCGTGGGACTCACCGGCGATGTCGCCCGCTCGCCGGAACCCCTCCAGGGCCTCGCGGGCGTCCCGCATGGCGCCGTCGAGGTCACCGGAGAAGCGGGCGCACAGGGCCAGGTTGCGCAGGGTCACGGCACGCCCGTGGATCTCGCCGCACGCGTTGAAGAGGGCGAGGGCCCGGGCGAGCAGGGGTTCGGCCTCCTCGTAGTGGCGCTGGTAGATCGCCAGGGTGGCCTGGGAGCGGAGCATCGTGGCCTCGCCGAGGGTGTCGCCGGTGCGGACGGCCGCGGCGAGGGCGTGGTCGGCGCAGGTGCTCCAGTCGTCGAGGTAGTTGTGGGCCTCGAAGAGGGTGGTGCTGTTGACCGTCAGGCCCCAGGCGTAGGCGGCGGTGTGGTCCCCGGCCGCGGCCTGCTTGATGACGTCGCGCAGGGCGGTGCGTTCGGACTCGAGCCAGTCCATGGGGTTGGCGAGGAGTTCGTCGGTGAGCTCGGCGGCGAGCGGGTAGGGGGTGACCCGGCCGTAGGAGACGGTGTGGTCGCCCCCGTAGGTGCGGGTGCGGGCGGCGTCCGCGAGCGCGAGCCAGCCTCCGTAGGCCCGTTCCAGTGCGGCCGTGCGGTTCTCCTCGCTCTCCTCCTCCTGGGCGCGTTCCCAGGCGAACAGCCGGAGCAGGTCCTGGAATCGGTAGCGGATGGCGGGGCCCGAGGAGGGGGCGACCTCGAGGAGCTGGGTGTCGACGAGCTGCTCGATGAGGTCTTCCGCGTCGACGGCGTCGGTGTCGACGAGGGCGGCCCCGACCCAGGAGGCGAAGTCGGGCACGCTGAGGAGTCCGAGCCGGCGGTAGAGCTCGCGCGCCTGGGGGGACAGGTCGCGGTAGCTGAGCCGGAAGCCGGCGCGTACGCCGCCTTCGCCGGGGCTGAGCTCGTCCAGCCGACGGCGCTGGTTCTCCAGCCGGGTGACCAGGTTCCGTACCGACCAGTGGGGTTTCGCGGCGAGGCGGGCGCCGGCGATGCGCAGGGCGAGCGGCAGCCGGTCACACAGGACGCCGAGGCGTTCGGTGGCGCTGGGGTCGGCGACGATGCGGTCGGCACCGGCGACCTCGGCGAGCAGGGCGGTGGCCTCCTGCGGGGCCATCGCGTTGAGGCCGAGGGACAGGACGGCGTAGTCGCCGATCAGTTCGTCCATGAGCTCGCGGCCGGTGATGATGACGCAGCAGCGGCCGTTTCCGGGGAGCAGGGGCTGGACCTGGCGGAAGGAGCGGGCGTTGTCGAGGACGATCAGGACGCGTTTGCCGCCCAGCACGCTGCGGTAGAGGGCGGCCTGGTCGCCGGGGTCGGCGGGGATCCGGGGCGCGGGGACGCCGAGGCTGCGCAGGAAGCGGTCGAGGGCGGTGGCGGGGGAGACCGGCGCGTCCATCTCGTCGTAGCCGCGCAGGTCGGTGAAGAGCTGGCCGTCGGGGAAGCGGCCGGCGATCTGGTTGGCCCACTGGACGGCGAGGGCGGTCTTGCCGACGCCCGCGATGCCGCTGATGGCGGCGATGGCGAGGGGGGACTGGCCCAGGCGCTCGTCGAGCATCCGGTCGAGGGCGCTGAGTTCCTTGACACGTCCGGTGAAGGAGGCGGAGGCGGTGGGCAGTTGGGCGACGACGTCGGCGACCGGCGCGGGGGCGGGGTTGACGGGTGGCTGGGTGAGTTCGGGCGAGTCGTTCAGGACGAGTTCGTGCAGCCCGGTCAGGATCGGGCCGGGCCCGATACCGAGTTCGTCGATGAGGAGCCGGCGGCCCTCGCGGAACAGGGCGAGCGCCTCGGCGCGGCGTCCGGACCGGTACTGGGCGAGCATCAGATGGGCGCGGACCTGTTCCCGCAGCGGGTTCTCCATGACCAGCGCGGCGAGTTCCGGGATCAGGGTGCGGTGGCGGCCGAGCTGGAGCCGCAGGCCGGCGTACTCCTCGTGGACGTTGAGGCGCAGCTCCTCCAGCTGGGCGGCCTCCCCCTCGACGCGGGGTCCGGTGACGCCTTCCAGAGCGCGGCCGCGCCACAGCGAGAGCGCCTCGGCGTACGCGTCGCAGGACTCGGCGGTCCTGCCGCCGCGGGCGAGTTCGCGGGCCTGGCGGACGGTGTCCTCGAAGACGACGGCGTCGATCCGGTGGCCCTGCGGGTTGAGGACGTATCCCGGGTGCGAGGTCGCGATGAGGTGCGCGGGGTCGGTGACGTCCTTGAACAGCTTGCGCAGGCCGGCGACGCAGATGGCGATCTGGTTGCGGGCGGTGGTGGGTGCGCCGGCGGGCCAGACGGCGTCGATGAGGGAGTCCACGGAGACGACACGGCCGGGCGACAGCAGCAGCATGGTGAGTACCGTGCGTCGACGCCCGCCGCCCACCTGGATCGATCTGTGGTCGACTCGTACGTCCAGTGGGCCCAACAGGCTGAAGACAATCTCGCGCATGCTCGCTCTTCCCCCACTGCCCGATCCGTGCCGCTTCCCCCCGGCAGACTCGCCATTCTCATCCCTTACCAGTTGGTAGAGCCAGTGAACGGTCCCCTCCGGTTTCGGCGCCGCGGTCGACCGGGAGCCACTGCGCGCAGGGCTCGCGGTGCACGACGCGACGTGCTACCCGCTGCGGCTGATCCCGTACCGGTCGAGGGCTGCCTGGAGCTGCGGTTCGGGAACCGCCCGGACGTCTTCGGCGCCGACGAGGCGCGGGTGTTCCTGGAGCGCGGGGGGACGTCCGGGCGGGTACCGAACCCGTGCGGAGCGGGTGTGCGCGGCCGGACCGTCGGTCAGTCGGCCCCGCCCGGTGCGGGGCGGCCGCGCAGCGCGGCCGCCGCCGCCAGGACCGAGGCGGGGACGGTGACCGCGGCACAGGCCGCCGTCACCGCGGCCATCGCCGCCCACGGCAGTGCCAGCGGGGCCCCGGACCCGACCAGTGCGGACAGCGCGGACCAGGTGCCCATCACGTTGAGCGTGGTCACGACCAGGCCCAGGAGCGCGCCCGCCACCACCACGACGGCCGCCTCGACGGCCACCACGTACAGCACCTGGCCGCCGGTGGCCCCGGTCAGCCGCAGCGTCGCCAGATCACGGCGCCGGTCACCGGTGGCCGCGACCGCCGTCCCGGCCAGGGCGATCAGGGAGTAGATCAGGGCCAGCCCCAGCACCACGAAGACGGCCAGCCGGCTCTCCCGCTTGGTCTCCGGCTGCGAGTCCGCGATCCACTCCTCGGCCGTGGCCGACACGGCGCCGTGCGGCCGCACGGCCGCGGCCAGGGCGGCCCCGACCTGCACCCGGTCCGCGCCCCGGTCCACCCGGACCTCGACCCGGTCGGGACGGGCGCCGGGGGCGTTGGCGGCGGTCACGTACACGCCGTTGCTGCCCGTGCCCCTGCGCAGCACGGCGGCGACGGTCAGCGTCACCTTGGCACCGTCCGCCCGCCAGACGTCGACCGGCTTGCCGACCTCGGTGACCGGCCATTCGTCGTTGACGACGATCGACCGGTCGTTCAGGTCCTTCACCGACCCGGCGATCAGCGGGAGGTTCGACAGCTCGGCGAAGACCGCCGGATCGACGACCCGGCCGGGCTCGGGCACCCGCACCAGTCCCTCGTAGAGGTACTCGACCGTGGTGGGCGCCGTGACCGCCGTACGGCTGCCCGGCACCGCGGCCGCCCGGACGGCGGCGTCGTCCAGCGTCCCCCCGGACGCCGGGGTGACGACGAAGTCCGCGACCGTACGGTTGCGGATCTCGTCCGCCTTGCCCGCGCCGACGGTGTCCGTCGAGCCGAGCAGGGACCCGGCCAGGGCGACGCTGACGAGCACCGGGGCGGCGATCGCGGAGGTCCGCCGGACACCGGCGGTCGCGCTCTCGCGCACCAGGGTGCCGACCGCGCCCCGGGTGGACGCCAGCGGCCGGGTGACGAGCCGTACCAGCGGTCCGGCGGCCAGCGGGGCCAGCAGGGCGAACGCGCCGATGAGCAGCATCGGCTCGGTGGTGTACGTCTTGCGCTTGAGCAGGCTCGACGGGTCGGACACCAGCTGCTGGACGAACAGGACCAGCCCGCCGGCCAGCAGCAGTCCGCCGAACACCCACCGTCCGACCGTCATCACCCGCTTGTCGACGGCCGCCTCCCGCAGCACCTCGATGGCGCTGGTGCGGGCCGCCCGGCCCGACGCGGCGAACGCGCCGGTGAGAGCGACCACGAGCCCGATCGCGAAGGCCACGGCGTAGGGCCACACCTGGTCGCCCGCCGTGAGCCACGCGGGCGCGAGCCGCTCCCGGGCCATCCAGTCGACCAGGGCGGGGCCGCCCACGCTGCCGATCAGCATCCCGGCCAGCGCCGCGGGGACGGCCACCAGGGCCGCCTCGACGAGGACGGCGACCCGCAGTTGGCGGGGGGTCGCCCCGGCGATGCGGAGCAGACCGAACTCGCGCTGGCGCTGGGCCACCGCGAAGGCGAACGCCGACGCCACGACGAAGACGGAGGTGAAGGTGGTGACGGCCGAGGCGGTGCCGAGCATGGCGTTGACCGTGAACACGGCGTCCGCGTCACGGTCCTTGAGCTCCTGCGGCGCGTCGAGGGTGGCTGCCAGCGCGAGCCCCATCGAGGCGGTCAGGCCGACGCCGAGTGCGACGGCGAGGAAGACACCCACGAAGTGGGCCCAGCGGGCCCGCACCGTGGCCAGGGCGACACTCAGCACGAGATCTCCTCGAGCTCGGTCATCCGCGCGGCGATTTCGTGGGCGGCGGGCCGCAGCAGCTCACCGCTGACCCGGCCGTCGACGAGGAACACCACCCGGTCCGCCTGGGAGGCGGCCTGCGGGTCGTGCGTCACCATGACGACGGTCTGGCCGTCGTTGTCGACCAGACCGCGCAGCAGGGCGAGGACCTCACGGCCGGTGGAGGAGTCCAGGGCGCCGGTCGGCTCGTCGCCGAACAGCACCTCGGGCCGGGTGATCAGGGCGCGGGCCAGGGCGACACGCTGCTGCTGGCCGCCGGACAGCTCGGAGGGCCGGTGGCGGGCGCGGTCGGCGAGGCCGACCCGGCCCAGTGCCTCCTGCACCGCGCCGCGCGCGGGCTTGCGGCCGGCCAGTCGCAGCGGAAGCGCCACGTTCTGTTCGGCGGTCAGCATCGACATCAGGTTGAACTGCTGGAAGACGAAGCCGATCCGGTTGCGCCGGAGCAGCGTCAGCTCGCTCTCGGACATGCCGGTCAGCTCGGTGCCGCCGAGGGCGATGGAGCCGTCGTCGGGCCGGTCGAGGCCCGCCGCGCACTGCAGGAGGGTCGATTTCCCCGATCCCGAGGGACCCATGATCGCAGTGAAACTCCCGGCCGGCAGGGCGAGCGAGACTCCGTCGAGTGCTCTGACCGTGTGGTCGCCCGCTCGGTAGGTCTTCGTCACCGACGTCAGCACTACTGCGTCGTTGCTCATGATCCTCTTGTCTTTCGTGGTGTGAGGCGGCGATGGGCCGAGAATGGACGGGGGCGGTGGGAAGCGGTTCAACTCGCCACCGGCAGAGCGGTGTCGACGGGGATCCGGGCGGGCAGGGAGCGTGCGTAGCAGAGCACGAGCCGGTGGAGCCGGTACTGCGGAACCCCGTTCGTCCCTCCGGACGGTTCCGCGGGATCCATGAGCGAGGCGTCGGCCAGCTGCTCCAGCAGGTCCTCGGCCAGGACGACGGGAAGTTCCAGTACGGCGGCGGCGGTCGCGGCCGAGAAGGAGCGCTCGCCCAGCGCGGAGCACAGGCGCAGGTCGTCCTCCGCCACGCCGGCCAGCCGCAGCCAGGAGCGCAGGGAGCGGGACATGTCCAGGCCGCCGAAGCGCAGTTCGCGCAGCCGGTTCGCCGGGGCGGCGAGCAGGCCGGCCAGCAGTGCCGGCGACCAGTGGGGGCGGGCGGCGAGCCGGGCGCCCGCCGTCCGCAGGGCGAGCGGGACGCCGCCGCAGTACGCGACGATCTGCCGGGCGGCCGCCAGGTCCTCGGCGACCCGCCCGACACCCACGGCGGCGGCCAGCAGGGCCAGGCTGTCGTCGTCGCCGAGCGGTTCGACGACGGTGGTGTGCGGGCCGATGGCGGCGGCGAGGTGCGCGTGACCGATCACGAGGACCGCGGGCTCCTCACCGCCGGGGAGGAGCGCGGCGAGCTGCTCCGTGCCGGACACGTTGTCCAGCACGACCAGCAGCTTCCGTCCGGCGGTACGGGCGCGGTAGCGGCGCACCAGCTCGTCGAGACCGGGCCGGAGCGCCACGGGGGGCGTCCCCCCGCCGTACGTGCTGTCGCCGTACGCCCGGTCGCCCGCCGCCGTCTCCTCACCGAGGGCGCGCAGCAGCCGCACCAGGACCTCACGCGGATCCCGGGCGGTGCCGTTCTCGTCCGCGAGGTCCACGTACAGCTGCCCGTCGGGGAAGTGATACCTGCTGGTGTGCGCGGCGCGCAGGGCGAGGGCCGTCTTGCCGACTCCGCCCATGCCGGTGATCAGGCCGCGCCGGACCAGGCTTCCGGGGGTCAACAGCGCCTGTAACGAGGCCAGTTCCCGCTGCCGTCCGACGAACGTGGCGGTGTCCGCAGGCAGTGTCGACGGCGCCACCGGCCCTGTGGGGGCGGGCTCCCGAGGGGCGCGGGTGACCGACTCGGCCGGGGCGGTGTCGAGCGAACCGTTGAGCACGGCCTGGTAGGTCCCGGTGAGTTCGGCACCCGGGTCGACCCCGAGCTCGTCGGCCAGGACATGGCGGCCCTCGTGGAAGACGCGCAGGGCGTCCGCCTGGCGGCCGGACCTGCAGAGCGCGGTCATCAGCTGCGCGCGCATCCGCTCCCGCAGGGGGAAGTCGCCGACGAGACGGACGAGTTCGGCGGTGAGGTGCTGGTGATGGCCCAGTGCGAGGCCGGCCTCCACGCGGTTCTCCAGCGCGGCCGCCCTGACCTCCTCCCAGTGTGATTCCTCCTGCTCGACCAGGAGGTCCGTGGTGTTGGCCAGCGCCGGACCGCGCCACAGGCCGAGCGCCCGGTCCAGCAGGGCCCCCGCCTCCTCGTAGCGGTGCGCCTGGAGCGCGGCGCGGCTCTCACGTTCCAGCCGCTCGAACTCGACGGCGTCGATGAGGCTGTCGCCGGTCTCGATGGCGTAGCCGGGCGCCCGCCGGACGATGGCGACCTCGGGTTCGAGGAGTTTGCGCAACCGGGAGACGTAGGTGTAGATCTGCGCGTTCATCGTGGTGGGCGGGTAGGCGCCCCACAGCAGCCAACTCAGCCGGGCGTCCGGAACCACCCTTCCGCGGGCGATCAGCAACGCCGCGAGCAGCGTCCGCATCTTGGTCCCGGACAGCCCGATGGGCTTGCCGTTGCGTCTGGCTTCGACGGGACCGAGCAGGCTGAACTCCATGGTTCCCCCCGTTGGCTGGTGTCTGTACGCCTATCCTGCCGGGGGTGGGTGTCGTCCCGCTTTCGATCCGATTTCGCCGTCGTCGGCCGTCATCGTTCCCGGGTGCGCAGGATGCCGGACGCCTCTGCCGGCGGCCCCGGGAGCCGGACGGCGTCGAGGTTCTTGCCGCCGTCATACTTTGGCGCCGACAACGGAGTTCGAACGGAAGTGCCGGAGCGTCGCGCCGACAGCAAGAACCGCTACGCGGTGCTGTACCGGGTGGGTGACGCCAAGAAGCCCGAGACGCGCCGGGCGCGGATCGAGAAGTTCGTCGCGATGCTGGCCGAGGGCGAGAAGATCCACCCCCGACGGAGCCGGTGTCATGGTCCCGGTGCTCCTCGCCTCCGCCATTCGCCCCTGACCCTCTCACCCCCTGTCTGCCCGGCACCGCGCCCTGCCCCAGGGCGCGGTGCCGGGCTCTCGCGGCAGCGGCGCCCGGGAGCATGGGGAGGCGCGGGGCCGGAGGTGCGAATCCCGTCGTCCGGGCCGCGTTTTCGCAGGTCATAGGCCGTTTCCGCAGTGATGCGGGGGCGGCCTTCCGCACGTTCCCGGTGGTCGGGCGGGGTCGCCGGGCGGGACGGCCGCTCGGCAGTTTCCCGATGAGGTGAGGAGGTGAGTGCTTCCCAGGGCTACCGCCCTCGGCGGACCCGGTGCACTGGCGAGGAGGGGGAACCCGTCCCAGAATGGGGGTGAGCCGCAGCGAGGGAACTCACTGCGACTCTCCGGCCTCTCGCGCGTCTCTCACGGACTGGGTGTCACGGGACCGCACAGAGCACGAGGCCGGATGTGACAGGCCCTGACCTGCGGCTTCTGGACTGAGTGGACGGACCGTCGCTCCCTTTCGACCCCGCTGGGGGTCAAGGGGTCGCAGGTTCGGGGTCCTGTCGTCGAGCAACACAGCAGCCGAGCCCCCGAGGTCTCGGCTGCTGGTCCTGCCGACGCGGACACCGGGCCCGCGGGCCGGCCGTGGGTCTCAACGGCGCTTGCCCCCGAAGCGCAGCTTCCACGGGGCGAGGGCGGATTCGAGCTGAACTCCCAGGCTCATCTTCGACACGCCCTGCTCGCGTTCCTCGAAGCGGATCGGCACTTCGAGGATGGTGAAACCCCGCGTGACCGCGCGGTGGTTCATCTCGACCTGGAAGGAATACCCGTTGCTGTGCACGGAGTTCAGGTCGATCGCGCGCAGGGTCTCGGCCCGCCATGCCTTGAATCCGGCGGTGGCGTCCTTCAGACGCAACCCCAGGATCGCGTTGACGTAGATGTTGGCCCAGGCCGACAGGGCCCTGCGCGACCAGGGCCAGTCGGAGGCGGTCGAGCCGCCGGCCACGTAACGCGAGCCGATCACGGCGGCGGCGTCCTTCGTCAGCAGCGCATCGACCATGGCCGGGATCGCCGGGGCGGGGTGCGAGAGGTCGGCGTCCATCTGGATCACGATGTCGGCGCCCTCGTCCAGCGCACGGGTCATTCCGGCCACGTAGGCGCGGCCGAGTCCGTCCTTGGCGACGCGGTGCAGCACGCCGACGGTGTCCGGCGCGTCGGCGGCGAGTTTGTCGGCGACCTCGCCGGTGCCGTCGGGTGAGTTGTCGTCGACCACGAGCAGGTGCAGGTTCGGCACCGGCAGGTCCGCGAGCAGACCGGCCAGTACCGGCAGGTTGTCCCGCTCGTTGTAGGTCGGCACGACGACGACGGTCTTCGGGGATGCGACGGCCATCGGCAGCTCCTCGGTCGGGAAACGGTTCAGGGGCCGGTCACCGGGCGCTCGTGGCCCGCCGCACGGTTCGTTCGCGCGAGAGGGCGGGCCGGAACGCTCCGGAAGAATTCGAGGATCTGCCGGTTCACCTCCTCCGGCTGCTCCAGGTAGCCGTAGTGACCCGCGCGGTGGACCAGCCGGTGGGCGGCGCCGGGGATGGCACGTGCCACCTCGGCGACCAGGTGCGGGGGCGTGATCAGGTCGTCGGCGAAGCCGATGACCAGACACGGCGTGGTGATCGCGGCGTAGGCCGCGAGGCGACCGGGGTCCGGCTTGATGGCGAGCTGATGGCGCAGTCCGGGGCCGGCGGACAGCGACTGCTCGAACACCGGCAGCCAGTTGGACACCTCGAGGTCGTCGTCGAGCGTGTGCGGGGACAGGTTCTGCATCGCCTGCACGGCCGCGTGGTACCCGCGCGGCAGCGTGATGCCGGAGTCCAGCAGCTCCAGCTCGGCCCGGTCGGCGGCCGCGCGCAGCTCGTCGTCGCGGCCGCGGGTGGCCATCAGGACGGCGGCGGTGGCCAGGTCGGGCCGGGTCAGCAGCAGCTCCTGCACCACGTGCGCGCCGAGCGAGGTCCCCACCAGGCGGCACGGCCCGGCGTCCAGGTGCTCGATGAGCCCCGCCAGGTCGGCCGCGAGGTCGCCGACCGTGAAGCCCGCCGTGCCGGGGTCGCTGGGGGGCACGCCCCGGGAGTCGTACGTGATCACCCGATAGCCGGCCTCGGTGAGCGCCGGTACCTGGTGCAGGTGCCACGCCCGGCCGCGACCGCCCGCGCCCATGACCAGGACGACCGGCTCCGCGCCTTCCCGGCCGCCGGGTGCGAGGTCGTCGTAGTGCAGCCGTGCCCCGCGGACGGTCGCGACGCCCATCAGCGTGCGGCCATGCGGTCGGCCAGGCTCTTCGGGCGCATGTCGGTCCAGTGCTCCTCGACGTACGCGAGGCAGGTCCCGCGGTCCGCGTCGGCCAGCGCGACCGACCACCCCTCGGGAACGGCGGCGAACGCGGGCCAGAGCGAATGCTGACCCTCGTCGTTGACCAGCACCTTGTAGGCCGTGTCAGGGTCCTCGAACGGATTTGTCATCGTGTGCTCCTTCGGGGGACGGGTTTCAGGCGAGCGCCTGGCCGGAGACGAGCGTCTCGGCGTATCCGAAGACGTGGCCGCGCCCGACCTCGACCGGCCGCAGCGAGGCGAAGTCCTCGTCGAGCGCGTCGAAGATCTCCAGGGTCGCGTCGCCCGACCACACCTCCGAGAACTCGACCCCGGTGACGGTCGAGGTCACCAGCCCGAGGTCGGGCTCCTCACCGTCGATCCACTGCGGCTGGACCCGGCTGTGCACCAGCGGCACGGTGTGCAGCGCCGGCGGCTCGGCGGCCGGGGCGGTCACGCTCACCGAGGCCTGGGCGATCCGGCGGCCGCCCGTCGAGGCGGTGCCGTGGTACGTGCCCGCGGCGGAGCCCAGGGGGCCCGCCTTGCCGACGCGCATCGGCCGGGTCTGGTGCACCTCGCCGAACTGCTTCGGCATTCCCTGCACCCAGCCGCGCAGCAGCGGCACGGGCTGGTCGACCCAGGCGTACGGGCACCGGGCCAGGCGGCGGCCGCGGTACTCGCAGCCGAGCAGGATCAGGAACTCGCTGAACTGGCTGGCACCCGGTTCGGCCAGCTCGGTGCCCGGCTCCGAGCACCACTGCCAGTGCGCGAAGACCGCGGCGGCCTGCCCCGGATCGGCGCCGAGGTCGAGCTCGGGCGGGAGGAACCGCGCCGCCGCCTCCGGATCCACGCGGTAGTCGACCATGACGACCTCGCCGGAGAAGTGCCACGGCGGAGGAGTCAGCGTGGCCGAGGTGCCGGACGGGGACAGCGGAAGGCTGTAGCCGCGCAGGCTGCTGACGACGGAACTGGTCATCGAAGGGTTTCCTCGTTTCTCCAGGCGGCGGCGAGCCGCGCGGCCGCCTCCGCCAGACGGTCGGGCGGGTTGAAGCTGTAGGCGAGCCGCACGTGTGTGCCGGGCGTGCTGCCGTAGCGGGAGCCCGGTGCCACCGCGACGCCCGCCCGGTCGGCGGCGGCGAGCAACGACGCCTCGCTGCGCCGCGGGTCGAAGGTCAGCCAGACGAAGAAGCCGCCGGCCGGACGGTCGATGGTCACCGACTCGCCGAGGCCGGCCCGCAGGGCGGCCACGAGCGTCTCGCGCCGCAGCCGGAGCTGGTCCCGCAGCCACGCCAGGCGCCGGTCGTAGCGGCCGTCCCCCATCAGCATGGCCACGGCCAGCGAGGTCAGGTGGTTGAGTGATCCGCCGCTGACCAGCTGTCCGCGGCTGGTCAGCGTCTCGACCAGGTCCGGTTCGGCCTCCAGCCAGCCCAGTCGGAGGCCCGGCCCGAGTGTCTTGGCGAACGACCCGAGCCGGATCACGCCCCGTCGGCCGGCCAGTGCGGCGAGCGAGGGCGGCGGGGCGGTGCGGTCCAGGCTCAGTTCCGTGTACGCGTCGTCCTCCACGATGGGCACGCCGTGCCGGGCGGCGACCGCGAGCAGCTGTCGGCGCCGCGATGTGCCCGCGACCGTGCCGGTCGGGTTGTGGAAGGTCGGCGTCAGGTAGACGAACGCCACGTCGTCGCCCTGGGACAGGGTCCGGTCCAGCGCCTGTGGCCGTACGCCCTCACCGTCGGCGTCCACCTCGTGCAGGCGCAGACCATGGTCGGTCATGATGCTCCGGCCCAGGTCGTAGGACGTACGCTCGACCACGACGGACCGGCCGGGCCGGCCCAGGACGGTGCACAGCAGGGTCAGTGCCTGCGAGGTGCCGGCGGTGACCATGACCTCGTCGGCCGTGCAGCCGTGCCGGGCGGCCACCAGGGCGCGCAGCGGCTCGGCCCCGGCGTTGGCGCCGTAACTGAGCGCCGCGGGGCCGAACTCGGTGAGGGCCTCCGCGTAGAGCGGAAGCACCTCGTCGACCGGCAGCAGGCTCGGTTCGAGGTAGCCGGGCCCCAGGTCGATGACGCCGGGCGGGGAGACGGCCTGCACCACCCCCGCACGCCACCAACGGGCGTGCGGGAGCGGCGAGACCGTCGTGTTCGGTGGAACCATCAGCCCTGCAGCCCCGGGGTGTCGAGCAGGGCGGCGCGCAGCACCCGGGCGCCCGCGAGCAGGGTGGACGGGTTCCGGGACAGCGCGATGCGCAGCATCCGGTCGCCCTCCTCCGGCCGCGCCCAGTGGAACTTCTGGCAGGGCAGCACGTAGAGGTTCTGCGAGCTGACCGCCGACCAGACGTCCAGTGCCAGCCGCGAGCCGACGTGCACGCGCTCCACGCTGGTGCGGGCATCCTCGTCGATGAAGCTGATGTCGGGCACGTCCGCGAGCTCGGCGCGCACCAGGGCCCGGTTCTCGGCGATCGTGCGCTGAAGGTCGGCGAGGCCGCCGTCCGCCCCGTCGTCCGCGAACCGCTTCACCATGAGCATGATCAGCGGCGAGGTGCCGAGCAGGATGTCCGAGTGGATCTTCTCGATCGGCAGGTCCACGTTCTCCGAGCGGACCAGCCAGCCGATCTTGAGTTCGAGCGTGGGCCAGAGCTTGCCGGTGTCCTCGATGACCACCCAGCGGCAGCCGCTCGCGTCGAGGATGGCGTAGTGGTCGAACTGCGCGGCGGGGTCGAAGCCGCGGAACGAGGTGTCCAGGGCCAGCACCACGTTGTGCTCGGCGCACTGCTCGGCGAGCCTGGTCAGGCGCTCCGCGGTCATCACCCGGCCGGTGGGGTTGTTCGGCGTGGTGATGAAGACGCAGCCGACCTGCTGGAGCAGCTCCGCCGGCAGGTCGTCGTCGTGGGCCTGCTCCTCCTCGACCGGGATCAGCCGAAGGCCGACCCCGCGCAGGATGTCGGGGATGTTGTCGAACGTGGGGTGGAGCAGCGCCACCGCGTCGGACGTGGTGACCAGCGAGCGGGCCAGGATCTCCATCGCCAGCGAGGAGGAGTAGCACGGCAGCGTCCGCCCGGCGGCGAACGGGTGGCTGTGCTGGCCGAGCATGCCGAAGAACGAGTCGGCGGTCTCCTGCTCGATCTCGGCCACCGGGCGCAGGACGGCCTCGGCCCACAGTTCCGGCAGCTCGGCGATGACCTTGGCCTGCGCAGGCGTGAGCTGCTGCCGGGCGTGCCCGTCGGCGAGGTTCATCGAGCTGTTCAGGGCGAGCGTCTCGAATTGGGTCAGGTTCTCCGCGGAGACCGTCGACGGAATTCTGTTCACAAGCACCTCTCATATGAGTGTGTGGCGAAGTGTGCTTGGAGCCACGGCGGTTGCCGGGACTCACCGGCGCACGGGCGCCGGGATAGGAATCGAATTGACCCTCTGTCAGCAGAAGGCGAACCGGGTGAGCAATTGCTCGACATCGTCGACAAGGTCACCGGAAGGCAATCCGGACTTTCCGACGAAGCGTTTGAGGTAGCCGGCACCCTCGGTGCCGCCGGACCCGGGGGTGTCCGGCAGGTAGCGGCGGCCGAATCCGTAGTGCCGGCCGCGCCAGACGTGCAGCGGCGCTTCGCTCGCGGCGAACGCCTCGCGCACGTCGGGGTCGTGGGCGCCGCCCGCGGCGTCCCGCAGGGACGTGAACTCGCGGAGCAGCGGGTCGTTGATCGGGGCCAGGTGTTCGAAGCGCCGGTAGGTGTCGATCTTCCGTTCGTCGTAGCCGTACACCACCAGCTCCATCAGGTGGTAGTTGAGCGACTGGACCGCGCTGGCGCTCCCGGTCGCGTCCCGGAAGCCCATGAAGAGCTCCGGGGTCAGTGTCCGCAGTGCGTGGAAGACCACGTTCAGCAGCTCGGCCGCCCAGGTGAGCTGGCCCATCCGCAGGACGTACTCGTCGCGGTCGCGGCCGACGGCCTCGGTCGCGCGGCGTGCGGTCCAGCGGATGAGGAAGAAGCCGATCTCGCAGGCCTGCACGGCGCGCATGAAGATGTGCTCGTCGTGCTTGTCCGACCGGCGGAACCCCGAACAGCGGTTGACCACCGTCAGGTCGTGGACCAGCGTGTCGTCGTGGTCGGCGAGCCGGACCAGCTCGGTGCTCGCCATGGTGCGGTCCGGGCCGACGGGGGACCGGTCCAGGTGGTCGAGCACGGCCTCCAGGCGGCGCACGCGCTCCGCGCCCTCCTCGACCGTGGTCTCGTGCAGCCCGGCCTCACGCACCTCCAGCGCGATCAGGTCGGTCACGAGCACGTGCAGCAGCATCAGGCCCGCCTCGTACGCGTCCTCCCGCCGGGCGAAGTACCAGCCGGCCACGTGCAGCCCGGTGTAGCGGTAGTACTCGGGGATGTCGAGGCGCCGGCTGAACGGCCGGGTCAGCAGCCGCAGGATCTCGTTCTCGTCGGTGACCGGCCCGGCCACGGCCTCGTCGTGGCGCTCGGACAGCCGGAGGATCTCCTCGTCGGGCAGCTCGGCGAGGGGCGTGGCGTGCAGCCAGCCGGCCAGCTCGGCGCAGGCTGCGGGCAGTTCCCGGGAGCGGGCCGGGGCGAGGGCTCTGGAGGAGCTCATCTCTCGGTCGCTCTCTCGGTCTCTCTCCCGGCGCGCAGGCCGATGACCAGGTGCTTGTCGCCGCTGGAGCGCCGGACCGTGCCGTCCGTGAAGCCGGCCTGACGCAGCAGGTCCAGGTACTCGGCCGCGGTACGGTGCCGGCCCTCGGTCTCGACGTGCATGGAGAGGTTCATGACGGCCGTGGCGAGCGGGCCGCCGCGGTCGTCGTCGAAGAGCCGCTCCATGATCAGGACCCGGCCGCCGGGCAGGCACGCGTCGTGCGCCTTGCGCAGCAGCGTCACGCAGGTCTCGTCGTCCCAGTCGGACAGGATGTAGCCGAAGGCGAAGCAGTCGCCCGCCGGCAGCGGGTCGTGGAAGAAGTCGCCGGCCGCGAAGTCCAGCCGGTCGCCGAGCCCGTGCTCGGTGGCCCGTGCGGCCAGGTGCGGGCCGACCTGGGGAAGGTCGAACACGGTCGAGCGCAGTTGTGGGAAGGCCTGCAGGGCGGCCACCGAGAAGGGCCCGCTCGCTCCGCCGACGTCGATCAGCTGCCGGGAGTCGCCCAGGTCGGCCAGGGCGGCGAGCTCGTGCGAGACGTGGTGGCTGAGGCCCCACATCGCCTTCAGGAAGCGGCCCACCGACTCGTCGTCACGGTAGATGGACTCGAACGGGGCCGGCGTGTCCCGGTCGGTCTCGGCCTTGCCCTTGTGCAGGTAGCCGTTCAGCCGTCCGAACTGGTCGGCGGTGTCGCCGATCAGGTGGTCGACGAATCCCATCAGGTAGCGGGGGTCGTCGCGGTCGACGTAGGGCCGGACGTCCGCCGCGAGTGCGTAGTGCCCGCCGTCGGCGTCGAGGACGCCGAAGGAGGACAGCACCAGCAGGAGCCGTTCGAGGGTGTCCTCGTCGACGGCCAGGGCGGCCGCGATCTTCCCGGCGCTGTCGCCGCCGTGCCGGGTCAGGTGCGCGAAGACACCGTGCCGGTCCGCGACGTGCAGAGCGTGGGTGGCGTACATTCCGTAGACGGCGTGTTCCAGATCCGCAGGAATCATTGTTTTCGCTGCCCATCGATGCAGGGGGGATTGTCAAGCGCTGTCGGTGCGGAAATTCTCGACGCGGCCGCCGATATTTCCGGGCCGTGGCAGGCCCATTGCCCGGTGCGCTGGAAAGCCCCCGGGACGTCGAGAAGTATTTCGGCGTGCGCGACGGACCGGCCATCTTGTTGACCGCAGAGTGAAACCCGCAGTTCGGAGCCGCTTTCCGGGTCCCGCGCCCCGGGTCGTGGTTCACGATCCGTCGGCTGCCGGTCGCCCAGCGGGTACGGCTGGGGCCCGGCGCCCGGGTGGGGGCCTGCGGGTTCCCCGGTCGTGGGTGGGCAGGGATCGGTCGGTGGCGGCGGGCGGGTGCCGTCGGGCCGGCCGTGCGAGTCGGCCGTGCCGGACGACCCGGCGGCGCGGGCGCAGATCACCTGGCGGACCTGCGCGGTGACGGGGCATCAGCCGCAGATGGGTGTGTGGACGTCGTGTGGAGGCGGGCCCGCGGATGTTCCAGGACCGGGTTCGCGCCTCCGTCGCCCCCGTGCGGGCCGCGGGTGGCGCCCCGGGCCTCGGCGGTTTGTGGCCGGACCGCTCCTGCACGGCGGCCCGGGCCGCGCGGGTGTCGCCGACGCGGCGGGGTCGGTGCCGTGAACGGGCGCCGAACGTTCGATTCATACCGGGCGTCGAGATCCGGCCGTGCGGCCGACCGGGGGGAGCCCGTCCCGAAAGGGGAAGTGCAGGTGGGAGCCGTTATTCGAGCTCCGTCGGAGCGCGGCTAAAAATCGTTTTTCCGCCAGAGTCGGGTTGATCGACGAGTGTGTCGGACGGTACGGTTCCCGCAAAAGGGGGAAGGGTGTGAAGTGAGTAGCGGATATGCTCTCTTGTTGGAATCCGTGACGAAGACCTACGGTTCCGGTCGCAATGTGGTCACCGCCTTGGACGACGTGACGATAGGTGTGCGGCGCGGGACATTCGTCGCGATCATGGGTCCCTCGGGCTCGGGTAAGAGCACGTTCCTGCACTGTTCGGCGGGTCTCGACCAACCCACGAAGGGCGGCGTGACCCTCGGGGACACCCGTCTGGCCGGCCTGGACGAGGAGCAGCTCACCGAGATCCGGCGGGAACGGGTCGGGTTCGTCTTCCAGGCGTACAACCTGCTCGACTCGCTCACCATCGCCGACAACGTGGGCCTGCCGTTCCGGCTGGCCGGCGAACCGGTTCCGATGGACCGGGTGAGCGCCGAGCTGGCGAACGTCGGGCTCGCCGACATGGGAGACCGCTACCCGGGGCAGCTCTCCGGCGGTCAGCGGCAGCGGGTGGCCATCGCCCGCGCCCTCATCACGGAACCCGACGTGATCTTCGCCGACGAGCCGACGGGCGCGCTCGACACGCGCACCGGCAAGCAGGTCCTGCAACTGCTGCGGGGGGTCGTCGACCGGACCGGCCAGACCGTGGTGATGGTGACCCACGACCCGGTCGCCGCCTCGCACGCGGACTCGGTGACCTTCCTGGCCGACGGCCGGCTGGCCGGCGAACTCGTCCGGCCGACGCCGGACCAGGTGGCCGACCGGATGACCAGGCTGGGTGAGTGGTGAGCCGGAAGAACGGGGCCAAGGCGGCTGATCCGCCGGCGGGCGTCAAGGCCAAGAAGAAGGTCAAGACGCTCTCGCGCGAGAACCTCTCGCTGGCCTGGAGCACGATCCGCGGCCGCAAGGGCGGCTTCGCGGCGGTGCTGATCGCCGTCGCGGTCGGCTCCGCCGTGATCACCGCCTGCGGCGCGCTGCTGGAGACCGGTCTCAGCTCGGGAGTCCCGGCCGAGCGGTACCACAAGGCGGCCGTCGTCGTCGGCGGCTACCAGGCCATGCCCGTCGACGGCGATTCGGACCCGCGGCTCTCCGAGCGGGTCCGGCTGCCCGCCGACACGGTCGCCAAGGTCGCCGCGGTCAAGGGCGTCGAATCCGCGGTCGCGGACACCAGCGTCCGGATGACCGTCCTGAAGAAGGACTCCGTCCTCGACGGCCCGCCCGTGTACGGGCACGGCTGGTCCGCCTCGGTGCTGGCACCGTTCACGCTGCGCTCGGGCTCCCAGCCGCAAGCGGCCGACGACGTCGTGCTCGACAGCGACCTCGCCAACCGGGCCGGCGTCGGCGCCGGGGACACGGTCACGCTGGTGGCCGGGTCGAAGCCGGAGTCGTACCACGTCAGCGGCGTCGCCGAGCCCGGGGTCTCGTTCGACCGGCAGTCCGCGGTCTTCTTCACCGACGACCAGGCGGCGCGGCTCTACGACCTGCCCGGCAAGATCGACGCCGTCGGCGTGCTGGCCGCGAACGGGACCGACGCGGGCGACCTCGCCGACCGGATCAAGAAGGCCGTGCCCGGGGTGGAGACCTACACCGGCGACGACCGCAGCGATGTCGAGACGCTCGACGTCGGGCAGTCGCGGTCCTTCGTCATCGAGGTGGCCAGCGCCTTCGGCGCCACCATGATCATGCTCGTGGTCATCGTGGTCTCCGGCACGCTGGCCCTGCAGGTGCAGCAGCGCCGCCGCGAGCTGGCCCTTTTGCGCGCCGTCGGTGCCACCCCGCGGCAGGTGCTGCGGATGATCGGCGGCGAGGCCGTGCTCGTCGGCGGGATCGGCGCCGTGCTCGGCGCCCTCCCCGGCATCCTGCTCGCCCTGCTGCTGCACTCCGTGTTCACGTCGGCCGGCGTGCTGCCGGCCGGATTCTCCCTGGAGATCACGCCGTTGCCGGTGCTGTTCGCCGTGCTGGTCTGCGTCCTCGCGGCCCGGGTCGGCGGCTGGCTCGCGGCCCGGCGGGCCGCGAAGGTCAGTGCCGTCGAGGCGCTCGGCGACGTGGCCGTGGAGTCGAAGAAGCTCGGCTGGGTCCGGCTCACGCTCGGCCTGCTGCTCGTGCCCGGCGGCCTGGCCGTCGCGGTCGTGCTGCCGATCGTGCTGCCCGGCGAGTCGGCCATCGAAGGCGCCGCCAGCTCCGCGCTGCTCCTGGTGATCGCCGTCGGCCTGCTCGGACCGAAGCTGTTCGGCGGCATCGCGGCGCTGCTCGGCCGCCGCCCGGGCGGCGTCACCCGGTTCCTCGCGATCGCCAACTCCCGGGCCCGGGCCCGCCGGCTCAGCGCCGCCACCACCCCGCTGATCATGGGTGTGACCATGGCGTCCGCCCAGCTCTTCGGCGCCACGACGCTCGCCGCGACCGCGCAGGACCAGCTGGTCGACGGTGTGATCGCCGACCACGTGGTGACCTCCGACAGCGCGGGGATCTCACCCGGCCTGGTCGACGAGCTCCGAAAGGTCCCCGGCGTCCGCACGGTCGGCCCGGTCGCCCGGACCTCGACGATCCTCACCTGGCCCGATGGCGACGGCATCCAGTACCGGATCAGCTCGGCGCAGGGCGTCGACCCCGCGGCCGTACCGGACACCATGAAGCTGGACGTGCTGCGCGGCGACCTCAGCGGTCTCACCGGCAACACGGTCGCGCTCAGCCGCATCGTCTCCGGCACGGTCGGCGCCGACGTGGGCGGCACCGTCGAGATGCACCTCGGCGACGGCACCGTCGAGAAGGCCAAGGTGGTCGCGGTCTACGAGAACGGGCTCGGCTTCGGCGACATCACGCTGCCCCACGACGTGGTCATCGCGCACACCACCGACCACCTCGACCAGTGGCTGATGGTGAACGCCGACCCGAAGGCGGACCTGAGCGCGGCGCTGAAGCCGTATCCGACGCTGAGCGTGCGCGACGCCGAGGCGGTCACCGTCGCACCGACCGATGCGGGCGCCAGCGGGGTCAGCCTCATGCTCAACGCCGTCCTGCTCGGCTACCTCGCCATCGCCGTCGTCAACACGCTGGTCATGGCGACGATCTCGCGGCGGGGCGAGTTCGCCCTGCTGCGCCTCGTCGGCACCCGTACCAGCCAGGTCCGGTCGATGATGCGCCAGGAGGCGGGCATCATCGCGCTGTGCGCGATCGCCGTCGGCACGATCGCGGCGCTGCCGTCGCTGATCGGGATGAGCTACGCGATCCGGCACTCCGTGTTCCCCTCCATCCCGCCGCTGATGTACCTCGGCATCGTGATCGCGGCCGTGGCGATCGCCTGGCCCGCCGTGATGCTGCCGGCCCGGCTCGCCCTGCGTCCGCCGGCCGTGGAGGCGATCTCGCGGCCCGAGTGACGTACGACCGCTGGTAGCAGGTGAGGCGTGGCTTCGGCCACGCCTCACCTGTTTCGCGCATCCCCACCGGGCCCCACCGAGCGGGCAGTTTCCTCACCGCTCAAGAACGTGGAGCCGGTACCCCTCCGCAGGCCAAGCTCGACCGTCGACTGATCCGCGCGCCACGCGTGTCTCTAGTGGAGGGCCGAGCATGTCCCACGGTTTTGACAACGCACCCGCCGACCCGGAGGGCCGGACGGTCCACCACGTCGTCGCCGCGCACGCCCGGCGGGATCCCGACGCGCCCGCGGTCGTCGATGCCGACAGGACCCTCACGTACGGCGAGCTGGACGAGTGCGCCAACCACCTGGCCCACCTCCTCGTCACCGCCGGGGTGACCGCCGAGTCGCGGGTCGGCATGCTGATGGGCCGCTCGGGCCACTCGCCGGAGACCGTCGTCGCCATGCTCGCCGTGCTCAAGGCGGGCGGCGTCTACGTGCCGATGCACGAGAGCTACCCCGACGACCGGGTCCGCGGGCTGCTCGCCGAGACCGGCGCGGTCGTGCTGATCGCCGACCGGTCGACCGCCGGCCGGGCGGCGACCGCCGGGCCCGCCGTGCTCGTCGTGGACGGCGCGGACACGGGTCGGCGCCCCGACGCCCCGCGGGTGAGCGTCGACGGGGAACAGCTCGCCTACGTCATTCACACCTCGGGCTCGACCGGCCGGCCCAAGGGCGTGTCCATCACCCACCGCAACATCACGGCGCTGGCCCGGGAACCCCACGTCCGCGCCGCTTTCGGCCGGAGCACGCTGTTCAACGCGCCGCTCGCGTTCGACGCCTCCACGTTCGAGATCTGGGTGCCGCTGCTCAACGGAGGCCGCGTCGTCATCGCGCCCGCGGAGCTGACCGCGCCGGGGCTGGCCGGGCTCGTCGCCGAGCACGGCTTCGACGCGGTCTTCCTGACCGCGGCGCTGTTCCGGCTCTTCGCCGAGGAGCAACCCGGCTGTTTCGCGGGGCTGCGCGAGGTGTGGGCCGGCGGCGAAGCCCCGTCGGCGGCCGCCATGGAGCGGGTGCAGCGCGCCTGCCCGGACACCGTGATCGTCAACGGGTACGGCCCGACCGAGTGCACGGTGTTCGCCATCACGCACCGGATGACGCCGGACGACGTGCGCACCCGGGCGGCGGTGATCGGCACGGCCCTGGACGACACCGAGGCGTACGTGCTCGACGAGCGGCTGGGGGTCGTCGGCCCGGGCGGTGTCGGCGAGCTGTACCTGGGCGGCGACGGTACGGGCCGCGGCTACCTCGGACGCCCCGCGCTGACCGCCGAGCGCTTCGTCGCCCACCCGTTCGCACCCGGCGGCCGCCTCTACCGCACCGGCGACCGGGTGCGCCTGACCGAGGACGGGCTCATCGAGTTCCTCGGCCGTACCGACCACCAGGTCAAGATCCGCGGGTTCCGGATCGAACTGGGTGAGATCGAGGCCGCGTTGCGCGACTGCCCCGGCGTCACCGACGCCATCGCGGTGGTGCGGGAGAGCGGCCCGACGCGCAGCATCGTCGCGTACGCGGCGGGGCCGGACCCCCGCGCGGAGCGTGAGCTGCTCGACCGGCTGGCCGAACGCCTGCCGGGCTACATGGTGCCCGCGCGCGTCGTCTGGATGGACCGGCTGCCGATCAACGCGAACGGCAAGGTGGACCGATCCGCGCTGCCCGAGCCCCCGGCCGACGACCAGGAGTACCGCGAGCCGCGCACGGACACCGAGCGTGAGCTCGCCGCGATCTGGGCCGAGACGCTCGGCGTCGAACGGGTCGGCGCGCGGGACGACTTCTTCGCCCTCGGGGGCGACTCCGTGCTGACCATGAAGATCGTCGCGCGGGCGCGGGCCAAGGGCCTCGTGCTGAGCACGACCGACGTCTTCGCCCACCCGACCGTCGAGGCGCTGGCCGGCGCGGCGACGCGGCTCGACGAAGCCCCGGCGGCACGGCACGGGTCGCCGCGTACGGGCAGCTACCCGTTGACCTCCATGCAGAGCGGCATGCTCTTCGAGACCCTCATGCTCGACGACCCGTCGCTGCACCTGCTCCAGCTCGTCGTCCGGCTCGGCGACGTCACCGACCCCGACCGCCTCGGCCGGGTCTGGCAGGAGGCCACGGAACGCCACGCGGTGCTCCGCACCGAGCTGCGCTGGGCCGAGGTCGAGGAGCCCGTGCAGGTCGTCCGGGACGAGGTCACGCTGCCGGTGACCCACCTCGACTGGAGCGCCTTGCCGGAGGCGGAGCACCCCGTGCGGCTGCGGGAGCTGCTCGACGCCGACCGCGCCGCCGGCGTCGACCTCACCCGGGCACCGCTGAGCCGGGTCACGATCGTGCGGCTCGGCCCGGACTCCGTCGAGCTGGTCTGGACGATGCACCACGTGCTCACCGACGGGTGGAGCGCCGCGGAGCTGCTGCAGGACGTGCTCGACGGGTACCGCGGCGAGCCGGTGCGGCCGCGGCCGCCGTTCGAGGACTTCGTCCGCTGGCTCGCGGACCAGGACCTGACCGCCGCCGACGACTACTGGCGCGGCCGGATGGCCGGCTTCACGAGTCCGGTGTCCGTGCCCGGCGACCGGCAGCCGCCGGAGGGCCACCGGCCCACGGCCGGGCGATCGGTGCAGGTGACGGTTCCGGCGCAGACGGCCGCGCGGCTCTCCGCGTGCGCGCGGCGCACCGGGCTGACCCCCAACACCCTGGTCCAGGGGGCGTGGGCGATCCTGCTGGCGCGCCTGAGCGGCGAGACCGACGTCTGCTTCGGCACGAGCATGGCGGTGCGCCCGGCGGAGCTGCCCGGGATCGAGTCGATGGTCGGCATGATGATCAACAGTCAGCCCGTCCGGGTCCGGGTCGGTGACGACGAGCAGACCCTGCCGTGGCTCGCGGAGTTGCAGCGCGAGCAGGCCGCGGCGCGCGAGTTCGCGTACGCCCCGCTGACCCGCGTGCAGTCCTTCGCCGACGTGGCGCCCGGGACCGCGCTGTTCGACACGGCCGTGGTCTTCCAGAACTACCCGTTCGACCGGTCGGTGGTCCGCGCGTTCGACGTCGAGTTCGCCACGGGCTATCCGCTGGCGCTGAGCGTGTTCCCCGGCGAGTCGCTGGTCATGCGGCTGCTCTACGACGAGACGATCTTCGAGCCGGACACCGTGGAGCGGGTCGCCGCGCGACTGATCACGGTGCTGGACAAGCTGGCCGACGGGTCCGCGCCGAGCGTCGGCGACGTGACCGCGCTGACCGCCGCCGAGCGGGAACTCGTCCTCGGCGAGTGGGGCGTGGCCGCTCCCTCCGAGTACTCCATCGAGCGGCGCATGCACCAGCTCATCAGCGAGCGCGCCGCCCGGTGGCCGGACACCGTCGCGATCGAGCGGGGCGACCACCGGCTCACCTACGCGGAAGTCGAGGAGCGCTCCAACCGGCTCGCCCACCACCTGGTCGGCCTCGGCGTCGGGCCGGACGTGCTCGTCGGGGTGTCCGTCGAGCGCGGCCCCGACCTGGTCGTCGGCGTCCTCGGCACGCTCAAGGCCGGCGGCGCGTACGTGCCGATCGACCCCGACTACCCCGCCCAGCGCGCCGCCGCGATCCTCCAGGAGGCGCGCCCGGCGGTCGTGCTCACCCACACCCGCCACGTCGACGTCTTCGCGGGCACGACGACCCCGCTCGTCCTGCTCGACGAGGACTGGCCCGCCATCGCCGCCCGGCCGGCGACCGCCCCGCCCGACCACGGCAGCCCCCGCGACCTCGTGTTCACCGTCTACACCTCGGGCTCGACCGGGAAGCCCAAGGGCACCATGGTCGAGCACCGGTCCATGGTCAACACCATCGAGGCGGTCGTCCCCCTGCACGTGCGCCCCGGCAGCCGGATCTACCAGCTCTCCCCGATGAGCTTCGACGCCGCCTCGCTCGTCCTGTTGAGCACGCTCGCGGGCGGCGCCACGCTGGTCGCTCCCGTGACCGCCGGAACCTACAGCGGCGCCGAACTGATCGAGCAGCTGCGCGAGGCCGACGTCACCGCGGTCACCGGGCCGCCGACCGTCCTGCCGGTGCTCGACCCGGCAGCGCTGCCGAACCTGGAGTCCATCCTGTGCGGCGGCGAGGTCCTCACCCCGGACCTCGCCACCGCGTGGTCGCCCGGCCGCCGCCTGCTCAACGGCTACGGTCCCAGCGAATGCGCGGTCGCCGCGACGCTGTTCGCCGTCGAGCCCGGCGTCCGGTACGACAACGTCCCGATCGGCAGGCCGATCCCCAACACCAGCGTCCACGTCCTCGACGACCGGCTGCGCCCCGTGCCGCCCGGCGTCACGGGAGAGCTCTACCTCGGCGGCGCCGGCGTGGGCCGCGGATACATCGGGCGGCCGGACCTCACCGCGGAGCGCTTCGTGGCCGACCCGTTCGGCGCGCCGGGCGCCCGGCTGTACCGCACCGGCGACCTGGTCCGCTGGAACCCGGACGGCACGCTGGAGTTCGCCGGCCGGGCGGACGACCAGGTCAAGATCCGCGGCTTCCGGGTGGAGCCGCGGGAGGTCGAGAACGTGCTGCTGCGGCACGAGGCGGTGGCCGAGGCCGCGGTCGTCGTCCAGGCCGACGGGGCCGGCAAGCGGCTCGTCGCGTACGTCGTGCCGCGCTCCGGCGAGCCGACCGCGGACGAGCTGCGCGCACACGTCGCCCAGCACGTGCCCGCCTACATGGTTCCGGCCGCCGTGGTGTCGCTGGCGGTGCTGCCGATCAACCGCAACGGCAAGCTCGACCGGGCGGCGCTGCCCGCGGCAGGGCTCCGTCCGGACGAGGACTCGTACGTGGCGCCGGCCAACCCGACCGAGGAGGCCGTCTGCCGGATCTGGGGCGAGGTGCTGGACGTGTCCCGGGTGGGAGCGCACGACAGCTTCTTCGACCTCGGCGGCGACTCGATCAACGCGATCCGTCTGGCCGTCCGCATGCGCACCGCGTTCGACGTGCCGCTCTCCCCGCGGGATCTGTTCGAGCACCGCCACGTGAGAGACCTCGCCGCGGTCGTCCAGCAGCGGATCATCGCGAGCCTGATTGCCGCCTCCGGCGCCGAAGCGCCCGGCCGGATCTGACCTAGGAAGGAATGCAGATGACCCAGCACGACGAGATGCTCGCGTCCGTACCGGAGCACCTGCGGGCGGAGCTGCTGCGCCGCCTCGCCGGCCAGTCCGCGCCCGCGGAGCTGCCGATCCCCGCCGCCCCCCGTGACGGCCTGCTGCCGATGTCGTCGGCGCAGGAGCGGCTCTGGTTCTCCGCCGAGTTGGAACCGGACAGCGCCGAGTACAACTCGCTGCGCGCGCTGCGGCTGCGCGGCGAGCTCGACGCCGCTGCGCTCGGCGCCGCGCTCGACCAGGTCGTGCGCCGGCACGAGATGCTGCGCACCACGTTCGACGCGGTCGACGGCCGCGGCGTCCAGGTCGTGCACGAGCACGCCGGCCGGCCGCTGCCGATCGTCGACGTGTCAGGGCCCGACGCCATGCCGACGGTCGAGCGCTTCCTCTCCACGGAGCTGAACACCCCCTTCGACCTGCGCCGCGGACCGCTGCTGCGGGCCACCCTGCTGCGCGTGGACGCCGACGACCACGTGCTCGTGCTGGGCACGCACCACATCATCTGCGACGGCTGGTCGACCGGGCGGCTGCTCGGCGAGCTGGCCGCCGCCTACGACGAGGCGGTCGGCGGCGTCGCGGCGTCCCTGCCGCCCCTGCCCGTGCAGTACGCCGACTTTGCCGTCTGGGAGCGCGAGCGGTCCGCCACGCTCGACGAGCAGCTCGGCTACTGGCGCGACCGGCTCGCGGGAATGCGCACGGCCGACCTGCCCACCGACCGGCCGAGGCCGCCCGTCCGTACGCCCGCGGGCGCGACCCTGCCGGTGGAGATCCCCGCCGAGGTGCTGAACCGGCTGCGGGAGCTGAGTCGTGGGCGTGACGCGACGCTGTTCATGGCCCTGGTCACGGCCACGAAGGTGCTGTTGGCCCGGTACTGCGACGAACCCGACGTGGCGGTCGGCACGGTCACCCTGGGCCGGCAGCGGCCCGAGCTGGAGAACCTGATCGGCACCTTCATCAACACCGTGGTGCTGCGCTCCCAGGTGGAGGAGTCGCTGTCGTTCACGGAGCTGCTCGGCCGGGTGCGCACCGGCCTGCTCGACGCCTTCGCCCACGACGAGGTCCCCTTCCAGCGGCTCGTCGACACGCTGCGGCCCGACCGGGACCCGTCCCGGCCGCCGCTGGTGCAGGTGATGGTCAACCTGCAGAACCTGGCCGACACGCTGCCGGCCTTCCAGGGGCTGGACGTCACCGAGATCCAGCCGCCGGTCGACGTCGCGAAGCTGGACCTCACGCTCGACTTCTACGAGGACGCCTCCTCGCTCGTCTGCTACCTGGAGTACAGCACCGACCTGTTCGACCGGGCGACCGTCGAGCGGCTCGGCGGCCACCTCGTCACCCTGCTGCGCGCGGTGACCGACGAGCCCGAGGCGCCGCTCGCCGGTCTGTCCATGCTGCCGGCCGACGAGCTGCACACGCTCACCGCAGACTGGCAGGGACCGGCCATCGCGGCACCGGCCGCGCGGACCCTGCACCGGATCTTCGACGAGCAGGCGGCCCGGACGCCCGACGGCGTCGCGGTGAGCGACAGCAGCGAGCGGCTCACCTTCGCCGAGCTGGCCGCGCGGGCCAACCGGCTCGCGCACCACCTGGTCGCGGCCGGCGTCCGCCCGGGCGTGCTGACCGGCGTCTGCCTCGACCGCGGTGTGGACGCGATGGTCGCGCTGCTGGCCGTGCTCAAGGCCGGTGGCGCGTTCGTGCCGCTCGACCCCGAGCACCCCGCGCAGCGGCTGGCCATGATGCTCGGCGACGCCGCCGCCCCGGTGCTGATCACCGACTCGGCGGCGGTGGGCGACGGCGACTGGACCACGATCCGCCTGGACACCGACCAGGACGCGATCGCCCGCCACCCCGCCACGGCGCCCACCACGGCCGTCGGGCCGGACGACCTCGCGTACGTCGTCTACACCTCCGGCTCGACCGGTCGCCCCAAGGGCGTGATGGTCAGCCACCGCAACGCCGAACACATGATGCGCGCCTGGGACGCCCGCTACGACCTGACCGGGCTGCGGGGCCGCAGCCTGTCGGTGTCCAGCCTCGCCGTGGACCTGTTCCTCGGTGACTTCCTGATGTCCGCGATGTACGGCGGCGAGATGGTGATCTGCCCGGCAGAGGTGATCACCGACCCGCCCGCACTGGCCGCGCTGATCACCGAGGTCCGCCCGCAGCTGCTGGTGACCACCCCGTCGCTGGCCAAGGCGGTCGCCCAGGAGCTGTCCTGGGCCGGCCACCGGGCGGACTCGCTGCGCGTCCTCGCGGTCGGTTCGGAGGCGTGGCTGGCCGGCGACGCGGCCGCGACCCTGGAGCTGCTCCCGCCCGACGCCGTCGTCACGAACAACTACGGCGCCACGGAGACCACCGTGGACTCCACGACGTACCGGCTGCGGCCCGACGCGCTGGGCGACACGGCTGTCGTGCCGATCGGCCGGCCGCTGGGCAACACCCGCACCTACGTGCTCGACGCCCGGCTGCGTCCCGTTCCCGTCGGCGTGCCCGGCGAGATCTGCATCGGCGGTGACGGGGTGGCACAGGGGTACTGGAACCGGCCCGAGCTCACCGCGCAGCGCTTCCTCGACGACCCGTTCACCGACGGACGGCTCTACCGCACCGGCGACGTCGGGCGATGGCGGCCCGACGGCAACCTGGAGTACCTCGGCCGTGCGGACGACCAGGTCAAGGTCCGTGGCTTCCGGGTGGAGCTCGGCGAGGTCGAGGCCGCCCTGCTGCGCCACCCCGGCATCGCGGCCGCGGCCGCCGCGGTGCGACCCGACACGGGCGGCCGTGACCGGCTCGTCGGCTACCTGGTCACGGACGGTACCGCGCCCACCCTCACCGAGCTGCGCGCGTTCCTCGCCGGGATCGTGCCCGACCCGGCCGTACCCTCCGCACTCGTCGTCCTCGACGAGCTTCCGATGACACCGAGCGGCACACTCGACCGCAAGGCGCTGCCGGCGCCGGCGACCACCGACCACGCCGCCGGGAACCACGTACCGCCGCGCAACGACACCGAGGCCGCGCTCGCCGCGATCTGGGCCGAGGTGCTGGGCCTCCAGCCCGGCACGGTCGGGGTCAGCGACAACTTCTTCGAGCTCGGCGGCGACTCCATCGTCGGGCTGCAGGTCGTGTCGAAGGCACGGCGGGCCGGCCTGCGCCTGACCGCCAAGCAGATCTTCCTGCACCAGACCGTCGCCGACCTGGCCGCCGTCGTCCGGACAGCTGACCAGCCGGCGCCGCAGGCGGCCGCCACCGCGGTCGGGGACGTGCCGCTCACCCCGGTGCAGCGCTGGTACTTCGAGCAGTACCCCGAGGGCGCCGCCCACTTCAACCAGTCGATGTTCGTCGAGCTCGCGCCCGGCACCGACCCGGCCGCCCTGCGCACGGCGGTGACGGCGCTGCTCGACCACCACGACGCGCTGCGGCTGCGCGCCGTCCGTACCGACGGCGCCTGGCGGCAGCACTGCGCGATCGCCGAGACGGGCGAGCCGTTCCGCACGGTCGACCTGTCCGGCCTCGACGCCCCCGCCCGCGAGCGGGCCGTCCACGAGGCGGTCACGGCGGCCCAGACGGGCTTCCGGCTCGACTCCGGGCCCCTGCTCGGCGCGGTGCACTTCTCCGGTGCACCCGAGCCCGACCGGCTGTTCGTCACGGTGCACCACCTCGTCGTCGACGGGGTCACCTGGCGCGTGCTGCTCTCCGACCTGGAACTCGCCTACGAGCAGGCGGCGCAGGGCCTGCGAGTCGGCCTGCCGGAGAAGTCCACCGGCTTCCGGGAATGGTCGATGCGGCTGACCGAGGCGGCCGGATCCGGCCGCTTCGACGGCGAGCGGCCGTACTGGCAGGCCATCGAGGCCGCGTCCGCCGCATGCCCGCCCCTGCCGGCCGACCGCACGGCACCGGACACGCTCGCGCACGCCCGAACGGTCGAGGCCGGTCTCGATGCCGAGCTGACCCGCGCGCTGCTGCGGGACGTGCCGGCGGCGTACCGCACCCAGGTCAACGACGTGCTGCTGACCGCGCTCGCGGCGGTGCTGGCCGACTGGTCCGGCGGCGAGGCCGTCGCGGTCGAGCTGGAGGGCCACGGCCGCGAGAACCTCTTCGACGACGTCGACCTGTCCCGCACGGCCGGCTGGTTCACCACGCTCTTCCCGGTGGTGCTGCCCGTGCCGGGCGAGGACTGGGGCACCCGGCTCAAGGCCGTCAAGGAGACCCTGCGCGCGGTCCCCGAGGCCGGCATCGGGTACGGCGCCCTGCGCTACCTGACCGAGGGCGCCGGGCTGGGCGGCGGCCGCTGCCAGGTCGGCTTCAACTACCACGGCCACTTCGACGTGGCCACCGGCGACGGCCTGCTGCGCGGCTGGCAGCCCAGCCCGGTACCGGACCGCAGCGCCGACCTGGCCCGTCCGAACCGCCTGGAGATCACCGGGATGGTCCGTGACGGCCGGCTCGAGTTCTCCTGGGAGTACTCGGCCGCGCTGCACGACGAGGCGACGATCGCCGGCCTCGCGGCGCGGTTCACCACCGCGCTCGCCGGCATCGTGGCGCACTGCGCCCAGGCCGGCGGCTGCACCCCGTCCGACTTCCCGCTCGCCGGGCTCGACCAGGCCGGCGTCGACCGGATCGCCGGGGACGGCCGCACGGTCGAGGACGTCTACCCGCTCACGCCGATGCAGAGCGGCCTGCTGTTCCACTCGCTCGACGCGCACGAGGACGACATCTACTTCACCCACCTCGGGCTGGTCCTCGACGGGGTCACCGACCCCGCCGTGCTGGCCGAGGCGTGGCAACGGGTCGTCGACCGCACACCCGTGCTGCGTACGGCGATCGCCGACGCCGAGGGCGGACGCCCCCTCCAGGTGGTCCACCGGGACGTGCGCGTGCCCGTCGTCATCGAGGACTGGTCGGAGCTGACCGAGGCACAGCAGCAGGAGCGCATCCGCCTGCTGGCCGAGGCTCCGGGCGAGCCGCTCGACCTGTCGCGGCCGCCGCTGCTGCGACTGCACCTGGCCCGGCTCTCCGCGTCCAGCGTCCACCTGCGCTGCTCGTCGCACCACCTGCTCCTCGACGGCTGGAGCTTCGCCGACGTGCTCAACGAGGTCTTCGTGGAGCACGCCGCGCTCAGCGGACGCGAGGTCGATCCGCCGCGCCCGCGCCGTCCGTTCCGCGAGTACGTGCGCTGGCTCGGCGAGCAGGACACCGTCGCGGCGCAGGCGTACTGGACCGGCCTGCTCGAAGGGTTCTCCGCGCCCACCGTGCTGCCGTACGACCGGCCGCCGCTGCGCTCGCACCAGTCCCGCGACACCGGCCACCTCGACCTCGTGCTCACGGCGGAGGAGACCGGGCGGCTGGAGAGCTTCGCCCGGGAGACCCGGGTCACCGTCAACACCCTGATCCAGGGCGCCTGGGCCCTGCTGCTGTCCCGGTACAGCGGCGACCGGCAGGTCTGCTTCGGCACCACGGTGGGCGGCCGGCCCGCCGACCTGCCGGGCTCGGACGAGATGGTCGGCCTGTTCATCAACACGCTGCCCGCCCGGCTGACCGTCTCGCCCGACAGCGACCTGCGCACCTGGCTGCGCGAGATCCAGGAGCAGCAGGTCGACGGCCGCCAGTTCGAGTACGTCTCGCTCGCCCAGGTCCGGAACTGGGCCGCGATCCCGGCGGGCACCGACCTCTTCGACAGCTGCGTGGTCTTCGAGAACTTCCCGTACGACGAGAACGCCGCCGAGCGCCACGGGCTGGGGGTCCGGTCGCTGGCGGGCCTGGAGACGTCGAACTTCCCGCTCACCTGCGTGGCGCACCTGGTGGACGGACTCCACATGCGGCTCGGCTACGACCCGCGCCTGTTCGACGACGCCACCGCGGGCCGCTTCGCCGATCACCTGCTCGGCATGCTCGACGCGATGGTGGCGGCGCCCGACGCCACACTGCGCGACCTGCCGATGGTCCGCGGCGCCGAACTCGACCGGCTGATCGAGGAGTTCAACGGAACCCCGTCCGGCTACCCCGAGCGGTGCCTGCACGAGCTCTTCACGGAGGTCGCGCGCGAGCACCCCGACCGGCTCGCGGTCGTCGCCAGCGACACCCGGCTCACTTACGCCGAGCTGGACGCCTGCTCCGACCGGCTCGCCCACGATCTCGTCGGCCGGGGTGTCGGTCCGGAGGTGCCGGTGGGCATCTGCCTGCCGGGTGGTGCCGAGATGATCACCGCCATGCTCGGCGTCCTCAAGGCGGGCGGTGCGTACGTGCCGCTCGACCCCGGGTACCCGTCCGAGCGCCTCACCTATCTCTTCCGCGACTCGGGCGTGCCGGTGATGCTGACCAGCGCCGCGCTCGCGCCCGGCCTGCCGCCGACCGACGCCGAGATCCTGCTGGTCGACGAGCTGCGGCCGGAGCCCGTCGCCGCGCCGCTGCCCTCGCGCACCGTCCCGGACAGCCTCGCCGTGCTCGTCTACACCTCGGGCTCGACCGGCGCGCCCAAGGCCAGCATGGTCACCCACCGCGGCCTCGTCCGTCTGGTGCGCGCCGCGGGCGAGCACACCTTCGGCGACGCCGCGACGATCGCCCAGCACCACTCGATCTCGTTCGACGCCGCGCAGAACGAGCTGTGGCAGGCGCTGCTGAGCGGCGCGTGCCTGGCCGTGCGGCCCGGCGACTTCCGCTCGGTCGACGAGCTCGACAAGTTCCTGCGCGACAACGAGGTGGATGCCATCTCGTTCGCGGCGGGCTTCTTCCACGCCGTCGCCGACACCGACCCGGGAATCCTCGCCGGGGTGCGCACGGTCGTGGTCGGCGGTGAGGCGCTGTCCGCACCGCACTGCGCCCGCGTCCTCGACCGGCTGCCCGACCTGCGGATCGTCAACGAGTACGGGCCCACCGAGTGCTCGGTGACCTCGACCTGCTTCCCGGTCGAGCGTGACGGGCGCTACGGAGGGACCGTCCCGGTCGGCCGGCCGACCGCGGACGCCCGGGTCTACCTGCTCGACCGGGACCTCCAGGCGGTGCCGGTGGGCGTGGCCGGGGAGGCGTACCTCGCCGGGGACGGCGTGTGCCGCGGCTACCGGGGCCGCCCCGGGCTGACCGCCGAACGCTTCCTGGCGGACCCCTTCGGGGCGCCCGGTTCCCGGATGTACCGCACCGGCGACCTGATGCGCTGGCGGCCCGACGGCACGCTCGAGTTCGTCGGCCGTACCGACGACCAGGTGAAGCTGCGCGGCTACCGCATCGAGCTCGGCGAGATCGAGCAGGCGCTCACCCGCCACCCGGACGTGGCAAGGGCGACCGTCATCGTCCGCGAGGACCAGCCGGGCCGCCGGCGTCTCGTCGGGTACGTGGTCTCCGAGCAGGACCCGGCCGAACTGATCGCGTACCTCGCCGCCCGCCTGCCCGAGTACATGGTCCCGGCCGCGATCGTCCGGCTGGAGCAGATGCCGCTCACCGCGCACGGCAAGGTCGACCGGCGCGCCCTGCCGGAGCCCACGACCACCGCGGCCGGCCGGGCCACGGTGGAGCCCCGCACCCCCGACGAGCGCACGATGGCCGAGATCTGGGCCGAGACGCTCGGCGTGGAGCAGGTCGGGGTCACCGACGACTTCTTCGACCTCGGCGGCGACTCGATCCTCAGCATCCAGGTCGTGTTCAAGAGCCGCCGGGCGGGACTGCAGGTCTCCTCCAGCGACCTGTTCCGGCACCCGACCGTCGAGCAGCTCGTCGCCGCAGCCGGCCACGACCGCCAGGTCGCCGCCACCCAGGAGGCCGAGACCGGCGAGGTGCCGCTCACCCCGATCCAGCACGCGTTCTTCGCGCGCAACACGGCCGCCCCGCAGCACCTCGTCCAGTCGATCCACGTCGAGCTCGCGGCGGACACCGACGAGACGGCGCTGCGCGCCGCGATCGAGGCGGTCGTCGCGCACCACGACGCGCTGCGGATGCGGTACGAGCTCGACGAACAGGGCCACTGGTCGCAGTGGAACCTCGCGGCCGAGACCGGCGAGCTGTTCGAGCGCCACGACCTCTCGGGGCTGCCCGACGAGGAGCTGCTCCCGGCCATGGACCGGCTCGCCTCGGCGGCCGACACGGGCTTCGACCTGACCGAAGGGCCGCTGCTGCGGGCGGTCCTGTTCGACCTCGGCGCGGACCGGCGGGCGCACCTGCACCTGACCGTGCACCACCTCGTGATCGACGCGGTGTCGTGGCGGGTCATCAACCACGACCTGGACCTCGCGTACCGGCAGGCGCTCGACGGCGAGCCGATCGACCTCGGCGCCAAGACCTCCTCGTTCCGGCAGTGGGCCACCCGCTTCGCGGCGTACGCGGCCGACGGCGGCTTCGCCGACCAGACCGCGCACTGGGACGCGGTGCCCGAGGCGGCGCCGCTGCCGACCGACGGCCCCGGACCGAACGTGGTGTCGTCGCGGCGGATCCTGCCGGTGCGGCTGGAGCAGGACGAGACCGCGGCGCTGCTGCACGTGGCACCGGGCAGGTTCCGGGCCCGGGTCAGCGACGTGCTGCTCTCCGCGCTCGCCTGGACGATGTGCCGCTGGTCCGGCGACGACCGACTGGTGATCGAGATGGAGGGCCACGGACGCGAGGAGATCTTCGACGACATCGACCTGTCCCGCACGGTCGGGTGGTTCACCAGCTCGTACCCCGTCGCGCTGGAGGTGCCCGGACGGACCGGCGACGAGGCCGACTGGCCCGCCGTCGTGCGGTCGGTGCGCCGCTGCCTGCGCGCCGTCCCCGGCAACGGCATCGGCTACGGCGCGCTGCGCCACCTCGCCGGGTCCGGCACGCTGTCCGCGGAGCACACGCCCCCCGCGGTGTCGTTCAACTACCACAGCCAGACCGAGGACATCACCCAGACGGCCGACCGCTCGCTGTTCCACGCCTTCCACGACCCGATCGGTCAGGAACAGGACGACCGCGAGCGGGTCGAGCAGGCGCTGGAGGTGGTCGGCGCGGTCGAGGGCGGCCGGCTCGGCTTCGACCTCTACTACTCGGTCAACCTGCACGAGCCCGAGACGATCGAGCGGGTCGGCTCCGAACTCGTGGCGGCGCTGCGCTCGATCGCCCGCCTGTGCGAGCCGGCCCTCGGGACGGAGGATGCCCGATGAACGAGCTGCCGGCGGAACTCGCGCTCCGGCACGGCGTGCCCGGCGCCCAGGTGGCGATCTGGCGCGACGGCCTCCTGCGCACCGCGGAGACCGGTGAGGAGGAGGCCGGATCGGGAAGGGCGGTGACGGTCGCGACGGCGTTCCCGCTCGGATCGCTCACCAAGGCGTTCACCGCGACGCTCGCGGCCCTGCTGGTCGCCGACGGCGACGCGGACCTGGACGAGCCCCTGTCGGAGCAGCTGGGCGAGCTGCGCGCGGGCCCGGAGTTCACGCTGCGGCAGGTGCTCAGCCACACCGCGGGCCTGGCGGCCAACACCGCCGAGCTGCCACCCGGAACCACCCGCGCCCGGTGGCTCGCCCGGCACGCGTCCGAGCTGGCCGTGCACGAGCCGGGCACGGTCTTCTCCTACTCCAACCCGGGCTACCTGATCGCCGGCCGCCTGGTCGAGGAGATCACCGGCCTGGACTGGGCGGAGGCGGTGCAGTCGATGCTGCTGCGCCCACTGGGGTGCGACACCGCGGCGCCGACCGCCGTGGGTCATCTCGTACGCCCGGACGCCCCGCCCCGGCCCATCCGGGAGCAGTCCGTACCGCCGCTGGAGGATCCGGCCGCCGGCCTGTGCGTCTCCGCCCGCGACCTCGCGGTGTTCGGCGCCGCGCACCTGGGCCTCGGCCCGGGCGCGGGCCTGCTGGACGACGCGACGGCGCGGTCGATGCGCGAGGACGTCACGGAGGGGCTCGCCGTGGACGCCTACGGGCTGGCGGACGGCTGGGGCGCGGGATGGTCGCGGTACGGGGGCTGGTTCGGCCACGACGGCACCGGCGACGGCGCGTGGAGCCACCTGCGCTTGAACCCGGCGACGGGGACCGTGGTGGCGCTGACCGCCAACGGCAGCACCGGCGCGCGGCTGTGGGAGTCGCTGCTCGGGCGGCTGGGCGAGACCGGCCTGGAGGTCGGCGACCATCCCCGGGACACGCGCGGTGCCGAGCCCGTGCCGGCGCCGGCGCAGTGCGCGGGGGACTACGCGAACGGCGACTGGTCGTGCCGGGTCGAGGCCGACGGCGGCGACCTCCTGCTCTCGATCGCCGGGGCGGAGGCGGTCCGGCTCCTCGTCGCCGAGGACCTCTCCTTCCGCACGCCCTCGGACGGCGGTGCGCGCGCGGCGATGCCGTACCTCGGGCGGTTCCTGCGCGACCCGGTGACCGGTGACGTCGACCGGGTGCAGATCACCGGGAGGCTCTGCGTCCGGCAGAAGTAGCGCATGCCGAAAGCGGCGGGCCCGTTCCTCGAACGGGCCCGCCGCTTCGTCGTTCACGGGTGCGAAGCCGTCAGGACGCCTCCAGGTAGGTCAGCACGGCCCGGACCCGCCGATGGCCGGCATCGGTCTCGGTGAGCTCGAACTTCGCGAAGATGTTGCCGATGTGCTTGTGCACGGCGTTGTCGGTGATGCACAGCTTCCTGGCCAGCGTGGCGTTGTCGTGCCCCTCCGCCATGAGCGCCAGGACCTCCCGCTCCCGTCGGGTGAGCGTGGACAGCGGCTGCGTCCGCCTGGCGAGCAGCTGGGTCACCACGTCGGGGTCGAGCGCCGTGCCGCCGGCGGCCACCCGGTCGAGCGCCGCCAGGAACTCGTCGATCCGGCTGATGCGGTCCTTGAGCAGATAGCCGACGCCGCCACCGTAGCTGGAGAGCAGCTCGGACGCGTACGTCTCCTCCACGTACTGGGACAGGACCAGGACCGGCAGGCCGGGATGGAGGCGCCGGGCCTCGATCGCGGCCCGGATCCCCTCGTCGCGGAACCGCGGCGGCAGCCGCACGTCGACGATGGTGACGGCCGGGCGGTGCCGGTCCACCGCGGCCAGGAATCCCTCGGCGTCGGCGGCGACCTCGGCCACCTCGTAGCCGGAACTGGCCAGCAGCAGCTCCATGCCGGTGGCGAGCAGGACGTTGTCCTCCGCGATGACTATCCGCACGGCAGCTCCACGGTGATCGTGGTGGGGCCGCCCTCCGGACTGACGACCGTGACGCAGCCGTCGAGGGCCTGCGCGCGGCCACGGAGACCGGCCAGTCCGCTGCCGCCGTTCTCCCGCGCGCCGCCCACGCCGTTGTCGGTGACGACGACCGTCAGCACGTCCTTGACGCGACACACCCGCAGCCCCGCCTCGGTGGCCCGGCTGTGCTTGGCCACGTTCGTCAGCGCTTCGGTGGCCACGAAGTAGGCGACCGCCTCGATGGCCGCCGGGATCCGGCGCAGCTCGCCGATGTCGAGCGAGACCGGCACGCCGGCCCGGGCGGCGACGGTGCGCAGGGCCCCCCGCAGCCCGCGGTCGGCGAGGATGGGCGGGTAGATGCCGCGGAGCACCTCGCGAAGCTCGACCATCGCCTCCTCGTTGACGTCGGTCGCCTCGGCCAGCATCCGGGCGACGGTGGCCGGGTCACGGTCGAGGCACTGCCGGGCCACCGCGAGCCGCATCGCCACGGCCACCAGCCGTGCCTGGGTGCCGTCGTGCAGGTCGCGCTCGATCCGCCGCAGCTCGGCGCCGTGCGCCTCGAGCGCGTCGGTGCGGGTGCGGGTGAGCGTGGCCACGCGATCGGCGAGTCGCTGGGTGCGCGACGACGCGAGCACGGCGAGGGTCAGACGGGCGTGCCCCGTGGCGAGTGTCGGCAGCGCCAGGCAGCCGACGGCGAGCAGGACGGTCCCCGCCGACGGACCGGAGAGCGCTTCGTGCCAGCCGACCAGCGGGAGGTCCAGCACCGGTTCCGAGTCGTCCGTCAGCGGAAACGCCCACGACAGCGGCAGCGACACCAGGATCAGCAGTGCGTTGCCGACGCAGAGGACCGCGGTGAGCCCGCAGGCGAGGCCGAACGTGACGTGCAGGGCGAGCCAGTACAGATGACGGGGCAGGGCGATGCTCTGCGCACGGACCGGGCGGCCCAGCAGGCGACCGGCTCGCTGCCGGTGCCAGTCGGCCCACGCCTGACGCAAACTCGGGTGACAGAGCAGCAGGAAAGACAGGAGGCTCATGGCTGCGGTGCCGAATTCCCCGAGCAGATAGATTGTGGCCCGCAGCAGCGACGTCCAGGCACGGATCACCGGAGCACACCGGGCCGCCGCGCGCATTACAGCAGGCTGTAGTTCTTTCCCGGCGGCAGGGGGTATGGGATCTCCAGCGCCGGAACCCATAACATGCCGCTCATGACGAGTATCCGGAAGCGGAGATGGATAAAATCGGCCCACCTCCGCCGGAGTGGAACGGGGATGGCGGACCGGTTGCACAACTTACCTCCCGAACATTGAAAGAGCATCGACATGACTGACCATCGTCCGGCTCTGCAGCTGTGCCATGTCGGCACGATCGGAGCCGGCGGCATCGAGTCCGGATATGTGATCGAGAACGTGAGCTTCGCGTGCGAGGCCGGCACCTGGACGGCGTTGGCCGGGCCGGCCGCCGCGGGCAAGACCAGCATCCTGCGGTGCGCCGCGGGGCTGGATCCGGTGGCGGCGGGCGAGGTCCGCCTGGCCGAGGGACTCCGGCTCTCGCACATCGGGCTGCGGCCGGTGACGGAGCAGCTGGCGACGACCGGCACGCTCGCCTCGGTGCTCGACCGGCTGCCGGCCGCAGCGGCCGAACCGCTGCGTGAGGCACTGCACCGGCTGGACCTGTGGGAAGAGCGGGACACTCCCGTACTCGACCTGACGGGCCATCGGCAACGCGCCGCCGCGGTCGCGGTCGCGGTCGCCGACGCCCCCGACGTGCTGCTCGCCGACGACCTCACCAGCGGGCTTCCGTCCTCCACCGCGGAGGCGGTCCTGGACCTGCTGCGCGACCTGGTGGACCGGCAGGGGCTCTGCGTCGTGGCCTCGGCCGCGAACCTGGCCTCGCTGGAACGGGCCGACGCGGTGGTGCTGCTCGTCGAGGGTCGCGTGGTCGAGACGCAGGTCATGCCCTGACGCTGCGGAGCCCCGGACCACCCCGCAGCTCACCCGCCGGCGGGTTGCCCGGGATGCCCGGCAAGCCGGTGAGCTCGGTGGGCAACTCCCCTTGCAGGAGCGCCAGTCCGAGCGGAGTGAGTGTGTGCATGGCGGTGGTGCGGTTGCGCAAGGTCGTGATCAGACCCGCCTCGCGCAGCACGGTGGCCTGCTTGCTGGCGCCGGAGAGGGAGATGCCGAGCCGGTCGGACAGATCGCCGGTGGTGCCGCTCTCGGACAGCGCGCGCAGGGCGGCCGCACGGGTGGCTCCGACGAGGGCGGCCAGCGCCCGGTCGCCCTCGACCTCCGAGTCCTCGGGAGTCGACTCCAGGTCGTTGAGATCCAGCGGCACGGAGAAGACGAGCGCGGGCACGCTGGACTGCCGCTCGGAGCGTACGAGCACGCAGGTCTTGGGCGGAAGGAAGAGCGAGGGGCTCAGGATCAGGCCGCGCCCGTCGAGTTCGATGTCGAGGTCGAGGTCGGACGCGATGCGCAGCTCCGAGGACTCCCAGGTCACCTTGGGGTGAAGGCCCGCGAGCAGGAACTCGATGCCGTTCGTGATGGCCATCCGCCCGCGCACGTCGCGCTCGATCTCCAGCCGGGCCTGCATCCGCGACCAGTACGGCAGGATGCCCGCGCAGCAGAACAGGACGACCACCTGGGCGAGGCTGCGAGCCCTGGCGCGCACGGCCGACGGCACCGAATCCGCGTCGGGCCCGTCCCGCTCGAGCAGCCACAGGAGATCGGGAACCACTCGGTACTCGGAGACGACCTTGTCCACGGCGGGCAGGTCGTCGCCAAGTCGCTCGCGTACGAACTTGTGCCAACCGACACCGCCGCGAGCCCGGTCGCGTCCGAAACGGTGAAGTGCGAACACCGCTTCGGACATCGGTCCTAACGTGTGAACCATTCTTAAACGCTGAATGTCTTCGCTGGTTACATGAATGCGCAACACTGGCACCCCCGTGTCACACTTGATGCGCTTATGGCACGCAGAAGCCTAAGGGGGTGCCGCCAGCAATGGCAAGATCGAAATCTTTCGACTTTGCCCGGACCGGGTGACGGTGGCTACGTGGGGTCCTTGATCACTTGTCGAGCCGCGTTCGACCTCCCGTCGAGCCGTGCTCGATCTCCTCTGCACCGTGCGGGCTGCGGCCGGGTGGCACCGGACACGTCCCGGGGTCGATCGCGGTGGACCTGCTGGTGAGGCTCGCCGACGGCCGCGAGGCCGATCGTCGACCCGGCCCTGCCACGCGGCCGGTGTGAGGTGCCCGGGCCGCCGTACGCCCGTCTCCGTCGGAGGCGCCGTCACCGAGCCGGTCCGCCGGGCGATCCGCGGCCGGCCCGGCGTGGTGCGCCCCGCACTCGAACCGGACGGTGCCCCGGGCGAGTTCGCCGCCGACGGCCCCGGGGCGATGCGGATCCTGTCGAGCGGCGGGCCGGCGTTCGAGGGCGGCGAGGGCCGTTCCCCTCCCGCCGGGTCGGTCAGCGCCCGGATTGCCGAGCTGCTCCACGCGCTCCTCGCGATCACCCGGGAACGATCATCAGTAGATGACCCGCGACGCCGCCGACAACCGCGTGTGCCGGGACTTCCGCAGATCACGGGTGATATTCAGCCGGCGCAGCCAGCGGTCGGTTCCGTCGAATCGCGCCTGGAACGGCTTACGGCCGTGAACCACGCGATAGTTGTCAATGAAAACGATATCGCCGGGAGTCAGGGCCACTCCGCCCATCGCGTCGTCCAGGGCTTTCCCGATCCTGTCCAGTACCGGCTGCTCGGAATCCCCCTGCACACCCTGCATGTAATACGGGTCCAGCCGGACGTACGGATCCTTCGGCGAGCCGAAGAGAACCGCGACCGGCTCGGGGGACTGCAGGGCGCTCTCCACCCGCTCGGCGCTGAGCCTCCTGAGCTCGGCCACTTCGGGATCCTCCTGGCCGCCCGCGACCTGGTTCTGCGGACGGTGCGAGTCGTCCGGCAGGATCTTGAAGCGCTTCTCCGCCAGGGCCGCGCGCGTCTCGTCGTCGAGCTGCACGTCGGCGATGTCGGCGAAGGTGGTCTCCACCGCGTCGGGGTTGCGCAGGCACATGAGGGCCAGGTAGTCGGTGCGCAGGGGGTGGAAGGCGTCCTCGGTGTGCCAGGCGAGCGTCTCCGCGCTTCCCCAGCCGATCTGGCCGTGTTCGTGGGCACGGATCGGGAAGATGTCGTGCATGATCCGCCCGTCCTGCTGGGTGGCCCAGCCGATCGGCTCACCGAGCAGGCAGCTGATCAGCAGGAACGGGATGTCGAAGCGCAGCGTCGCGTCGGGCGCGGCCTTGTCGCGCCAGTCCGGCGGGGTGGGCCCGAGTTCCGCGTCCTCGACCGGCAGCCCGGACACGACCAGCACACCCGACGGCTCGGTCAGCTTGAAGTCGACCAGCGCCGTCCGCAGTTCGCGCGGCAACTCGTGCGCGTAGACCTGGGCGGCCCGGTGCAGGGCGGGATCCTCGATGGACGAGAAGCGCTCCGCGACCTCCGCAGCGACCTTCTCGATCGCGACGATGTCCTCGTCGCGCAACTGCAGTTTCTGCATCTTCTTTCCTCCGTTGTCGGTGGTCAGGAGTGCGCCGGCTGTTGTGCGGCCGACGGACGGGGCAGTGCGAGGCGGCGCAGGGTCGGGTTCAGGGTGGCGCCGGTGGCGACGACCACCAGCAGCGCGGCCGCGCCGAGGATGCTCACGGCGCCGTCCCGGGTGCCGGCGGACAGCACGCCGGCGACGACGGGGCCGGCCGTGGCGGCCAGTTCGGAGCCGAGACCGACCAGGCCGGACAGGCGTCCGCGCATGCCGTCGGGAACGGCCGACAGCTGGCAGGTGATCACGGTCGTGTTCGCGACCGGCATGGCCATCGCGGCCACGCCCAGCAGGATGCCGAGCGGCACGCCGCGCGGTGCGTACGCCATGACGGCGGCGACGGCGGCGAAGACCCAGGTCGAGCCGATGACCAGAGCCGCCGGCGACAGCGCCGCCGCGTGCAGACGGTCCGCGACCAGGGCGCCGACCAGGCCGCCCGCGCCGAAGCACGTCATCATCAGGCCCATCTGCCCGGGTGCGACGTGGTCCTCGCCCGACACGATGAGGACGAGCACGACGAGGGTGTGGAACGCGAGGTTCACGCCGACGATCCAGGCCATCGTCGCCCGGATGGTCCGCATGCGCAGCAACGTCCCGAACCCGTCGGGCCGCGGCGGGGCGCCAGCCGCGGCCCCTTCGCCGGCCGAGGGCCCGGCGGTGCGGTGCGGCAGGTGCAGCGCCGCCAGTGCCAGGAACGACACCGCGAGCGCCGACGTGTTCAGCGTGAACGGCAGCACCTCGTGCAGCCCGAACGTGAAGCCGGCCAGCGCCGGACCGATCAGCAGCGCGGCGAACGGCCGGGCCGCGTTGCGCGCCAGCGCCTGCGGCAGCTGGTCCTCCGGCACGACCTGGGGCAGGGCCGCGTTCTCGGCCGGTACGAAGATGCCGGCGGCCGCGCCCTCGACGACCGCCACGAGCAGGACCTGCCACAACGGGCAGTCGCCCAGCAGGACGGCGACGGCGATGCTGAGCATCGCCACCGTACGGACGCCCTGGGCCACCACCATCACCCGCTTGCGGTTCACGCGGTCGGCCAGCGCCCCGGCGGGCAGGCTGACCAGCGTACGGGCGCCGGCGAGCACGGCGGCGACGCCGGAGACGGCGGCCGCTGAGCCTCCGTGGGCGAGCAGGAGGAGCGGGAACGCGATGTACGCGATCTCGGCGGCCATCTCGGACAGGAACATGCCGGACCAGAGGATGCGGTAGTTCCGGTTGCGTGGCAGGGGTGTGGTCATGCCGTGGCTTCCCTGTGAGACGGCAGTTGACGTCACCGAGTGTTCCGGCGGAGGGGGGCTCTCGCCATGAAGTTGACCCGTGGATGAAATTCCGAGGCCAGCCGCACCCCCGCCCCGGGCACGGGCCACGGTCCGGCCTGCGCAATGTCGGCACGGTTCAAGTTCGTTGAGGACCGAGGTGCGCGCCTCGATATTTAAGGGCTGAGTCGTGCCCTGCATCCGGCACGGCAGCGAGCCACGACGGCATGGAGTCCCTTATGACTTTCGCGACAGCGACCGCTTCCCCGGAACAAGAGGCGTCCAAGCCGCCGGAGGGGTTGACCCCCGTGCCCTGGCGGCCGGTGTCACTGGCCGCCGCCGCGATGACGGTGTGCCTGCTGGCGCTGGCCACCCGGCACGGCTACCACATCGACGAGCTCTACACCCGGGTGGCGAGCAGCCATCTCGCGTGGGGCTACATCGACCAGCCGCCGCTCGTCGCGCTCGTCGGCAAGGTCGAGATCGCGGTGTTCGGGGACAACCTCTTCGGCTTCCGCGTGCTGCCGGCGCTCATGGCCTCCGTGGCCGTGCTGCTCGCCCCGCTGATCGCCCGTGAGCTGGGCGGCGGCACCCGGGCGCAGAAGCTCGCGGCGTTCATGGCGTTCGCGTCGGGCCTGGTCATGTTCACCGGCCACATCATGGGCACGAACAACTGGGACGAGCTGTCCTGGATCACGGCGTCCTGGCTGCTGATCCGGATGGTGCGCACCCGCGACACCCGCCTGTGGTGGGCGATCGGCGTCGTGGTCGGCGTCGGCCTGACCGCGAAGTACCTGCTGGTTCTCCTGCTCCTCTGCCTCGGGGCCGGTCTGCTGGTGTTCGGACCGCGATGGGTGTTCCGGACCTGGCGCTTCCCGGCCGCGGTCGGCGTGGCCGCGGTCATCGCCTCGCCGGTGCTGATCTGGCAGGTGACGCACGGCATGCCGCAGCTGGAGATGAGCGCCGCGCTGTCCAAGGCGCTGGACTCCCTGTCCCGCAGCACCTTCCTCCCGACGCAGCTCCTTCTCATCGGCCTCTTCCTGAACCCGGTGTGGATCGCCGGGCTGGTCGCGCTGCTGCGCCGTCCCGAGTGGCGCGCCTACCGGTTCGTCGGCTGGTCGTACCCGCTGATGTGCGTCGTGCTGCTGATCATCGGCGGGCAGGGCGCCTACACGACCTCGCTGCAGTACGTTCTCCTCGCCGCGGGGGCCGTGGTCGCCGACCGGTGGATGCGCAGCGGCAAGCGAATCTGGGTGATCGGCGGGCTGACCGCGCTCAACGGGACGATGTGCGCGGTCCTGGTGCTGCCGACGCTCCCGGTCGACACGTACGCGGACAACCCGGTCCTCAAGGAGCTGGCCATCGTCCAGTTCGACCAGGTCGGCTGGCCCGAGATGACCCGGCAGGTGAGCGACATCTACCACTCGCTGCCGGCGGACGAGCAGGCGCGCACCGTCGTCTACGGCAACCACTACGGCCAAGCCGGCGCGATCGACAAGTGGGGGCCGAAGTACGGCCTGCCGAAGGCGTACAGCGGCCACAACTCGTACGCCGACTTCGGGCGGCCCGGCGACGACAAGACGACCGTGATCACCATCGGCGCCGACCCGAAGGCGTTCGGCGAGCTCTTCCAGTCGTGCGAGGAGCGCGGCCAGTACAAGAACGACCTGCCGGTGTCCGACAACGACCAGAAGTTCATGGTGTGCCGTGGCCCGCTGAAGCCCTGGTCGCAGCTGTGGGAGAAGCTGCGCTGGATCGGCTTCCAGTGCCCCTACACGGCCGAGGCGATCACGGCCAACAGCACCAAGGGCTGCGACTGACCCGGGTACGGGTGACGTACGGGCCGGCCGGCTGCCGCTCCTTCCGGAGCAGCGGCCGGCCGGGCGCCCGCGCGCTCGGGTCTCAGCAGCGCACCAACAGGGCGGTGATGTTGTCCCGGCCGCCGGCGTTCATGGCGGCGACCCAGAGGGCCTTCACCGCCCGGACGTCGTCGTCGGGGTTCCCGGCGAGGATCACTTCCATCTCGGCCACGTCCACCAGGTCCGACAGCCCGTCGCTGCAGAGCAGCCACCGGCTGCCCGGGACGTACCGCTCGGTGCCGGTGTGCGGGTGGACGGGCTCGAAGGACGCGGCACCGCCGAGGGTCTGGAGGACGAGGTTCGTAGGGGTGGCCGCTCGTCCCGGCTCGTCCCGGTCCGGCACGGGCGAGTCGTCCACCGACACCTGTCCCAGGTAGCCGCCGTCCTCGCGGTAGAGGCGGGAGTCGCCGACGTTGAACCAGAACACCCGGCCGGGGGTCAGCCACAGCCCCACGGCCGTGGTTCCGGCACCGGCACACGCCGGGTCCGTTTCGGCCAGCTCGTACAGCTCCGCGTTGATCTCCCGGAGCAGCTCGCCGACGCCGGTGCTCCGGGCGCGCTCCGCCAGCCTGCGGACGGTGAGGGCCGCGGCGATCTCGCCGGCGTCGTGGCCACCGAGCCCGTCGGCGACCGCGACCACGGTCGGCTCCTCGACCAGCAGTCGCACCACGACGGGGTCGACGGTGTCCACACCGGCCGCGGTCAGCGACCCGATGACGAACGCGTCCTCGTTGCCGTCGCGGACGGCGCCGCGGTGGGTCATCGCGGTGACGGTCACCTCGACCACGTCCCGGGGCCCGGTCATCGCCCGTCCCCCTCACCCGGCCGGTCGACGCTGATCCCGAGCGTGCAGTCCGCGGCCAGCCTCAGCACGTCGCCGTCCCGCAGGGGTGTCCGCGCACCGGCGCTGACCGGGCTGCTGTTCACGAAGGTGCCGTTGGTGGAGTGCTCGTCCCGTACCCACGCGGTGCCGTCCGGTTCCAGACCGACGGTCGCGTGCTGACGGGACACGTTGTCGTAGCGTTCCAGCAGGCCGCGCGTGGTGTGGGCGGCCGGAGCGCGGCCGAGGAGCAGGGTGCTGCCCGGCGTCACGGTGCGCTCCACCGCACCGAACCGGATCCGCAGGACGACGGTGGGAGTGTCGCGGCGGGTTGCGTGCACGTCCCCGGCCCGCTCGCCGGCGCCGGCGGGACGGGACGGGCGCACCTCGCCCAGCATCCGCTGGCAGACCACGCACACCTGGTTGGTCGGCACCGGAACCGGAGCTCCGCAGTGCGGGCAGACCCGGGGCTGCTCCTCCCCGGCCGGGTCGCCTTCGTCCTCGCCCGCCGTCCCCGAGGTCCCCGCCCCGGCCGCGGGCACGGACGGGGGCACGAACGGCGGTACGGACGGGGGCGGGGGCACGGGCGGCCCGGGCAGCGGGTACCGGGCGACGACGGGACGGCTGAGGTTTCCCGAGCATCCCCGGCAGATCAGATCGCCGTCCTCCGCCGCCAGGCCACAGGACGAACAGATCAGCTGCGCCATGACACCTCTTCCATGCTGATGCCGGCCGATCGGAGCCGGGCGCTCAGACGGTCCATGTCGCCCCGGCGGGGAACGCCGATGAACCAGATGCGGCCGTCGGCCACCTCGACCTGCATGGGCAGTGAGTCGACGGAGCCGCTTTCCCCGTACCGCTCGCGCCCGAGACCGGTCAGCGCGGTCAGCCGCTGGTTGCTCGAACCCCTCCAGCGCAGTCCGGGGCTGTTGAGGCGTTCGACGTACGGACCGGTGAGCACCGCGTCGCAGTGGTCGAGGAGCGCGGAGTGCTCCCTCCGCAGCCGGGCGAGGGAGTACCCGCTGTAGACGAGCACGTCCAGGGGCGCGGGCCGCTCGCGGCGCCAGGCGCCGACCCACTCCAGGAGCGCGGCGAGCGCTTCGGGCTGCTGGAACGGCTCTCCCCCCGAGACCGTGATCCCGTCGAGCGGATCGGGCAGGCCGGAAAGCCAGTCCTGGAGTGCCGCGAGGTCCACCAAGGTGCCGGGATCGGCCGTCCAGGTGTCCTCGGAAACGCACCCGGCACAGCCGATCGTGCAGCCCTGCGTCCAGATGCCCGCCCGGGTCCCGGGGCCCAGCGAGGTCACCGGGTAGTGCGCCTTGTTCAGCATCAGCCTGACGGGGCCGGCTCCGGGGCCGGCGGGGGAGGCCGTCATGCCAGCTCCACGGAGACGATGTCGCCCTCGCGCCGCAGGCCCGTCACCCGGACGTGCGCACCCGCTGCCGAGTCGCGGTCGAACAGGGCCCGGGCGAGGGGATTGACGAACTGCGATTCCAGGGCCATGCCGATGCCCCGGCCCCCCATGTGCGGGTTGTCGGTGCAGCACTTCCGCAGTGCGGCCCGGACCTCCGGGTCCACCTCCAGGACGACACCCTGCTCCTCGTGGACCCTGGAGACGATGTTGTCGAGCTGGAGGCCGAAGATCCGGGCGGCCGCCTCACGGTCGATGAAGTTGAACACCACGATGTTGTCCCCGAAGCGGTTGAGCAGCTCCGGCCGGCCGAGGACCCGGGTGAAGTGGTCGTTGATCGCCGCTTTCATGCGCTCCTCGATCTCCTCGTACGGCATGTCGGGGTGGACGTGGGGCACGAGCCGCCCGCCGCCGTCCTCCACGGTCATGCCGAGGTTGGAGGTGAACACGAGGACGGACTCCGAGAAGTGCACCGTCGAGCCGCGCCCGTCCGTCAGCCGGCCGTCCTCCAGGATCTGCAGGAACTTGTCCAGGATCCGCGGGTGGGCCTTCTCGATCTCGTCGAAGAGGATCACCCTGAAGGGCTGTTGGCGCACCGCGTTGGTCAGTTCGCCGCCCGCCTCGAATCCGACGTACCCCGGCGGCGCCCCGATCAGCCGGTCCCCGGCGTGCTCCGCGGAGAACTCGCTCATGTCGAACCGCAGGTAGGCGGACTCGTCCGCGAAGATCAACGACGAGATGGCCTTGGCCAGTTCCGTCTTGCCCACGCCCGTGGGACCGGCGAAGAACAGCACGCCACGCGGCCGGGCCGAGGACCTGGACTGCTGCGCGCCGGACAGCCCGAGGGCCGCCCGCTTCAGGATGTCGAGGGTCTTGGTGACGGCCTGGGGCTGCCCGACGACGCGCTGCGGGATCGAATGCTGGCCGTCCGTGATCCGCCTGCGGAGGTACTCCCGTTTCCAGGGATTGTCCATGACGCCGAGCTTGTAGATGCGGATCGCGTCCGGAAGCTCCGTCATCGTCAGGCCGCGGTCCCGGGCCAGCCGCGTGACCTCGATCATCGCCTGCAGAGTGAGCCCGTCCGTCTGCGCCGCGAACGCGTCGCACGCCTCGGTCGCCCGCGGGTCCGAGTCGAGGTCCGTGACACCGAAGAGCTTCATCAGCAGGCGCGCGGTGGCCTGCCGGTCGCCCAGGTCCGGAACCGGGAGCCCGATGGACCGGATCTGGTCGTTGGCCGAGGTGAGCCAGGCCGGCAGATCGCCCTCACGGTCCGCCAGCCAGATCACCGGGTTGTACAGCGGGGTCGTACGGCCGCTCTGCGCACCCACCGGAACCGCGGTCCGGGAGAGCCTGGCACAGAACCTGAAGAAGTCCCGCTCGTTCGGCTCCAGCTCCGTCGCGCTGCGCGCGATGCGGGAGGCGTCGTCGATCGCGAGCGCCGCCCGGATCGGCTGCGCGGGACGGGCCAGCTCGGCCATCAGAGTGCGCAGGGTCTCCAGCGAGGGAAGCGCTCCCGGCCGTGGACGCCGGGGAAGCAGCCGGGACGCGGCCGCCTCGGCCTGATCGGCCTCCTCGGCGGTGGCACCGGCCGGCAGGTGCACCCGGAGACCGTCCACGGGGTCGTGGACGAGCAGGCACGCGTAGCCGCTCGCACGGAGCGTCTCCCAGAGCAGGTCCGGCAAGGACAGCAGACGGGGCCGTGCGCTGCCGGACTCCCGGACGAGGAAGCTGTCATGGCGGTTCCCCCACAGCACGAACTGTGAGTGGACGGGCAGCGTCGCCTCGAATTCCCGGACGAACGGCGGCCCCGCCGTCGGCGGGACACCATCAGGTGCGTGCGTGTCCTCGGCGGACAAGGATCCCCCTCCACGTGTTGCCGGCTTGCGGTCCGGACCCTGTCAGTCCCTCGGGCGGATCACCGCTCGCGCTCCCGGTACCCGGGCCGGGCCCGCGTGCTCGAAGCGACCGGGGAGACGGCCAAGGGCACCGGAACCTCCCCGGGCGGGACGGCGACCTGAACGTCCGTGCTCAGCCCCGCCCGTGCGAGGCGGCCACGCAGTTCATGGAAGTCCTGACACCACTGTTCTTCGCGCTCGACGTCGATGTGCGCGTCGTCGTCACCGCTTCCGGCAGCCGTGCGCACCACCGCGGTGCGCAGCTGACCGTCCTGCTGGTCGACGACCAGGTTGACCGCGTGCTCGGGCCACTCGCTCCGTGACAGGCGCAGGGCGCCGTTGGAGACGGTGAGCGTCTCGAATCCCTGGCTGACCTGGTAGCCGAGGTCGGTGAGGGCGTCCGTCACCGTGTTGACCACGTACCGCTGCTCGGCTTCCGCCTCGGCCGCGGCCCGGCAACCGGCCACCCGCCGGCGCAGTGGCCCGTCGAGGGCGCGGCGGCCGGCCGCGACGTCCGCGAGCAGAGCCCGCACCGGGTCCACGTCCGCCACCCGGGCGTTCTCGAGGTCGTGGAGGAACCCGATCGCCTCGTCGGCATCGCGTCGCCTGGCCTCCGCGGCCGCATTGGCACGTTGGACCCGGAGCCTCGTCTCGGTCAGCCAGGTGCGGGCTTCGTCGAGGGTGGCCGCCTCGGCCACCCTCGACGCGGCCAGCCGGGCGTCCGCCCGGTCGCCCTCGGCGCAGTCCGGAAGGAGACGCGACAGGACCCGGGTCAGGGTCCGTTCGACGTCCTCGCGCGCGGCTTCGTCCGAGGACTCGGAGACGACGGCGCCGGAAGGCTCCGGGAGGTCCGCGAACAACTCGGCGGCGACGACCGGACGGCGCCCGGTGGTGTACCCGGCCACGTCGGCGAACAGGCTCGCCGCGAGGGCACGGGCGGCCTGTTCCCGCAGTTCCCGCTCCGCGGCGGCCAGCGCGCGGTCGGCCTCGGCGCACCAGGCCTCCAGCTGGGACGTGGCCTGCGCGTCGATGCGGAGTGGTTCGGGGGGGCGCACGCCGACGGCGGCACCGTACTGCTCCTCGAAGCCTTCGAGGGACACGGCGAGAGCCGCGATCCGCGCGTTGCGCGACTTCACCGCGCGCACGGCGGCGTCCCGGGCGGCCGCGGCCCGGAGGGCCGCCTGGCGGACGGCCTCCTCACGGCGTCGCGTGGCCTCGCGCACCGCGGCGTCCTCCGCGGCCGCGCGCAACGCCGCCGCAGTGAGGGCCTCGTCGACCCGGTACGTCGTGCACTTGGGCCCGCTCATCGCTCCCCCAGAACCTGCGTCTGCTGCGCCTCGTGCGCCGTGCGCCACTCCCGGTACCGGAGGAACGACCAGAATCCGTACCCCGCCGCGACCACCAGGGTGATCGGTGACCAGATCTCCAGTGTGACGATCACCCAGATCACGGTGCCGAGCACCAGGTAGAGGACGCAGCCCCCGCCGAAGGCGATCGTCCTCTTCCGCATCGGCCGCAGTTGCGTCGCCAGTGCCTCCCGCCCGCCGGACAGGCGACGGCCGAAGTCGGCGAGCCGGGACTGAAGGGACCACCGCGGGTGGTAGACCTGTCCGAGCTTCGCTGCCAGCACCAGCTCGCAGACGAGCGGAACCCCGCAGGTCACCGTCGCGGCAGGGATGAACCGGGTCAGGAACTCCTCCTCGCCGACCAGGGTTCCCAGGACCAGCGGCACACCGACCGGCAGGGCGAACAGCAGGGCCACTCCGCCGAGGGCGCGCAGAATCGCCTCTCCGGTGCCGGACTGCCGGCGTTCCTCGGATTCCTGCCACTCGCGCCGCTGGGCCGTCGCCGCGGCCTCGTTGGCGCGCAGTGCCTCCTCCAGCCGGCGGCCTTCGGCGACGGCGGTCGTCAGCGTGCGCATGGCCGCCAGGTGACGAACAGGGTCCCCGCCGTCGGCCAGCAGCGCGTCGAACCAGCCGATCCTGCCCGGTACGGACGCCGCGGAGGATTCGACCCGCTGTCGTAGTGCCCGGGCCCATTCCGGGGACACCGCGACGGCCAGCGCCTCCACGCGGATCTCGGAGTCCGCGAGTTCCCTCCGGATCCTGGGGGGCAGGGCGGTCGACTCCCGCAGTCCGTCCCACCGGGCATTCAGGTCGCGCCAACGACGGTTCACGTCGGCGAGCCGGTGGCCGCCTCCGCCGAAGGTCGCGAGGACGGCGAGCAGGTCGCGGGTGTACAACTCGTCGACGAGCCCCCGCGCGGTCCGGCGTCCGTCGTCGTCCTGGGGGGACAAGGCCTGTTCGGCGAGCGTGAGCAGGTCCTCGGGAAGCATGCGCGTGCCGCGGTAGACGGGCGGCATCGTCGGATCGAGCCAGTGCAGCAGCCGCAGCACTTTCGCGTCCGGCACGTCGGTTCCCGGGAGGTGGACGTCGATCAGGTCCACGAGCTCCTCGGCGCCGTCGTGCTCGGGATCGTCGAACTGCGCCAGCCAGTTGCGCAGTTGGCGCCAGCCCTGGCTGGGGTCGTCCCGTTCCCCCATGGACACGAAGAACCGGCGTGCGGCGGTCTCCCAGTCCGCCGCCAGGGCCCGGGCCAGCGCCGCCTTCTCGGTGTACTTCACACCGTTGAACTGCAGGGGGCTGCGGCCGGTGGCGCTCGCCGGCTCGGTGCCCGCAGAGGGTGACTCCTCCGCCACCTCCGGGGTGCCGCCGTCGAGCCACCTGCGCACCTCGGAAGCGCCCCACCGGCGGCCCGGATCCCTGACCAGCAGCCCGCTGCACAGCAGCCGTACCCGCTCGTCCGCCACATCCGACACGTCGACCGGCCGAGTCGCCAGGTGATGCCGGACCGCCGGCTCCGACAGGCCGTCGAACGGCGCACGGCCGGTGGCCAGTTGGCGGGCGATCATCCCGACCGCCCACCAGTCCTGCGAACCGGACACCTCCGCGCCGAACAGGTACTCCGGCGCCGAGTACGCCAGCGTCCCGAACACGCGCTGCGTGAACCGGGACGTCACGTCCAGGGACTTGCTCACGCCGAAGTCCGCCAGTGCCAACTCCAGCGGCTCGCGCCGGCGTAAGAGCACGTTCGACGGCTTCAGGTCGCCGTGCACGATCCCCGCACCGTGCAGATGCGCCACCGCTTCCGTCAACTGGGAAACGACCCCGGACAGGGCAGCCGGCGCCAGCATGGTCCCCACCCCGGCCAGGTCCGCCAGCGACCCGCAGGGGAGGTACTCCGACACCTCGAAGTCGCGCCCGTCCGAGAAGCCCGTCTCGACCACCCGCACCACCCGGCTGGTGTCCAGCCCCCGCAGGCGCTCCCAGACCTCGGGCATGACCCGCACCCCGCTGCGGTACACCTTCGCGACGAACTCACCCCCCGCCGCGTCGCGGACCAGCAGCACGTCCGCCTCACGCCCCTGGTGCGGCAACTCCCCGACCACCACGAACCGTTCGGCCAGTGCCGACGGCAGTCTCAGCAGAGCCGCGGAACCACCGGCATCGTCACGACGCGTCACGGCGGCATCGAGCACCCCGCCACCGGAGCCGGCATCGTCACGACGCGTCACATCAGGTGGCATAGCCGACTCTTCCACACCGTCACCCCCGCGGCGGAAACCTATCTGGCTGGGTCGCGCTCATGGTACTCCAGCCGACGTTCATGATCCCTCGTTCCTGAGTGGCTTGTTGCCGGTCGCGGCCGGTCCGGGACCGGGTCTGGTGGCGGTGTCGCCGGTCGGACCGGCCGGGCCGGTGAACGGCGTTGTGGGCGGGCCGGGCGATCAGGGCGGCGAGGGCGGCCGTCGATGCGGACAGGGACCGGTGCCGGGTGGCGCCGGTCCCTGCCGGGGGTGGGGCGGACGGTCAGGGGCGGGTGGTGGTGAGGCGCAGGGCCAGGTCGCGGGCGTGGGCGGCGGCGGTGGGGGCGCGGGTGGGGTCGGGGGCCTCGGAGAGGAAGACCAGGGCGAGCATCAGTGCGGCGTCCAGGCGGCAGGCGAGCAGGCAGGGATCGTCCTCGGCGGGGACGGGGGCGACGGTCGCGTAGCCGGCGCGCAGGGCGGTGAGGTCGAGGTCGTTCTCGGGGTAGCGGGCGTATTCGGCGAGGCGGCCGAACTCCAGGGCGGGGGAGCCGAGCAGGGCGTTCGACCAGTCCAGGAGGGCGGTGGTACGGCCCTGGTGGCGGCGGATGTTGGAGCTGCGGACGTCGAGGTGGAGGAGGCTGGACTCGGTGAGACCGGCCAGGTGGCGGGTGAGGAGGTCGGCGGCCGGGGGCTCGGGCCAGTCGTCGACGCGGCGGGCGAGTTCGGCCCAGCGGCGGGCTATCCGGGTGGTGAGGGCGTCGATCGTGCTGCCGCCCTCGGCGGCGACGAGGTGCAGCCGTGGCGGCGCCACCTGGTGCAGCCGGGCGAGGAGTTGCCCGAGGGCGTGGGAGTCGAGCGGGGAGCCGTCGTCGGGGACGTAGTCGGAGAGCAGCACGTCGGGGGAGCCGGGGTCGTCGGCGAGCACCAGCTCCCGGGCCCGGGCCACCGGCAGGCCGTGTTCGGCCAGGTGCCGGGTGATGGCGTACTCCTGGACGAGCAGGGCGCGGGTGTCCACGTGCGGGTCGTTGGCGTTGGAGTCGAACCGCCGGTGCGCGAGCCGTACGGCGACTGGTCCGCCGTCCCGTCCCCGGGCCCGGAAGACGGTGAACTCCAGCCCCTTGCCGACGAGTTCGAGACCGCTCAGGCCCCACTGCTCGGCCAGCCGGTCCAGTACGGCGAAACGCTCACTCATGGTGCATCCTCGGGAGTCTTGCGACGGTCGGTCACCCTGCTGTCCCTCAGCAGGGCGTAGGCGATCGGCAGGCAGGTCAGCAGGGTGACCACGCCGCCGAGGGCGAAGGCGGCGCGCGGCCCGGCCGAGGTGCTCACCCGGCCGAAGACCAGCGCGCCGAGGGGCATCGCGCCCCAGGCGAACAGCCGGTAGACGCCGGTGGCCCGGCCGAGCATCCGGTCCGGGATGATCGTCTGGCGCAGTGAGACGGCGACGACGTTCCAGACCATCAGGGCGAAACCGGTGAGGCAGTAGGCGACGGACACCACCCACACCCGGTCGGTCGCCCCCACGGCGAGGCCCGCGACGCCCATCAGGGCCAGGTTGCCGACCAGCGCGGGCACCCGGCCGATCGCCGTGGTCAGCCGGCTCGCGACCATGCCGCCGACCACGCCGCCGATCGCCCCGGCGGCCAGCAGGGCCCCGTAGGCGGAGTCCGGGAGTTCCAGCACGTCGCGCACCAGGATGACGAAGACGGCGATCTGGCCCAGGTAGACGGCGTTGATGACGCCGGCGGAGACGGTCAGGGTGCGCAGCAGCGGGTCGCGCAGCACCAGCGCGACGCCCTCGCGGATGTCGGCCGACAGCCGGGGCTTTTCGGCGGGCGGCGCGGTCCCGGGCTCGGGTGCGGGCCCGCGCACTGCGCGCAGCAGCGCCGCGGAGACCAGGAAGGAGACCGCGTCGAGCAGCAGCGGAACGGCCCGGCCCACCGTGAACAGCACGCCGCCGACGACCTGCCCGAGCAGGTCGCGGCCGACCGTCTGGACGGCGAAGAGCCGGCCGTTCGCCGACTCCAGCCGCTCCTTGGGGACGACGCTCGGCAGCAGCGCGAAGGACGCGCAGTCGAACAGCACCTCGCCGACGCCCAGCAGGAACGCGGCGGTGAGCAGCGGCCAGAAGGTCAGCCGGTCGGCGGCGAGCAGCACGACGGTGAGGACCAGCACCACGGCGCGCAGCAGGTCGGCGAGGACCATCAGCAGGCGCCGCTCGAAGCGGTCGGCGTACGCCCCGGCGGGCAGGGCGAACAGCAGCCAGGGCACGGTGGTCGCCGCGGTGACCGCGGACACCTGGAAGGCGTCGTGCAGCACCGCGGTGGACAGCAGCGGCAGGGCGGCGAAGCGCATGCCGTCGCCGACCGCGGAGGAGGCCGCGGCGCCGATGACCCGGTGGTAGCCGGAGACGGGGCGGACGGTGGTGTCGGTGCTCACCCGCGCGGCTCCGCGGCGGGGACCTGCCCCGCCGAACCGCCCTGCCCTGCCGAACCGCCCTGCCACGCCGAACCGTCCTGCCCTGCCGAGAAGACGGCGCACCGCAGTTCGCTGGTGTACCGGTGGCCGTCCACGTCCAGCCAGCGTTGGTCGGGGGCGGGCAGCATCTCGGAGATCTCCAGGGTGCCCTCGGCCTTGGCGGCCAGCCGGCCGAGCTGCCGCACCAGCAGCGGCGACTCCCAGTCGACGTAGACCGGCTTCGGCTCGCCGGGGACCTTGACGAAGACGTGCCGGGGCAGCCGGTGTTCGGCGCGCAGCCGGCAGGCGGCGACGAACTGGGCGGCGTCGTCCCGGCCCTTCTGCCGTCCGAGGGCGGTGGTGTCGCGCAGCCGCTCGGCGGGGATGCGCCAGGTCTCGCGCTGCAGCACGACGCGGCCGCAGCGGATGCGCGGGATGTGGGCCAGGTCGGGGGCGTCCAGTCCGGCGCCGCCGAAGTGGCGGGGGAAGGCGAACGGGGAGAGCGGGTCCTGCCGGATGCTCGGGCCGCCGGCCGGGGGCGCCATCAGGCGCAGCCGGCCCTCGACGCCGTGGGCGCGCAGCTCCAGCCGGTCGCCGCGCAGCACCAGGTACAGCCGGGAGGGTTGCAGCACCCGGTCGCGGGACTGCGCGGAGCGGCCGTAGACCTCCAGGTCGTGGCAGGGGTAGACGAGTTGGGTGGAGGACTTGTCGGGGTGGCCGCGGGACAGGTTGGCGAGCACCTCGTCGTCCGCGAGCAGGGACTGGTAGCCGCGGTACACCTCGGAGAGCAGCTCGGGGGTGTGCTCCTGGATCAGCGGGCCGAAGCTGGTGTGGGTGATGACCTCCCGCACCGCGTGGCAGTCGCCGATGACGGCGGTGAACCGGCCCTCGGCCAGGTCCTCCCGGCTCTTCGCGGCGAACAGGATGTCCGGGTCGCAGAGGGCCGGCGGGCTGCTCGGCCGGCCGGCGAGGACGGCCGCCATCCGCTCCCGGTCCACCACGACCTCGGAGCGGTCCGGGTCCGTCGCGGCCTCGCCGAGCAGGGCCGCGCCGATCGCCCGGTCCAGTTCGGCGAGTTCGGCCTCGACCGCGAGGCACTCCCGGGCGATGGCCTCCCGGTCGCGGAAGAACTCGGCGTAGAGCACGTCCAGCGGGATCTCGACGCCGGGGCCGAACCGCTCGGCCACCCACCGGGTGAGGATGACCAGTTCGCGCCGCATCCGCAGGCGCGGGCCGGCCAGCACGGTCTCGTACACGATGGACAGCTCGTCCGTGATGAAGCGGGCGAGGTCCGGACCGACGGTCAGGTCGGCCGGGCGGCCGCGGGCCTCCTCGAACAGGATGCTGCGGTCGGCGTAGTGCAGGCCGCTGTTGCGGTTCGCGGGGCCTCCGGTCAGCTGCTCGAACCGGGCCTTGCTGTCGGCGAGCGCGGCGGCGCGCTCGGGCAGCGGCAGCCGGGCGAAGCGGGTCAGGTCCGCTTCGAAGCCGTCGATCGCGGTGAGCAGCGGGGCGGCCAGTTCGGCGGGGGCGGCGAGCAGTTGCTCGCGCAGGGCGGCCAGCGGCCGGTGGTCGCCGATCGGGATCTCGAACTCGACGACCACCCATTCGCGGTCGGCGAGTTCGGCGAGGACCCGGTCGAAGGGGACGGGGCAGCGCAGCTCGTCCTGCCAGGCCTGCCGCAGTTCGCGCAGGGTGCGTTCGCCGTCGCATTGCTGCCACAGCCAGGCCTCGTACGGTTCCACCGGCCGGCCGCCGAGGTGCCGGAAGTCCCAGTCGGTGTCCAGCCCGTCGCGGGTGGTGAAGGCGTACAGGTCGATCCGGCCGTCGCGCAGGAAGGACAGCGGGCGGCGCCGGGGCCGGGCGTGGTCGAGCAGGCCGGGGACGGCGGCGGCGCTCTGGGCGAGCTTCTCGGCGGCCCAGTGGCTGAACAGCGCCCGCCGTTCCAGCTCCCGCTCGCCGGACCAGGTGATGCCGGGGGCGGTGCCGACCCGGCCGGGGGTGAAGGGGCCGAAGTGCGAGTGGGTCTCGTTCTTGGTGGTGACCCGCTGGAGGTACATGGTGAGCAGGTCGGTCATCTTGCGGGTGCGCCGGCCGGTCGAGCCGTCGAAGCCGTCGAGCCAGGCGGCGAAGGTGGGGTAGGCGGAGTCGTTGGAGAGCAGCAGGACCTGCCGCAGGCGTTCGTCGCCGAAGGCCGCGACCACGGCGGCCCCGGCCCGGTCGAGGCGCTCCTGGTGCCGGGCGGCGAACCGCGACTGCTCCTCGGCGAACCGCCGGGCGGCCTCCTGGTAGGCGCGCAGGGTGGTGGCCGCCTCGGCGGGGACGGCGGCGGCCGCGGCGGCCAGGTCGGGTTCGGGGACGGGCAGCAGGAAGCCGGCGGGGGAGGACAGCCTGGCGGCGCCGGGCACCGGGTGCCGGCGCAGGGTGGCCTTGAACTCGTCGGCCAGCGCCTTCAGTTGCCGTCCGTGGGCGACGAGTTCGCGGGCCTCTTCGGCGGCGGCCGGGTCCGCCAGGGGCGCGAGCAGCTCCATCGGGAAGCCGGCCTGGCGGAGCACGACGACCGGCGCGAGCTGCCAGGCGACGCGCACACCGGGCGCGGTGGTGGTGGTCCGGGGGTCGTTGACGGTGGTCACAGCCTCACCTGGGAAGTCGCGGGGACGGGAGGACGGCGGTCGTGCAGGGCGTCCAGGACGGCGAGCGGATCGGCGGGGAGCGCGGGCAGCAGGCCGGGGCGTGGCGCCCAGGGCTTGACCCGCACCCCGTGGTAGTCGGACCCGGCGGTGGCGACCAGGCCGAGCCGCTCGGCCGCCTCGGCGAGCCGGGCGCTGTCGGCCGGGGTGTGCCAGCTGGTCCACACCTCCAGCCCGGCCAGGCCGGCCGCGCGCAGCGGCTCCAGCAGCGCCGCGCACCGCGGGGCGTCCAGGCCGGCGGTGAGCGGGCCGGGGTGGGCGAGGACGGCGACCCCGCCCGCCTGCTCGATCCAGGACAGCACGTCCACCAGCTCGGGGTTGACCGGGTGTTCGACGTGCAGCGGCCGGCCGGGCCGGCACCAGTCGGCGATGAAGCGGGCGAACCGGTCGGCGCCCTCGTGGTACGGGGCGAACCGCGGGTCGTCCCGGGCCGCCTCCAGCAGCAGGGCCAGGTAGTCGTTGACGTAGGCCACCCGGTCGCCGCCGATGCGCCGCTCGACGTGGGCCCGGTCGAGCGGCACGCCGAGGGCGTGCGCCCGGTCGGTCCAGGTGTGCCACCAGGCCAGTTCGGCGTCGTGGACGCGCCCGATCCGCTGCCGGAACCGTTCGTCGCCGGGGTCGACGAAGTAGGCCAGGCAGTGGGTCTCCTCGCCGCTCCAGGTGGTGGTGATCTCGCAGGCCGGTACCACGGTGAGGCGCCCGCCGGCGGCCCGCTCGAAGGCGGCGACGCCCGCGACGGTGTTGTGGTCCGTCACGGCGGCCACCCGCAGGCCGGCCTCGACGCACTGCCGGGCCAGTTCGGCCGGCGCCTCGTCCCCGTCCGAGTGCCGGGTGTGCAGGTGCAGGTCGACCGGGGTGGCCAGGGTGGCGGGCGCCCCCCGCATCAGCGGGCTCCGGGCAGGGTGCGCCGCCAGGAGGCGGCCAGCCAGCGCTCGTACTCGGGGCCGGACGGGTCGTCCACGACCAGGCAGAGCGGCTCGATGATCCGCCCGGCGCCGCCGGCCAGGCCGCCGTGCAGCATGGTCAGGTTGTGGCCGAGCAGCAGGTCGCAGTGCTCGCCCGGGGCGAGCACCTCCCAGCGGCGGCGGAACTGCGCCCAGGTCAGGCCGGTGGCCATGAGCACCTGGTGGCAGAACAGCCGGGCCGCCTCGCCCCGGCACTCGCCGCACGCACAGGTGTCGGCCAGCGGCACGGCGGTGGGGAAGCGCCGGCGCTCCTCCTTGGTCAGCACCGCCTCGCTGTGGTGGAAGGACAGGCCGTGCCAGAGCGGCTCCTCCAGCCCGAGCATGGCGCCCACCGAGGGGTAGGCGCAGCCGTGCTCCGGCTGGCGCTCCAGGCCGCGGCGCAGGTTGTCGCCGAGCCAGCGGGCCGCGGCGGCCGTGGTGTCGTCCCCCCGGTCGATGCCGCGCCGCTCCAGTACGTCGTCGATCACGCCGAGCCAGTCGTAGTACGTGGTGACGCTCAGGCCCTCGCCGACCTCGGGCAGGAAGATGCCCTGGTACATCTTGTGCGCGGGGGTGGTGGTGTACCCGGAGTCGCCGTAGGTGCGCCGGGACGGGTCCCAGTCGGGGGCGTCCTGGAGGCTGGGCGTCAGGTACGAGCAGTGCTGGCCGTCGTGGTGGGGCAGCAGGGTCCGGGTGGTGTAGCCCTCGGGCACGTAGGTCTGCTGCGCCTTGTCGACCTCCAGGCGCATCCGCGCGGGGGCGCCGCGGGCGATCAGCGCGGTGCGCACGCGCTCGACGATGCCGGTGGACAGCCGGCGGCTGTCCTCGACGCCCAGCCGCAGCCGGCCGATCCGGAAGACCGCGTAGCCGACCCGGTGGATGACCCCGACGGCCTCGGCGGCGAGGGCGTCCAGCGCCTGCTCGCGCTCGGCCGGGGCCCCGGAGACCAGCGGGGTGCAGTCGAACTGCGCTTCGTGGGGCGTGAATCTCACCGGTGCTCCAGGGGTGCGGAGGGGGTGGTGGGGGCCCAGGGCGCGAGTTCGGCCGGGGCTCCCTCGGTGCGGAAGAGGAACTCGAAGAGCAGCCGGGCGGCGATCTGCGCGGTGCCGCCGGACGGGTCGTAGCGGGGCGCGATCTCGGCGATGTCGACGGCGCCGACGGGCAGCGTCCGCAGCTCCTCGTAGACGTCGAGGAGGTCGCCGATGGTGATGCCGCCCATGGTGACGTGCCCGGTGCCGGTCGCCGCGGCGCTGTCGAGCACGTCGATGTCGAGGGAGACGTAGACCGTGTCGCAGCGCGAGCCGAGCTCCTCGATCACCGGGCGCAGGGCCGTGGCGGCGCCGTCCCGGGTGATCTGGGAGCCGGGCACGACGTGGAAGCCGCTGTCGAGCAGGCCGCGGAACTGGTCGTACTTGGTCACGTCCCCCACGCCGACGAAGGCGATGTCTTCCGGGCGCATCTGCGGGATCTCGCTGATCCGGCGGGAGTTGGAGCCGTGGTAGAGCGGCCCGTGCAGGGTGCTCCAGTTGCCGAAGTCGAAGTGGTGGTCGATGTTGATGAACCCCACCCGGCCGGCGCCGCGGTCGAGCCGCCCGGCGCGGAAGCCGGCGAAGGTGGGGAAGGTGCAGGAGTGGTCGCCGTTGAGGAAGACCAGGTGCGGGGCGTTCTGGCTCAGGCGGCGGCTCTCGGCGGCGACGGCCTGGAAGGTCTTCACCGTGTCCGTCGGGTAGATGTGCAGGTCGCCGGCGTCGGCGACGCGGGGCGCGTGGTAGCGGAAGGTCTGCCCGGTACGGGTGTCCAGCATCCGCCACTGGCCGAGGCTGGTGAGGTAGCTGGAGAAGACCAGGCTCGCCTGGCGGATCGCCCGCGGCCCCTCCGCGGCGCCGGGCCGGGAGCTGGCGGTGGCGTCGAAGGGCACGCCGGACACCACCCAGCCCCGCTCGCCGACGTCCACCTGGTCGGCGGTGGTGGTGGGGGCGCCGAAGAGGGTGCCGACGCCGGCCCAGCCCGGCAGCGGGTCCTGCTCGAAGTCCTCGGGTTTGACGCTGTTCCGGAGCGCTTCGAAGTCGGGGAGCTCGGTCATGTCAGTTCTCCTGCGCGGCGGGTGCGAGGGGCGCGGCGGGTGCGGCGACGGGCAGCGGATCGCGGATGATGTCGTGCGCGGCTGCGATCTTCTCCTGGAACAGGTCCCAGCTGTCCTCGGGGGACAGGTGCCGGGGCCGGTAGACGACCGGGGCGTCCTCCCGCCAGTCGGCGAAGTCCCAGTTGAAGATGCGCTCGCGCAGCCTGGGGAAGTCCGGGGTGAGCGGGTACGGGACGAAGTTGTAGAGGTTGAAGAGCCACAGCGCCGATTCGTTCTCCCGCATCCAGGTGACGGTCTGGCCGTGCGCGGCCTCCGTCTCCTCGTCGAGGCCGCCCATCATGTTGAGGACGATCTTCAGCCCCGCGTCGCTGAGTTGACGGATCTTCGAAGTGTAGTCGTCCAGGCCGCGGGAGAGCTTGTTGAGCCGCTTCAGCATCTGCGAGTCGGCCGACTCGAAGCCGAGCTCCACGGCGACGACGCCGAGTTCGAGCATGGCCTCGACGATCCACTCCTTCACCTGCATCACGTGGGTCTGCACGATGAACCGGTAGCCGGGGCGGTCGCGGAAGACGTCCAGCAGGTTGCCGACCGCCTCGCGGGACTGGCCGAAGGTCTTGTCGCCGATGTAGAAGAGCCGGGTGTCCGGGAACCGGGTGGTCAGCTCGTCCACCTCCTGGGCGAGCGCGTCCTTGGCGACCAGGGTCAGCTGCTTGCTCCAGGCGTCGCCGCAGAACGAGCACTGGTACAGGCAGCCGTGACTGGCGTTGAGCCGCAGCAGCGGCACCCGGCCCTGGTAGCCGCCGAGGTGGCGGTAGTCCGGCGCCCAGGTGATCCGGTCGGACACCAGGCCGGGCAGCAGGGGTTTCTCCAGGCTGCCGCCGGACCCGGCGGCGAGTTCGACGAGCCGGCGCACGAAGGTGGCGTCGAGCTGGCCGCGGTGCACGGCGTGCACCGCACCGTCCGGGGCGAGCGGGGCCATGTTCCCGCCGAGGACGACACGCCGGCCGGCGTGCTCCAGCCGCTTGGCCACCTCCAGCGCGAGGCGGAGGTTCTGGGCGAGCGGGGACATCAGGACCAGGTCGCCGGCGGCGGTCGCCTCCAGCAGCGGCTCGGCGCAGTCCTCCGGTTCGGCCGGGGTCCTGGACAGGTCGCGGAAGACGGAGTCGAGGCCCGCGGTGTTCAGCAGGGCGGTCAGGTGGGCGACCCACAGAGGCATCTCCCACAGGCCGTCGGACGGGATGAAGTACTCGGGCAGCAGGGCCCGGAAGCGCCGGTCGTAGTCGTCGTAGTAGCGCGCGAGGTTCGGGTCGGGGTCGTGGCTGGAGGGGAAGGGCAACTGGACGATGCAGCTCTTGGTCATGGCGGTGCCTTCGGTCGGTGAGGGCGTGGGCCTCGACGTGGAGCACTCAGTGGGGACGATGCGAGAAGACCGCACAGCGCAGCTCGCTGGTGTGACGTTCTCCGTCGATGTCGAGCCAGAGGTGCTCCGGGGCGGGGAGCATTTCGCTGAACTCCAGGGGGCTGGCCGTCTTCCGGGCGAGCCGGAAGACCTGCCGGACGATGAGGGGCGAGTCCCAGTCGACGTAGACCGGTTTCGGCTCGCCGGGGATCTTCAGGAAGCCGTGGCGCGGCAGACCGAGCTCGCGGCGCAGCCGGCGGGCGGCGGCGAACTCGGGGGCGTCGCCCTTGGACCGGTGGACGCCGGGGCTCCAGCCGCGCAGGGCCTCGGCGGGGATGCGCCAGCGCTCCCGGTGCAGCACGATCCGGCCGCAGCGGATGCGGGGCACGTGGTCGCGGTCCCGGTCGCGGATGCCGACGCCGCCGAAGTGCCGGGGGAAGGCGAACGGGGAGAGCGGGTCCTGGCGGATGCTGGGGCCGCCCGCCAGCGGGGCGAGCAGCTTCAGCCGGCCGGCCAGGCCGTGGGCGCGCAGCTCCACCCGGTCGGCGGTGGCCACCAGGTACAGCCGGCCCGGCTGGAGGACGTCGCCTCGGGCCTTCGGGGAGAGCCCGTACACCTCCAGGTCCGGGCAGGGGTAGGTGAGTTGGGCGCCGGTCTTGTCGGGGTGCGAGCGGGAGAGGTCGACCAGCACCTCGTCCTCGTCTAGCAGCCCCCGGTACCGGGCGTGGACCTCGTCGAGGAGTTCGGGCGCCTCGGCCTGGAGCATCGGGGCGAAGCTGGAGTGGGTGAGCGCCTCGCGCACGGCGTGGCAGTCGCCCACGACGGCGAGGAAGTCGCCGCGTCCGATCGCGGCCGCGTCCGGCGCGGCGAGCATGACGTCCGGGTTGCACAGCGCGGGCGGGGTGTCCGGGTGGCGGGCGAGCAGTTCCTCCAGCCGGGCCCGGTCGACGACGCTCTCGTGCCGGCCGTCCTCGGCGCCGTCCAGCAGCAGGGCGACGACCTCCCGGTCGAGCGCCGTGATCTCCCGGTCGACCTCCTCGCACTCCACGGCGAGCTGCGGCTTGTCGGCGAAGAAGGCGGCGTAGAAGTCCGGCAGCGGTACGGGCGTGCCGAGGCCGAAGCGCCGCGCCATCCAGCCGTGCAGGATCGCCAGTTCGCGGCGGATGCGCAGCCGGGGGACGAGCAGCGTCAGGTCGTAGACCACGGACAGCTCGCGGCCGATCAGCCCGGTGACGTCCGGGCCGAGGACGACGTCCCCGACCGGGCTGTACGCCTCCTCGTAGAGGATGCTGCGGTCGGCGTAGTGCCGGCCCTCGGAGCGGTTGGCCGCAGACCCGGTGACCTCCTCGAAGGTCTCCTTGAGCTCGGCGAGCAGGGCCGCGCGCTGCGCCACCGGGCCCTCGGCGAAGCGGCGCAGCCCGTCCTCGAAGCGGCGCACCACGGCGAGGTCGGGGGAGTCCTCGGCCAGGTGCCCGGCGAGCGAGCGCAGCACGTCGGTGGACCCGATCGGGATCTCCCAGCGCCCGATCAGCCAGTCCTGGTCGACGAGTTCGGCCAGCACCCGGTCGAAGGTCCGGTCGGCCGGGCGGTCCGGGCGCTCGGCCCAGGCGGCACGCAGCTGCGCCACCGTGCGCTCGCCGTCGCAGCGATCCCAGAGCCAGGAGCGGTGCGCGTCGAAGGTGTCGGACTTCACCGCGACGAAGCGCCAGCCGTCCGGCATGCCGGTGGTGGTCTCGAACGCGTACAGCCGGACCAGGGGGCCGTCGGCGAAGGCGAGCGGGCGCCGGCGGGGGCGCACCGTCTCGAAGGTCTCCGGCCGGGCACTGAAGACCTCGGCCATCGCCTCGCCCGCCCAGTGGCTGAGCAGGGCGGTCCGGCGCAGCGGGCCGGTGGACCAGGTGACGCCGGCGGTGGTGGCCTCCGGTGCCGTCCGGGCGACGGCGAGGGGGCCGAAGTGCGAGTGGGTCTCGTTCTTGGTGGTGACCCGCTGGAGGTACATGGCGAGCAGGTCGGTCATCCGCTTGACGTGTCCGTCCGACCCGGCGCCGCCGGCGGCGATCCAGGCGGTGAACTCCTCGAACCGGGCGTCGTTCGACAGCAGCAGGACCTGCTGGAGGGAGGGCTCGCGGAACAGGTCCACGACGGCCCGGCGGGCGCGGGCGAGGGCCGCTCCGTGCTCCTGCTCGAAGGCCGCCCAGTGGCCGTCCAGGGTCTGCGCCGCGTCCTGGTAGCGCTTGGCCGAGTCCAGGGCGGCCGGGCCGAGTTCGGCTTCCAGCCGGGCGAGGTCGGCGGGAGGGAAGGGGCGGAGCATACCGACCCCGGAGGCGAGGTCGCCCCGGGTGCCGGCCTGCTCCGCGCGCAGGGCGGCCTTCAACTGCCGCCCCAGCTCGACGGCTTCGTCACGCAGGGCGAGCACCGCGTCGGCGGCCCGGGCGGTCGCCGGGTCGACGACGCGGTCCAGCAGGGAGAGCGGGTAGCCGGCGTGGCGCAGCATCGCGACCGGGACGAGCGACCACCCGGTGCCGTCCTCGGCCCGGGCCTCCGGGGTGAGGTCGCCGCCACCCGCAGGCCGTCGGCCGTCCGGGCGCTGCCTCGACTCGTCCATGATCGTCCCCTCACATGGCTGACTTGGTCACGACAGTTCGTGACCATAACAACCTGTCGAGGGGTCTTTCAATAACGATGGGGTCAACGAGCCTGATTTCGGCCAAGATTGACTGTTCATCAGTCGAAAACCCGAGGTGGTGCGGCAGGGCCAGGACGTTGGGATGGCTGCAATAAACCTGAATCGACGTGAACGTGACGTGACGTCAGGCGGAAACGGCTTCGACCACCGAGAGCACCGTCGAGGTGGGCAGGATCCTGGACAGGCGCAGGCCGGCCCGGCCGAGCAGCTCCGCGAAGTCCGCCTCGGTGCGCTCGCGGCCGGTGAGCGAGGCCATCATCATCAGGTCCAGGGTCTTGGCCTGGTGGGGAGCGTTGTCCCGGGGGACCACGGCGTCCAGGACCAGGATCCGGCCGCCGGGGCGCAGGACGCGCCGGCAGTGGCTCAGCAGGGTGACGCACTGGTCGTCGTCCCAGTCGTGGGTGATCCGCTTGAGGAGGTGGACGTCACCGGCGGGCACGGCGGCGAAGAAGTCGCCCTCCGCCGTGCTCCAGCGGCCCGCGATCTCCTTGTCGCCGTCCAGCCGGTGGCCGGCCAGGACGTGGGCGCGGTCGTGGAGCACGCCCTCCAGGCCGGGGTTGCGGCGCAGCACCTCCAGCAGCAGGCCGCCGTGGCCACCGCCGACGTCCACCACCGTGCCGGTCCGCGGGAAGTCGTAGGCGGCCGCGATGACCGCGTTCTCCGGGTCGGACATCGCCGCCATGCCGACGTGGAAGACGGCGGCGGTCTCCTCGTCCCGGGCGAAGTGGTCGAAGAACGGGATGCCGAAGACGGAGTCGAAGGCCGTGCTGCCCTCGGTGAGACAGTGGGCCATCCGCTCCGCCGGCAGCCAGAAGGTGCGGTCGGTGAGCATCCGCACCGCGTTGCGCGCGGAGTACGGGACGTCGCTGCGCAGCGCCTGCCCGGTCTCGGTCAGCGTGAAGCGGCCGTGCTCGTCCTCGGCCACCACGTTCCGGGTGGCGAGCAGGCGCAGCACCCGGTACAGGTTGCGGGCGTCCGTGCCGGTGGCGGCGGCGAGTTCGGCGGGGGTGGCCGGGCCGTCCGCGAGGGCGTCGGCCACCCCGGTGTCGGCGGCCGCGCGCAGGGCCGCGGGGAAGACGAAGCCGAGCGCCTCGTCGATGAGGAAGGCGGCCGAGCGGCGCAGGCCCTCCTCCGCGGCCGTCGCCGACCGGTCGCCGGCGGGCTGGTTCTCGTCGTGCGGCATGCGTCCTCCTCGGTGGGTCTGCGGTGCTTGCGCCGGGATGCTGCCCCGGCGTAGCGGGGCCGAAGCGCACCGTCACCTCGGAGTGGACGCATGCCGGAAGGGGCGCCCCGGGTGGGACGCCCCTTCCGGGCGGGTCAGGACTGCGCGGCGAGCAGCGCGGCCAGCCCGTCCAGCCCCCGGTCGAGGGTGGCCGGGTCGACCTGGCTGACGGAGAGCCGCAGCTGGTGCTCGCCGCCCGCTCCCGGGTAGAAGTGCGACATCGGCGTCCAGATCACCCCGTACTCCGAGGCCGAGCGTTCGAGCAGCGCGTCGTCCACCACGCACGGCACCGTGAGCACCAGGAAGAACCCGCCGCGCGGCTCGTTCCAGGTCACCCCGCTGCCGGGCGGGAAGCGCCGGGCCAGACCCTCCAGCACCAGCGAGAGGTTGCGCCGGTAGAGCGCGGCCACCTCGGTGTTGGCGGCCCGCAGGCTGTAGTCGTGCTCCAGCAGCGCGCCGCCGATCACGGCCTGGGCGATCGGTGAGGTGTTCACCGTGGTCATGCTCTTGATCATGCCGAGCAGGTCGGCGAACAGCACTTCGGCGCCCCGCCCGTCCGCCACCAGCTGGTCCGCCACCACGTACCCGACCCGGGCACCCGGCAGGGCCGTCTTGGCGAAGGAGCCGAGGTGGACCACCCGCCGCGCGGTGTCCAGCGCCTTGAGCGAGGGCAGCCGTTCCTCGCCGGCGAAGACGCAGTACGGGTTGTCCTCCAGCAGCAGGAAGTCCTCCTCGGCCGCCAGTTCCAGCAGCTCCCGGCGCAGTTCCAGCGGCAGGCTGGCCCCGCTCGGGTTGGCCACGTCCGGCACCAGGTAGAGCGCCCGCGGGCGCAGCCCCTCGGCCCGGGCGGCGGCCAGCCGGCGGCGCAGGTCGGCGAGGTCCACGCCGTCCGGGCCGTCGGCCACCGCGCGCACCGGCAGGTCGGCCAGCAGCGCCGCGCCGGTCAGCCCCACGTAGGTGGGGGAGACGGCCAGCACCACGTCCTCGGGGCCGCGGCGCAGCGCCCGCAGCACCAGGAACATCGCCTCCTGGCAGCCCACCGTCACCACGATCGACTCGGCGGGCACCTCGATGCCCTCGTCCGTCGAGAGGTGGGTGGCGATCAGGTCGTGGATGATCCCCTTGGTCCGCCCGTACTGGAGCACCTGCCGGCGGGCCGCCTCCTCGGTCAGCCCGCGCTCGGTGCGCAGGTGGTCGAGGTAGCGGTCCAGGTGGCGGTGGACGGCGTCCGGCTCGAAGAACTGCTCGGCCGGGCGGCCGGCCGCGAAGGAGACCGCCTGCGGGTAGCGGATGGAGATCTCGTTGAGCAGGTTCATCGAGGTCATCGCCGGGTCGGCGAGGGAGGTGTGCAGGCCTGCGAGGAGCAGGTCGTGCGGTGCGGCGACGGTGGTCACGGGGTGCTCCAGGTGGGGCAGGGCAGGGTGGTGGTGCGCAGCTCGGCGGCGGCCCGCAGGTCGGCGCAGCCCGCGAGGCCGAGCGCGTGCCGCAGCTCGGCGGCGAGCAGGTCGAGGACCTCGGTGCAGCCCGCCTCGCCGCCGGCCGCCAGGCCCCAGATCAGCGGACGTCCGAGCAGTACCCCGGAGGCGCCGAGGGCCAGCGCGGTGAGCACGTCCGAGCCGCCGCGCACCCCGCTGTCCATCAGCACCTGGCAGTCCCGGCCGGCCAGCGCCTCGGCGACGGCGGGCAGGACCGTCACCGCGGGAACGGCCCGGTCGAGCTGGCGGCCGCCGTGGTTGGAGACCACCACGGCCGCGGCGCCGATCCCGGCGGCCCGCTGCGCGTCGGCCGGGTCGAGCACGCCCTTGACCACCAGCGGCAGCTCGGTCTGCCCGCGCAGCCACTCCAGGTCGGCCCAGGTGACGCCGGGGGAGAGCAGCTCGGCGGTGTGCGCGGCCACCGCCGAGACGGCGGTGGTGGATTCGTGCGCCCGACCGGCGGCGCCGCCCTCCAGCAGCGCCGCGCGGACGTCCGCGGGCAGCGCGAAGGCGTTCCTGGCGTCGCGCAGCCGGCGGCCCATGTACGGCACGTCGGCGGTGACCACCAGGGCCTCGCTGCCGGCCTCCTCGGCCGCCCTGACCAGGTCGAGCAGCCGGCCGCGGTCGCGCAGCCAGTACAGCTGGAACCAGAGCGTGGCGCCGGTCTTCGCCAGCTCCTCGAAGCCGACGCTGCTGAGCGTGCCGACGGTGAACGGCACGCCCGCGGCGGCCGAGGCACGGGCCGAGGCCAGCTCGCCCTCGGGGTGGAACAGCCGGTGGTAGGCGACGGGTGCCACCGCCACCGGCAGGGCGGCCCGGCTGCGTACCAGGGTGGCGGCGGTGTCCCGGGTGCTGACGTCGGCCAGCACCCGCGGCACCAGGGCCACCCGGTCGAAGGCGGTCCGGTTGGCGGCGAGGGTCAGCTCGCGCTCCGCGCCGCCCTCCAGCCACTCCCAGACCTCGGGCGCGAGCACGGCCCGGGCCCGGTCGGCGTACTCCGCGACGCAGAGTGCCGGGCGCCCGTCGGCCGGGCCGGTCCGGGGTTCGCTGCGGACGGACGCGCTCATCCGGCCACTTCGCTGGCGTTGCGCTGGAGCTCCACGGCCTCGTAGAGGGCGCGGATGTTGTTGCTGCCGAAGTTGCGGGCCCGGATGCGCTCGATCACCTCGAAGAAGTAGGTGTTCCGCGGGTGCTGGGAGCGGGTGAAGATCTGGAACAGCTGGCCGTCGTGGTCCTGGTCGACCAGCAGGTTCAGCTCGCGCAGCTGCTCGAAGGAGTGCCGCAGCGGCGTCAGGCGGGCGGGCAGCGCGTCGTAGTAGGTCTGCGGGGTGCGCAGGAACGGCACGCCGCGCTCGGCCATGGTGGAGACGGAGTGCACCGCGTCCTCGGCGGCGAAGGCGACGTGCTGCACGCCGGCGCCGTCGTGGCCGGCCAGGAAGGAGGCGATCTGGCCGCTCGCGTCCGCGGTGAGCGGCTCGATCAGGGTGAGCGTGACGCTGCGGTCGGCGCTCTGCACGACGGCCGAGTCCATGCCGAGCGCGCCGACCTCGACCCGCTCCTCGAAGATCGTCCGGAAGCCGAAGACCTCGTGGTAGCGGTGCTCGGTCTTGCGCAGTTCGCCGAACGGGACCAGGACCGCGAAGTGGTCGACGGAGCGCAGGCCGACCTCGCCCTCGCCGGTCAGCGGGGCCGGGTCCGGCAGGCCGGGGATGCGGCCGGCCGTGGCCTCGGGGCCGCGCTCGATCAGGGTGTGCACCACGTCGCCGAAGGCGTCGACGACCGCGGTGACGCAGCCGTCCTCGGCCTGCGGCTCGCGCAGGGCGGCGGCGCCGCGGGCGGTCAGCGTGCGGTACGCGTCGACGGCGTCCGGTACCCGCAGGCCGAGGGCGCCCACGCCGTCGCCGTGGCGCTCCAGGTAGTCGGTGGCCGGGTGTCCGGCGGCCAGCGGCTGGGTGATCAGCAGCCGGATGCCGGCCTGGCCGACCAGCGCGGAGAGGCAGCGCTCGGCGGCCTCGCCGCGCTCGGTCGGCGGGACGAGCAGCTCGAAGCCGTACTCCGTGGTCAGCTTGGCGGTCTCGGTGCCCAGGTCGGCCACGTAGAACTCGACGTGGTCCAGCTCGACGGGGATCGGGGTCACGGCGGGAGAGGAACGGTCGGTCATCGCAAGAGCTCTCTCGTGAGGAGGACGGGAGGTGCTGAGGGGTGATCAGGTGAGCGGACGTGCGGGGTGGTGCGGATGTTCGGGGTGGTGCGGGCGTACCGGCGCCGGTCAGGTGGACTGGAGGTCCTTGGTGTCCTCAGGCTCGGCCGGGCCCTCGCCGTCGCCGTCGCCGTCGCCCTCGCCCTCGTTCTCGGGCTCGGTCTCCGGGGGCTCCGTCGGGGCCTCCGGCTTGCCGATCAGGTGGGTGGCCGAGAGCAGCGCGCCGACCACCATCACGCCCAGCACCACCCGGAAGTCCAGGGCGGCCACCAGGCCGGAGCCGACGCCGACGGCCAGTGCCTGCGGCGCGGTGAGCGAGAGGTTGACGGCGGCCTGGGCACGCCCCATCAGCTGCGGCGGGGTGGAGGCCTGGGCGGCGGTGGCGAGCCCGACCAGGGCGGCCGGGATGCCCGCGCCCGCGATCACCAGGCCGGCCGAGACCACGTACAGCGACGGGGTGAGCAGCAGGACCGTTCCGAGGCCGAACACCGCCGACCCCGCCATGACCGTCCGGCGCGGCCCGAGCCGGCCGATCAGCAGACCGCCGACGACCGAGCCGCCCAGCGCGCCGACGGCCTCGGTGGTCTCCAGCACGCCGAGGAACTGCGGCGAGCGGTGCAGCCCGTGCTGGGTCAGCGCGAACAGCACCGGCTGGAGCAGGCTCAGCACGAAGCCGGCGGAGGCGGTGGCCACCACCAGCGGCCGTAGCCCGACCGAACCGCGCAGGTGGACGAAGCCCGCCAGCACCTCGGTGCGCCACCGTAGGCCCGAAGGCTCCGGCTTGACCTCCTCCACCCGCAGGGTGAGGAAGCTCAGTGCGGCCAGCAGCAGCACGCCGAGGTCGGCCACGGCCACCACGTGCCCGCCGAACCAGCCGTAGAGGCCCGAGCCGAGCAGCGGCGCCACCAGGGTGGTGCCGGCCCGGGCGCTCTGGGTCAGCCCGGCCGCCGCACCGAAGTCCTGACGCTCCGTCAGGATGCTGCGCAGCAGCGCGCTCTGCGCCGGGGCCAGGACGGCCCCGGCCAGGCCGCAGACCGTGGCGGTGCAGTAGATGATCCAGACCGTGTCCCGGCCGTCGACCAGCAGCAGCGGCAGCAGCGACACCGCCACCGCCAGGTTGACCCCGACCAGCAGCGGCTTGCGGCGGACCCGGTCGGCGAGCAGGCCGCCGAGCGGCAGCAGCAGCAGTGGCGCGGAGAAGCAGAACAGCACCAGACCGGCGGCGGAGTTGCTGCCGGTCAGCACCTTGGCCCAGATGCCGAGGGCGATGGAGAGGGCGCTGTCACCGAGGACGGACAGGGTCTGCCCGGCGAGGTAGCGCCGGAACTCCGGGCGGGCCAACAGCGGGTGCATGGCGGTTCCTTCGCTGCGCCGACGGCGCTTCGGGGTGTGCGGGGGTGTGCGGGGGGTGCAGGGTGCCCGGAGTGTGCCCTGACGCACGCGGGGTGCTCAGGGCGCCGGGTGCTCAGGGCGCCGGGCGGTCAGGGTGCGACGGGGTGGGCCGGGGCGAGCGGTGCGACGGCGGCGAAGCCCTCGATCAGCGCGTCGTTGGCGTCCTTCTCGCCGATGGCGACCCGGATGCCCTGGCCGGGGTAGTAGCGGACGGCCACGCCCAGGCGCTCCAGCTCCGCGCGCAGCGGGAGCTGGTCGCCGGGGGCGTCGACCCACAGGAAGTTGGTGACGCTGGGCGCCACCGTCCAGCCGAGCCGCAGCAGTTCGGCCCGGGTGCGTTCCCGCTCCGCGGTGATCTCGGCGATCCGCCGCGCCATCTCGTCCCCGGCGGCGACGGCGGCGAGCAGGCCTGCCTCCTGGAGCCGGTTCACCGCGTACGGCACCTGGTGGTCCCGCACCCGCTGGGCCACGGACTCCTCCGCCAGTGCGTAGCCGATCCGCAGCGCGGCGATGCCGTGCGACTTGGACAGGGTGCGCAGCACCACCAGGTTCGGCCACTCGGCGATCCGGGCCGGTACGTCCGGGGCCTGCCAGTCCTGGGCGAAGTCGACGTACGCCTCGTCGAGCAGGATCAGCGCGGTGGACGGCACCCGGCGGAAGAACTCCGTCAGTTCGGCCCAGGAGTAGACCGTGCCGGTCGGGTTGTGCGGGTTGCACAGCACGACGATCCGGGTGCGCCCGTCCATCCGCTCGGCCATCGCGGCCAGGTCGTGCCGGGCGTCGGGGCCGAGCGGGACCGGGCGGGCCTCGGCCCGGGCGATCTCGCAGAACAGCGGGTACGCATCGAAGCAGGGCTCCGAGTGCACCACGTTGTCGCCGGGCTCGACCACCGTGTGGAAGAGGTCCAGTGCCACGCCCGCCGAGCCGTGGCCGACCACGACCTGGCCGGCCGGGACGCCCTGCCAGGCGGCGACGATCCCGGCGATCCGCTCCGGGCGGAAGTCCGGGTAGCGGTGCAGATCGGCACCGGCCTCGGCCAGCGCGGCCAGCACCGACGGCAGCGGAGGGTACGGGTGCTCGTTCTGCGCCAGCAGGTATCTGGCGGTCGACGGGGCGGCCATCAGTCGGCCTGGAGGACGTAGAGCCAGGAGTGCGGGGTGGCCAGCGCCTCGACGCGGTCGATCCGCAGGCCGGCCTCGGTGAAGAGCTGCTCGTAGGTCGCCTTGGTGTGCAGCGGGACGCCCATCATCGCGTGCGCCAGCTCGAAGCCGACCGAGAAGACCGGCTGGGCGCCGTCGGAGGTGCCCGGGTCGCGCAGCATGGTGTCGCCGAGGACGAAGGTGCGGGCCTTCGGGAAGGCCTCCCGCATCCGGGTGAAGATCGAGGAGCGGGTGGCCGGGTCGGCCAGCAGGTCGTGCAGCAGGAAGAAGCTCATCACGGTGTCGACCTCGGCCACCTCGGCGGCCTCGGCGTCGTTGTCGATCTGGGTGCCGAGCAGGCCCAGCACGTCCGCGCGGACGGCGGTGACCCGGTCCTGCATGCCGGCCTCGGCGATGTCGCGGCGGGCGATGTCGGTGGCCGGACGGCTGATGTCGATGCCCAGGCCCCGGCTGCCCTCGCGCTGCGAGACCACGCGGCGCACCCGGGCGGAGGTGCCGGAGCCCAGATCGGCGATGGTGCGGAAGTCGATGCCGTCGAGGACGTCGGTCAGCTGCGCGGCGAACAGCGACTGGTCGCACTGGGCGGAGCCGAGGGCGACCATCGCCTCGTCGCGGAAGACGTCCTCGTTGTAGCGGTGGGTGCCGGCGCTCAGGTGGCCGGCGCGGCCGAACACGTCGTGGTAGCCGCCGACGGCCCAGGTGAAGTAGCCGCGCGCGGCGGCGATCTCCAGGCCCGCCTCGGTGGGCAGGTAGGCGTCGCCGTCGGCCTTGAGGTAGCCGTAGTCGGCGGCGGCGCGCAGCACGGCCTCGGTGCGGGCGGTGTCGCCGGCCCGGGCGGTGGCCTCGGCGGCCGAGAGCGGCTCGCCGCGCCCGATCGTCTCCAGCAGGCCGATCCGGTCCAGCGCGAAGATCACGTTGGCGGCGATGAAGCCGTTGTAGGCGTCGGTCGAGGTGATCGGCGACGGGGTGATGCCACGCCAGGTGTCGGGGATGGCCGCAGTGGTCATGGTGGTGTCCGTTTCTCCGTGGGCGGACCGGGTGTGGTCCGCGTGGTGTGCGCAGGTCGGTCGCCTGCGGTCGGTAGGGGTGTCGAGTCGGTGGGTCGGCAGGGCGGACGGGTCAGGGAGTCAGGCGGGCGGCGAGCACCGGGCCGATGACGGCGAGCGCTTCGGAGCTCGTCATCGCGCCGTGGGTGCTCGGCACCTCGTGGACGTCGAGCCGACCGCCCAGGTGCGGGCGCCAGCTCTCCGGGTCGGGGGCGTCGGCCGGCCGCTCCTTGGCGGCGGTGAAGAACACTGCGTCGCCGTCGTAGCCGGGCAGCGGGAGCGTGTGGGACAGCTCGGCGTTGGCCTGGAAGACCGAGACCACCCGGGCCACCCCGGCGCCGCTGAGACCGGCGAGCGGGCCCTCGCCGTCCCGGACGAGTGCGGCGTAGCCGTCCTCGTCCGCCGGCCAGGCGGTGATCTCCCCGGCCGGGTGGCCGAGCGAGTCGAGGATCACCGCGAGCTGCGCCGGGTCGTCCCGCCACTGCTCGGGCCCCGGCTCGCCGGTGCCCGGGTAGGCGTCCAGCAGGGCCAGCAGCCGGACCTCCTCGCCCTGTTCGCGCAGCAGCGCGGCGATCGCGTGGGCGACGGCCCCGCCGAAGGACCAGCCGAGCAGGGCGTACGGGCCCTCGGGGCGGACGGCGCGGATCCGTGCCAGGTAGGTCCGGGCCAGCTCCGCGACGGACGCCGGCTGCGCGGCCGGATCGGCCAGGCCGGGGGCCTGGAGGCCGTAGATCGGCTGCTCGGCGTCGAGGTGGCGCAGCAGGCCGGTGTAGACCCAGCTGATGCCGGCGGCCGGGTGGACGCAGAACAGCGGCGGGCGCGAGCCGCGGGTGCGGATCGGCAGCAGGACGGGGAAGCTCTCGGCGGCCGGGCCCTGGTCGAGCCGCTCGGCCAGCCGGGCGACGGTCGGTGCCTCGAACACCGCGCGGACGCCGAGCTGCTCGCCCTCGCCGACCAGTTCGCGCAGGTCCGCGACCAGCCGGCTGGCCAGCAGCGAGTGCCCGCCCAGCTCGAAGAAGTTGTCGTCCACCCCGACCTTCTCCAGCCCGAGCAGGTCGGCGAACAGACCGCAGAGCAGCTCCTCCCGGGGCGTCGCGGGCGCCCGCCCGGAGCCGAGCCAGGTGGTGTCGGGGGCCGGCAGGGCCTTGCGGTCGACCTTGCCGTTGGCGGTCAGCGGCAGGGCGTCCAGGGCGACGATCGCCGAGGGCACCATGTAGTCCGGCAGGGACGCGCCGACGTGGGCCCGCAGCACGGCCTGGTCGACCGTCCGGCCCGGGTGGGCGACGGCGTAGCCGACCAGCCGGCGGTCGCCCGGGCGGTCCTCCCGGACCAGTACGAACGCCTGGGCCAGGGACGGGTGCCGGGCGAGCACGGCCTCGATCTCACCGGGCTCGATCCGGAAGCCGCGGACCTTGACCTGGTGGTCGGTGCGGCCGAGGTACTCCAGGGTGCCGTCGGCCTGGCGCCGGACCAGGTCGCCCGAGCGGTACATCCGGCTGCCGGGGGCGCCGTACGGGTCGGCGACGAAGCGCTCGGCGCTCTGGCCCGGCCGGTTGAGGTAGCCGCGGGCCAGGCCGGCGCCCGCGATGTACAGCTCGCCCTCGACCCCGGCCGGGACGGGCTGGAGCGCGGCGTCCAGGACGTACAGCCGGGTGTCCGGCACGGGCCGGCCCATCGGCGGGGCGGTCCGGCCGCTGAGCGGACTGCTCATGCTGGCGCAGACGGTGGACTCGGTCGGGCCGTAGGCGTTGACCATCCGCAGCCGCGCCGACCAGTGCTCGACCAGGTCGGGCGGGCAGGCCTCGCCGGCCACCACCAGGGTGGCGCCCCGCGGCAGCGCGTCCGGGGCGAGGACGGCCAGCGCGGTCGGCGGCAGGGTCAGGTGGGTGACGCCCTGTTCGGCGATCAGCTCGGTCAGCGCGGGGCCGGGCAGCAGCCGGTCGGCGTCGCCGAGGACGGCCCGGGCGCCCGTGAGCAGCGCCATGCCCAGCTCCCAGACGGCCGCGTCGAAGGACGGCGAGGCGAACAGCAGCACCCGGCTGTCCGGGGTGACGGCCAGGCCCCGGCGCTGGCCCTCCACCATGGCGGCGAGGCCGGTGTGGGTCACCACCACGCCCTTGGGGCGGCCGGTGGAGCCCGAGGTGTAGATGACGTACGCGGCCGAGTGCGGGGTGATCGCGGTGTCGGTGAGGTCGTGCGCCGGGTGGCCGGAGGCGTCCAGGTCCTCGATCAGCAGCCGCGGGACGGTGCTGTCGGCGAGCAGGCCGTCGGCCAGCGCCTTGCTGGTGAGGACCAGCGCGGGCTCGGCGTCGTCCAGCATGTAGGCGATCCGGTCGGCCGGGTAGCGCGGGTCCAGCGGCTGGAAGACCGCGCCGGCCTTGAGCACGGCGAGCTGGGCGACGATCAGGTCGATCGAGCGTTCCAGGGCGATCGCGACGAACCGCTCGGGGCCCGCACCGTGCTCGATCAGCAGCCGGGCGAAGCGGTTGGCGCGCTCGTTCAGCTCGCGGTAGGTGACCTGCACGGCGTCGAAGGAGAGTGCGACGGCGTCCGGGCGGGCGGCGGCCTGCGCCTCGAAGAGCGCCGGGAAGGTGCCGAGCGGGAGGTCCTCCCGGGTGTCGTTCCAGCCGGTGAGCAGCTGCTCCCGCTCCTGGGGCGCCAGCACCTCGACCCGGCCCACCCGCTGGTCCGGATCGGCCAGCACCGCGCGCAGGGCGCGCTCGAAGCGGGCGGCCGTCGCCTCGGCGGTGGCCCGGTCGAACAGGTCGACGGCGTACTCCACCGTCAGGCCCAGTCCGGCGGGCGCCCCGGCCGCGTCGAAGCTCTCGCTGAAGGCGAAGGTCAGGTCGAACTTGGCGAGGTCCGAGTCCAGTTGCTCGACCCGGCCGGGCAGGCCGCCGAGGCTGATCTCCCCGGCGTCGCCGCCGGAGGTCAGCATCACCTGGCAGAGCGGGTGGCGGGCGGTCGAGCGCACCGGGTTGAGCAGCTCGACCAGCCGCTCGAAGGGCACGTCCTGGTGCTCGAAGGCGTCCAGGGTGGCGACCCGGACGCGCTCCACGAGCTCCCGGAAGCTCGGGTCGCCGGACGTGTCGGTGCGCAGCACCAGGGTGTTGACGAAGAAGCCGACCAGGTCCTCCAGCGCCTCGTCGGTGCGGCCGGCCACCACGGTGCCGATCGGCAGGTCGGTGCCCGCGCCGATCCGGCCCAGCGTGGTGGCCAGTGCGGCCTGCATCACCATGAACACGCTGGACCGGCTCTGCTGCGCCAACTCGACCAGGGAGGCGTGGAGTCCGGCGTCCATCCGGAGTTCCACCGCGGCGCCGCGGCGGCTCGGGGCGGCGGTGCGGTGGCGGTCGAAGGGGAGCGTCAGCTCCTCCGGGAGGTCGGCCAGGGTGCGCTGCCAGTAGGCGAGTTGGTCGGTCAGCAGGGCGCTGGGCTGCTCGTCGGTGCCGAGCAGTTCGTGCTGCCAGAGGGTGTAGTCGGCGTACTGCACCGGCAGCGGCCGCCAGTCGGGGGCGGTGCCGGCGCGGCGGGCCTCGTAGGCCTCGGCGAGGTCGCGCAGCAGCGGGACCACGGACCAGCCGTCGGTGGCGATGTGGTGCATCAGGACCAGCAGGACGTGCTCGTCGTGCGGCAGCGAGAGCAGGGTGGCGCGCACCGGCAGGTCGCGGGCGAGGTCGAAGACCTCCGACCCGGCCTCGGCCAGGGCCGTCCGGAGCTCCTCCTCGGTGGCCACCGGCGCGGTGCGCAGCGGGAGTTCGGGGTTCTCCAGGAGCAGCTGGTGCGGCTGTCCGTCGGTGGTCGGGTAGACGGTGCGCAGCACCTCGTGGCGGTCGAGCACGTCCGCCAGGGCCGCCTGGAGGGCGCCGGCGTCGACCCGGCCGGTGAGCCGGACCGCGCACGGGGTGTTGTAGAGCGCGCTCGGACCCTCGAACTGGTCGATGAACCACAGGCGTTGCTGCGCGGGGGAGAGCGGGACGCGCTCGGGCCGCTCGACCGGCCGCAGGGCCGGACGGGCGGCGCCCGGGGTGGGCAGTGCGGCGGCCAGTGCGGCCACGCTGGGGGCGTCGAACAGCGCCCGGACGGGCAGTTCGGTGCCGAGCGCGGTGCGGATGCGGCTGACCAGCTTGGTGGCGAGCAGCGAGTGGCCGCCCAGGTCGAAGAAGCTGTCGTCGATCCCGATCCGGTCCAACCCGAGGACGTCGGTGAAGAGTTCGCAGAGCGCGCGCTCGGTGTCGGTGCGCGGGGCACGGCCCTCGGTCGCCCCGGTGTAGTCGGGGGCGGGCAGGGCGCGGCGGTCCACCTTGCCGTTGGCGGTCACCGGGAGGGCGTCGAGGACGACCACGGCGGCCGGGAGCATGTAGCTGGGCAGGCTGTCGGCGACGGCGGCACGCAGCTCGGCGGGAGTGCCCCGGCCGGTGGCGTACACCACCAGGCGCTTGTCGCCGGGCTGGTCCTCGCGGACCACGGCGAAGGCCTGGCCGACGGCGGGCAGGGCGGTGAACGCGCCCTCCACCTCGCCGAGTTCGATCCGGAAGCCGCGGATCTTCACCTGGTCGTCGGCCCGGCCGAGGAACTCCAGCACGCCTCCCCCAGCCTCCGGCCGGGGGGACCCCCATGCCGTCCAGCGGACCAGGTCGCCGGTGCGGTACATCCGGCTGCCGGGCTCGCCGAACGGGCAGGCCACGAAGCGCTCGGAGGTCAGGCCGGGGCGGCCGACGTAGCCGCGGGCCAGGCCGGCCCCGGCGATGTACAGCTCGCCGGCCACACCGGCCGGCACCGGGTGCAGCGCGGTGTCCAGCACGTACGGCCGGGTGTTGGCCAGCGGGCGGCCGATCGGCACCACGGCGGGGACGGGCTCGCCCGGGCTCATGGTGAAGGTGGTCTTGATGGCGGTGGTCTCGGTGGGCGCGTACACCGCGACCACGGAGGTGTCCGGGCAGGCCCGGTGGAGCCGGCGGACGGACTCCGGCGGGACGACGTCGCCGCCGGTCCACACCTGCCGGACGTGCCGGAAGGCGGCCGGGTTCTCGTCGGCCATCAGCCGCAGCAGGCCGGACGGAGCCTGGACGAGGGTCACCCGGTGGGTGGTGATGGTCTCGGCGAGGCGGCGGATGTCCAGCTCGCCGGGTTCGGCGAGCACGATCGCCCCGCCGGTGACCAGCGGCGCCCAGATCTCGGTGGTGGAGGCGTCGAAGGCGGTGGGCGAGTGCAGCAGCACGCGCTCGTGGTGGCCGGCCCGGAAGTGCGGGTTGCCCAGCAGGTCCACCACGTTGCGGTGGGTGACGGCGACGCCCTTGGGTACCCCGGTCGAGCCCGAGGTGTACATCACGTAGACCAGCTGGCCCGGCAGGACCGGCACGGCCGGGTTGCCCGCCGCGGGGGCCTCGGCGAGCAGCGCCCCGGTGACCTCGACGGTGGCGAAGTCCTCGGTGGCGAGCACCGGGTGGCCCTGGTGGGCCGGGTCGACGAGCAGCAGGCCGGTGCGGGTGTCGGCGAGGATGTGCTGGAGCCGGTCCAGCGGGTAGCGGTCGTCCAGCGGGACGTAGGTGCCGCCCGCCTTGGCGATCGCGAGGACGGCGGTGAGCAGCCCGGCGGAGCGCTCCATCAGCACCGCGACCGGCTGTTCGGTGGTCAGGCCGCGCTCCAGCAGCAGGGCGGCGAGCCGGTTGGCGCGGTCGTTCAGTTCGGCGTAGTCGAGCCGCTCGGTACCGGAGACCAGGGCGAGGGCCTCGGGGGTGGCGGCGGCCTGGGCCTCGAACAGCCGGGGCAGGCTCTGCTCGGCGACCGGCGCGGCCGGCCCGTTCCAGCCGGTGAGCAGCTGCTCGCGCTCGGCCGGGTCGAGGATCTCGATGCCGCCGATCGGCGCGTCCGGGGTGGCCACGGCGGCGCGCAGGACGCGCACCAGCCGTTCGGCGAGGGAGACGGCGGTGGCGTGGTCGAAGAGGTCGGCCGCGTAGTCGACGGCGGCGCGGACGCCCAGGCAGGTGCCGTCGGCCGCGAGCCGCTCGACGAAGTTGAAGTTGAGGTCGAACTGGGCCTGGGCCTCGCCGACCTCGACCGGGGTGCCCACCGCGGCGCCGAAGGCGAGGTCGCCGTCCCGCTCCGCGTTCAGGGTGACGACGGTCTGGAAGAGCGGGTGGCGGGCGGGGGTGCGGGTCGGGTTGAGGTGTTCGACCAGGCGTTCGAAGGGGATGTCCTGGTGGTCGTAGGCGTCCAGGTCGGTGCGCCGGACCCGGTCGAGCAGCTCCCGGAAGGTGGGGTCGCCGCTGGTGTCGGTGCGCAGCAGCAGGGTGTTGACGAAGAAGCCGACCAGGTCGTCGAGGGCCTCGTCGGTGCGGCCGGCGACGGGGGTGCCGAGCGGCAGGTCGGTGCCGGCGCCGAGGCGGGTGTAGAGGGCGGCGACCGCGGCCTGCAGTGCCATGAACAGGCTGGCGTGCCGGCTGGAGGCCAACTCGGTGAGTGCGGAGTGCAGTTCGGCGTCGATCTCGAAGTCGGCGGCGCCGCCGCGGCGGCTCGCCGCGGCCGGTCGCGGACGGTCGTAGGGGAGCGCCAGCTCCTCCGGCATTCCGGACAACGCCTGCTGCCAGTGGGCGAGTTGCAGGGAGACGACGCTCTCCGGGTCGTCCTCCTCGCCGAGCAGTTCGCGCTGCCAGAGGGTGTAGTCGGCGTACTGCACCGGCAGCGGTTCCCACTGCGGCTCGGTGCCGGCCAGCCGGGCGCGGTAGGCCTCGGCGAGGTCGCGGAAGAGTGGGGCGACCGACCAGCCGTCGCTGGCGATGTGGTGGGTGAGCAGCAGCAGGACGTGCTCGTCCTTCGCCGGCAGGGCGTACAGCCAGGCCCGGACGGGCAGGTCGGAGCTCAGGTCGAAGACCTGCCCGGCGGCCTCGCGCATCAGTGCGTGCAGCTCGGCCTCGTCGGCCACCGGCACCCGGTGCAGCGGCGGGCGCCCCTCGGTGAGGATGTGCTGGTGGGGCTGGCCGTCGGTGGTGGGGAAGACGGTGCGCAGCACCTCGTGCCGGTCCACCACGTCCCCGAGCGCGCCTTCGAGGGCGGCGGCGTCGAGCTCGCCGGTCAGCCGCAGGGCGAACGGAGTGTTGTAGAGGGCGCTCGGGCCCTCGAACTGTTCGATGAACCAGAGTCGCTGCTGGGCGAACGACAACGGGATCAAGGTCTGCCTCCGACTGGCGACGTACGGCTGCTGTGGCTGGTGGCTGCTGTGACAGGCAAGGGGCGGCGGTGGTGCGGCGGGGGCGGGCCGCGCCACCGGTGGGACCGGTGGGCGGGCCCGCGTCCCGTCAGGCCTGGGCGCCGGGGCGGCGCATCGGCCGCAGGGCCGGGCGGGCCTTCTTCGGGGCGGGCGCCTCGTCGCCCCCGGGCAGGACGGCGGCGAGGGCGGCGACCGTGGGTGCGTCGAACAGCGTGCGGATCGGCAGCTCCGCGCCGAGGGTGGCGCGGATGCGGCTGACCAGCCGGGTGGCGAGCAGGGAGTGGCCGCCGAGGTCGAAGAACCGGTCGTCGATGCTGACCGTCGGCACGCCCAGCACCTCGGCGAACAGGGCGCAGAGCTCCCGCTCGCGCTCGGTGCGCGGGGCGCGGCCCTCGGCCGCCCCGGCGTACTCGGGCGCGGGCAGGGCGCGGCGGTCGACCTTGCCGTTGGCCGTGACCGGCAGGCTGTCCAGGACGACCACGGCGGCCGGGAGCATGTAGCCGGCGAGGCGGTCCGCGACGAAGGCGCGCAGTTCGCCGTCGGTGGCCTTGCCGGTGGCGTACACCACCAGGCGCTTGTCGCCGGGCTGGTCCTCGCGGACCACCGCGAGCGCCTGGCCGACGCTCTCGTGGGCGGTGAACGCGGCCTCCACCTCGCCGAGTTCGATCCGGAAGCCGCGGATCTTCACCTGGTCGTCGGCCCGGCCGAGGAACTCCAGCACGCCTCCCCCAGCGCCCCCAGCCTGGCGGCTGGGAGGTGCCCCCACCGGCCGGGGGGACCCCCATGCCGTCCAGCGGGCGAGGTCGCCGGTGCGGTACATCCTTCCTCCTCGCCCGCCCTCGTCGAAGGGACAGGCGACGAAGCGCTCGGCGCTGAGTGCCGGGCGGCCGATGTAGCCGCGGGCCAGGCCGGCCCCGGCGATGTACAGTTCGCCCGCCACGCCGGCCGGCACCGGCTGCAGTCCGGCGTCCAGCACGTACAGCCGGGTGTTGGCCAGCGGGCGCCCGATCGGCACCGTGCTCGGCACCGCCGTGGCGTCGGGCATCGGGTAGTGGGTGGCGCACAGGGTGGTCTCGGTCGGCCCGTACAGGGCCCGCACCGCGATGCCCGGGACGGCCTCCAGCACCCGGCGCACGGCCGGGGCGGAGACCACGTCACCGCCGGTCAGCACCTCGCGCACGCCGGCGAAGATGCCCGGGTCCTCCTCCGCGATGACCCGGAACAGGCCCGCGGTGACGTGCACGTGGGTGAGCGCGTGGACCCGGACCAGCTCGCGGATGGCGGCCGCGTCCAGGTCGCCCTGCGGTGCGACGACCACCTGGCCGCCGGAGAGCAGCGGCACCCAGATCTCGTAGGTCGAGGCGTCGAAGGCGTGCGGTGCGTGGAACAGCACCCGCAGGCCCTCGTCGTGCCGCCAGCACGGGTCGGTGGCGAGCTGCACCACGTCCCGGTGGCTGATCGCGATGCCCTTGGGCTCCCCGGTGGAGCCGGAGGTGAACATCACGTACGCGAGCTGCTCCGGGTGGGGCGCGGCCGGGTGGGCGCGCCGCTCGCGCGGCCCGTCGAACCAGCCCCCGGTGAGCGGCAGGACGGGGCAGGGGGCGTCGGTGGCCAGCGGGTGGTCGCGGTGCGCCGGGTCGACCAGGACGAGCGCCGCGGCCGTCTCCGCGGTGATCCGGCGCAGCCGCTCGGCCGGGTGCCGGTCGTCCAGCGGGACGTAGCTGCCGCCCGCCTTGGCGACCGCGAGGATCGCCGTCAGCAGGTCGGCGCAGCGGTCCATCAGCAGGACCACCGGCGTCTCGGGGCCGACCCCGGCGGCGGCCAGGTGGGCCGCCAGGTGCTCGGCCCGGGAGTCCAGTTCGGCGTAGCTGAGGGTGCCGTCCTCGGAGACCACGGCCGGCGCGTCGGGGGTGGCGGCGGCCTGTGCCTCGAACAGCTCCGGCAGGGTCGCGTCCGGGACGGGCGCGGCGGTGTCGTTCCAGCCGGTGAGCAGCTGCTCGCGCTCGGCCGGGCCGAGGATCTCGATGCCGCCGATCGGCGCGTCCGGGGTGGCCACGGCGGCGTGCAGCACCCGCAGCAGGCGCTCGCCGAGGGCGGCCACGGTGGCGTGGTCGAAGAGGTCGACCGCGTACTCGACCGCCACCGTCAGGCCCGCCTGCGGGCCCTGCTCGGTGAAGCGGAAGGACAGGTCGAACTTGGCCACGTCCAGCTCGAAGGGGTGCTCCGCGCAGCCCAGGTCGCCGAACGAGGCCGGCACCGTGACCCGGCTCTCCAGCGCCACCAGGGTCTGGAAGAGCGGGTGGCGGGCGGGGGTGCGGGTCGGGTTGAGGTGTTCGACCAGGCGTTCGAATGGGATGTCCTGGTGGTCGTAGGCGTCCAGGTCGGTGCGCCGGACCCGGTCGAGCAGCTCCCGGAAGGTGGGGTCGCCGCTGGTGTCGGTGCGCAGCAGCAGGGTGTTGACGAAGAAGCCGACCAGGTCGTCGAGGGCCTCGTCGGTGCGGCCGGCGACGGGGGTGCCGAGGGGCAGGTCGGTGCCGGCGCCGAGGCGGGTGTAGAGGGCGGCGACCGCGGCCTGGAGCGCCATGAACAGGCTGGCGTTCTGCGCCGCCGCCAACTCGCCGAGCCTGCCGTGCAGTTCGGCATCGACGGTGACCTCCACCAGACCGCCCCGGTGCCCCGGTGCGGCCGGGCGCGGACGGTCGTAGGGCAGCGCCAGCTCCTCCGGGGCATCGGCCAGGGCCTGCTGCCAGTAGGCGAGTTGCCCGTCCAGCAGGGCGCTGGGCTGCTCGTCGGTGCCGAGCAGTTCGCGCTGCCAGAGGGTGTAGTCGGCGTACTGCACCGGCAGTGGCGCCCGGGTGGGCGCGGTGCCGGTGCGGCGGGCCTGGTACGCCTCGGCGAGGTCGCGGAAGAGCGGGGCGACCGACCAGCCGTCGCTGGCGATGTGGTGCATCAGGACCAGCAGGACGTGCTCGTCGTGCGGCAGCGACAGCAGGGTGGCGCGCACCGGCAGGTCGTGGGCGAGGTCGAAGACCTCCTCGCCGGCCGCGACCAGCGCGGTCCGCAGCTGCGCCTCGTCGGCCACCCGCACCTGGCGCAGGGACGCCTCGCCGGCCTCCGTGACCACCTGGTGCGGCTGTCCGTCGGTGGTCGGGAAGACGGTGCGCAGCACCTCGTGCCGCCGCACCACGTCCCGGACGGCCTGCTCCAGGGCGGGGACGTCGACGGCGCCGGTGAGCCGGACCGCGACGGGGGTGTTGTAGAGCGCGCTCGGGCCCTCGAACTGCTCGATGAACCACAGGCGCTGCTGGGCGGAGGAGAGCGGCACGCCCCCCCGGCCTTCGGCCGGGGGGTCCCCCATCGGCCGCAGGGCCGGCCGCAGGGCCGGGCGGGCCGCCGCGGAGCCGGGCAGTGCGGCGGCCAGCAGGGCCACCGTCGGGTTGTCGAAGAGCGTGCGGATCGGCAGCTCGGCGCCGAGGCCGGCGCGGATGCGGCTGACCAGCTTGGTGGCCAGCAGCGAGTGCCCGCCGCGGTCGAAGAAGTTGTCGTCGATGCTGATCCGGGTGAGCCCGAGGACCTCGGCGAACAGCTCGCTCAGGGCCCGCTCGGTGGCGTTGCGAGGCTCGCGCCCGCCGTCGGCGCCGTTGTAGTCGGGCGCGGGCAGGGCCTTGCGGTCCACCTTGCCGTTGGGGTTCACCGGCAGCTCGTCGAGGACGACGACGGCGGCCGGCAGCATGTAGCCGGGCAGCCGGTCGGTGACGAAGCCGCGCAGCTCGTCGGCCCGCACCTCGCCGGTGACGTACGCGACCAGGCGCTTGTCGCCCGGCTGGTCCTGGCGGACCGCCACGCAGACCTGGCCGACCGCCGGGTGGGCGGTGAACGCCGCCTCCACCTCGCCGAGTTCGATCCGGAAGCCGCGCAGCTTGACCTGGTCGTCCGCTCGACCGACGAACTCCAGTTCGCCGGTGGGGGTCCAGCGCACCACGTCGCCGGTGCGGTACATCCGGCCGCCGGGCTCGCCGAACGGGCAGGCCACGAAGCGCTCGGAGGTCAGGCCGGGACGGCGGACGTAGCCGCGGGCCAGGCCGGAGCCGCCGATGTACAGCTCGCCGGGCACGCCGGCCGGCACCGGGCGCAGCCCGGAGTCCAGCACGTACAGCCGGTTGTTGGGCAGCGGGCGGCCGATCGGCACGATGTTCGGCACCTCGGCGGCCGAGGTCATCGGGAAGTGCGTCGCGAAGGTGGTCGTCTCGGTGGGCCCGTAGACGTTGATCAGCCGCAGCCCGGGGCAGCTGTCCAGCACCCGCCGCATGGCGACCGGCGAGGCGATGTCCCCGCCCGTCCACACCTCGTGCAGCCCGGTGAAGGTCTCCGGGGCCTCGGCGGCCAGCACGTTGAAGAGGCCGACGCTGATCCAGGCGGAGGTGGTCCGCTCGTGGCCGATCACCGCCGCCAGCTCGGCGATGCCGAGCCGGCCGGCCGGGGCGATCACCAGCTGGCCGCCGGCGAGCAGCGGGGTCCAGATCTCGTAGGTGGAGGCGTCGAAGGCGGAGGGCGCGTGCACCGGCAGCCGCTCGTGGCCGCCGCCGGTGAACTGGCCGCCGAGCGCGAGGTCCACCACCCCGCGGTGGGTGATGGCGATGCCCTTGGGCACGCCGGTCGAGCCGGAGGTGTGCATCACGTACACCAACTGGTCGGCGCGCTGCGGCAGTCCGAGGTTCTCGGGGTGCTCCTCGGCCTGCGGGGCGAGCACCGTCAGCCCGTCCAGCGCGGGGTGCTCGCGGTGCGCGGCGTCGGCCAGCACCAGCCCGGCCCCGGCGTCCGCGAGGACGGTCCGCAGCCGGTCCGTCGGCTGGGCGTCGTCCAGCGGCACGTAGAGGCCGCCGGCCTTGAGCACGGCCAGGATCGCCACCACCTGGGCGGCCGAGCGGTCGATCATCAGCGCGACCGGCGTCTCCCGGGCGACCCCGGCCTCGACCAGCCGCAGCGCCAGGCCGTTGGCCCGGGCGTTGAGCTGGGCGTAGGTCAGCTCGGCGTCGTCGGCGGTGAGCGCGACCGCGTCCGGGGTCGCGGCGACCCGCGCCTCGAACAGCTCGGGCAGCGAGCCCTCCGGCAGCGGGGTGCTGGTGCCGCTCCACTCGGTGACCAGCTCGGTGCGCTCGGCCGCGGTCAACACCTCGACGGTGCCGACGAGTTCGGCCGGGTCGGCGACGATCCGGTCGAGCAGGGCCAGGAAGCGGTCCAGCAGAGCGCGGGCCTCGTCGGCGGTGAAGGCGTCCGGCTGGTGGTCCAGCCGCAGCTGGAGGCCGTCGCCGGGGGTGAGGGCCAGCACCAGCGGGTAGTGGGCGCTGTCGACGTCCTCGACCAGGGTGACGTGGGTGGCGCCGCTCGGGTCGGCGTCGTCCAGGGCGGACGGGTCCGGGTAGTTGCCGTACACCGTGACGGTGTCGAACAGGCTGCCCATCCCGGCGAGTTGCTGGATCTCGGTGAGGCTGAGGTGCTGGTGGTCCAGCAGCGCGGACTGCTCGCGTTGCAGGCGCAGCAGCAGCTGGCCCCAGCTCTCCGCCTGGTCCAGGCGCACCCGCACCGGCACGGTGTTGATGAGCAGGCCCATCATCCGCTCCACGCCCGGCAGGTCGTGCGGCCGGCCGGAGACGGTGGTGCCGAACAGCACGTCCTCGCGTCCGGTGAGCCGGGCCAGCAGCACGCCCCAGGCCGCCTGGACCAGGGTGTTGAGGGTGACGCCGTAGCGGCGGGCGGTGCGGGCGAGCGCCTCGGTGGTCTCCGGGGTGAGCCCGGTGTGCAGGCGCAGCGGCAGCTGCGGGGTGGCGGCGGAGCGGCCGGGGGCGAGCAGGGTGGGCTCGTCGGCGCCGGCCAGGGCCTGGGCCCAGGCGGCGCGGGCGGCCGCGCCGTCGCGCCGGGTGATCCAGCGCAGGTACTCGCGGTACGGGGCCGCCGGGGCCATCGGCTGCTCGAAGTACAGGTCCCACAGTTCCTCGGCGAACAGCGGGGTGGACCAGCCGTCCAGCAGGATGTGGTGCGCGGAGGCGATCAGCTGGTGGCGCTCGGTGGCGAGCCGGAGCAGGGTGTAGCGCAGCAGCGGCGGGCGGTCGAGGTCGAAGCGGCGGCCGTACTCGGCGGCGGCGATCCGCGCGGCCTCCGCCCGCGGGTCGGCGTGGGAGGTCAGGTCGACGACGGTGAAGGGCAGGTCGACACCGTCCGGGACGACCTGCACCGGCGGGCCGTCGTGCCGCTGGTGGAAGGCGGCCCTGAGGTTCGGCTGGCGGGTCAGCAGCGCCTCGGCGGCGGCGCGCAGCCGGTCGGCGTCCACCGGGCCGGTGACGTCGAAGGTCACGACCGAGGTGTAGACGTCCGCGCCGTCGGCGTCGTACGCCGAGTGGAAGGCCATGCCCTGCTGGAGCGGCGAGGTGGGCCAGACGTCCACCAGGCGGGCGGGGGCGTGGTGGGCGGCGAGCCCGTCCAGCTCGTCCTGGGTGACGGCGACCAGCGGGAAGTCGGAGGGGGTGTGCCCGCCCGCGTCCGGCCGCTCGGCGTGCTCGGCGAGCGCGCCCAGCGCGGCGAACCAGGCCTCGGCGAAGGCACGCACCCGCTCCTCGGAGAGCAGCCCGGTGGCGTAGGACCACTGGGCGACCAGCAGCGGGCCCTGCGGGGTGTCCACGGTGGTGGCGTCCAGGCCGAGCACCCGGCCGAGCGCGAGGCCGGTCGCGGCGCCCTCGGTCATCGCCTCGGTCCCGGCGAGCACGTCCTCGGCGGTGACGCCCTCGGGCGCGAAGCGGCCCAGGTAGTTGAACTCGATCTGCGGGTCGGCGTAGCCGTCGAGGACGGCGGCGGTGTCCGGGTTGAGGTGGCGCAGCAGGCCGAAGCCGATGCCGTTGTCCGGGACGGCGCGCAGCTGCTCCTTCACCCGGCCGAGGGCCCGGCCGAGTCCGGCGCCGGCCGCGGTGACCTCGGACCAGGGCAGCGCCCCGGGGGCGAGCCGGACGGGGTAGACGGAGGTGAACCAGCCGGCGGTGCGGTGCAGGTCGACGCCGTCGACGATCTCCTCGCGGCCGTGGCCCTCCACGGTGACCAGCACGGCGCCGTCGGGCCCGGTGGTCTCCTGGCCGCGCCAGTGGCCGAGGGCCAGCGCCAGCCCGGTCAGCAGCACGTCGTTGACCTGGGCGTGGTAGGCGGCGGTGACCCTGGTGAGCAGTGCCCGGGTGGTCTCGGCGGGCAGCACCAGCCGCAGCTGGCCCTCGGTGGCGTAGGTGTCCTGCGCCGGGTCCAGCGGACGGTCGCCGAGCAGCGGGTCCGGGGTGGCCAACGCGGCCTCCCAGAACGGGAGTTCGGCGGCCCGGCGGTCGGTCTGCGCCTCGGCGGTGAGCCGCTGGGCCCAGCGGCGGAAGGAGGTCGGCACCGGCGCGAGCTCGACGGCGCGGTCCTCGCGGAGCGCGGCGAGCGCGCCGAGCAGGTCCTCCTCGACGATGCGCCAGGTGACGCCGTCCACCACCAGGTGGTGGATCACCAGCAGCAGCTGCGAGGGCAGTTCGGGCCCGGCGTCGAAGCGCACGGCCTGGACCATCCGGCCGTCCTCGGGCGACAGGCGCTCGCGGGCGGCCCCGGTCTCGGCGCGCAGCGCCTCCGCGGTGGCCCGGCCCTCGACCCGGCACAGCACGCCGTCGGCGGGGACGGTGCCGGGCTCGGGCACGTGCAGCGTCCAGGGGCGCTCGGCGAGCGGGGAGGTGCGGGCGCGGAGCAGGTCGTGGTGGTCGAGCAGGGCCTGGACGGCGGTGGTCAGGTGCTCCTGCGTCGTGCCGGCGGGCAGGGTGAGCAGGGTGGACTGGTAGAAGCTCTCGACCGTGCCGTGCTGCACGGCCAGCCAGTGCACGATGGGCGTCGGGGGCACCTCGCCGAGACCGGCCCCGGCGGGCTCGACGACGACCGGACCCTCCAGCGGACGGGCGATCTGCGCCAGCGCCTCGACGGTCGGGGCGAGGAACACCTCGCGCGGGGTGAGCTGGAGGCCCGCGTGCCGGGCCCGGGAGACCAGCTGGATGGCCACGATGGAGTCGCCGCCGAGCTCGAAGAAGGAGTCCGTGACGCCCACCCGGGGCAGGCCCAGCACCTCGCCGAACAGCCGGACCAGGGTGTGCTCCAGCTCCCCGACGGGGGCCCGGCCGTCCTCCTCGCCGGCGCCGAACACCGGCGCCGGCAGGGCGCGCTTGTCCACCTTGCCGTTGGGCGTGAGTGGCAGCCGGTCGAGCACCACGACGGTGGGCACCATGTGGTCGGGCAGCCGCTCGGCGCAGTACGCCCGCAGCTCGGCCGGGTCGGCGGAGCCGACGGTGTAGCCGACCAGGCGGCGCTCGCCCGGGCGGTCCTCGCGGACCAGCACCACGGCCTGGCGCACCTCGGGGTGGGCGGAGAGGCTCTGCTCGATCTCGCCGAGCTCCACCCGGAAGCCGCGGATCTTCACCTGGTCGTCGGCCCGGCCGAGGAAGTCCAGCTGGCCGTCCGGGCGGTAGCTGCCGAGGTCGCCGGTGCGGTACATCCGCTCGCCGGGGGCGCCGTACGGGTCGGCCACGAAGCGCTCGGCGGTCAGGCCCGGGCGGTTCAGGTAGCCGCGGGCCAGGTGCGGGCCGGCGAGGTACAGCTCGCCCACGGTGCCCGGCTCGACCGGGCGCAGCCGCTCGTCCAGCACGTGGATGCGCACGTCCTGGCAGGGGCGGCCGATCGGGGGCTGCTCCGCGCCGGTGAGCGGCCCGCTCATGCTGACGATGACGGTGGCCTCGGTCGGCCCGTAGCTGTTGAGCATCAGCCGGCCGCGGCCGCAGCGGGCGGCCAGCTCACGGGAGACCGCCTCGCCGCCGCCGATCAGGGTGCGCAGCGAGGGCATCGGCAGGTCGGGCAGGGTGGAGATCATCGCGGTGGCGACGTCGGCGTGGGTGACGCCGTACCGGTCGATCAGGGCGGCCAGCGCTTCGCCGACCAGCTGGCTCTGCTCGCGCGGCAGCACCAGGGCGGCGCCGGTGGTGAGCGCCACGGAGAGGTCGGAGACCGAGACGTCGAAGCTGAGCGAGGAGGCCTGGAGCACCCGGCTGCCGGGGCCGACCCCGGTGGCGGCGACCTGGGTGCCGACCATGCTGGGCAGCCCGGTGTGGGTGACGGCCACCCCCTTGGGCACGCCGGTGGAGCCGGAGGTGTAGATGACGTACGCGGTGTTCAGGGCGCTCACCGGCCGGACCCGCTCGGCGGCGGTGAACCGGTCCCCGGACTGCGCGGCCAGCTCGGCCCGGTGCTCGGCGGAGTCGAGCAGCAGCCGGGGGGCGTCGGTCCCGGGCAGCTGCCCGGCGGCCTCGGCGGTGGTGAGCACCAGGGCGGCGCGGGAGTCGGTCAGCATGTGGCGCAGGCGCTCGGCCGGGTAGGCCGGGTCGGCGGGCAGCCAGGCGGCCCCGGTCTTGGCGACGGCGAGGATCGCGGTGATCGCCTCGGGGGACTTCGGCAGGGCCAGTGCCACGACGTCCTCGGTGCCCACGCCGCGGGCGGCCAGCACCCGGGCCAGCCGGTTGGCGCGGGCGTCCAGCTCGGCGTACGTGAGGGTGGTGCCCTCGGCGTACAGCGCGGGGGCGTCCGGGGTGCGGGCGACCTGGGCGTCGACCAGCTCGGTGAGGGTCGGACGGGTGTCGGGGCGGGCCGGGGCCCCGTCGGCCAGCCGGGCGGCCAGCGCTGCCGGGGTGGGGGCGTCGGACAGGACGGGCAGCTCCAGGCGGACGCCGAACTCGGCGTGCACGCGGGCCAGCAGCCGCTCGGCGGCGGGCCGGTCGCCGCCCAGGTCGTAGAAGCCCGCCGCGGGGTCGACCGACTCCCGGCCGAGCACCTCCGCGAACAGTCGGCACAGGACCTCGGCCGCTTCCGGCCGCTGCTCGGCTCTGCGCGTCTGCTGGACCCCGGACATGTGACTCTCTCCCTCGTGCGGCTGGCTCCCGCGGTGGCGGGAGCGGCTTGCTGGGTTGACCTCGGGGCGGTCAGCCCGGCGGTCGGCGGAGCGATGTTGCGGTCGTCTCGCGGTGCGGTGGCGCTGCGCTGCGCTGCGGTGCGGTGGCGCTGCGGTGCGGTGGCGCTGCGGTGTGCTTCGTGTCACGGCCGTGCGGCGCACGGGTGCGGTGCGGCGGTGCGGGGGGTGGTGGCGCGCCGGTGCCGTTCGATGCACGCGCGTAGATGGCGGACACGGGACTGCGCCGACGGCGTGACGATGCGGCCGCGCGGCGGTGGGGTGCTGCGATGGGGTGGTGAGGCGGTGTCGGCGGGCTCCGCGGTGCGGTGTGCCGACGACCGGGGAGCGGCCGGGTGAGCGGCGGCCGGGCGGGCGGCGGATCGCCGCTGCCGCGTCGGTTCGGTGCTGCCGTGCTGCGTCGGTTGGGTGCTGCTGCGTTCCGTGCCGCGGGTCGGTCCGGTGCCGAGGCGGCGTGGCCCGGGTGGGGCCTTCCGGTGCGGACGCCGGCGGGGAAGCGGTGGTGTCAGCGGTCCGACGGTCGGGGTGCGGTGGCGGCGGTCAGCTCTCGGCCAGGTGGGCGATCAGGCTCTTCGGCCGCAGGTCCTGCCAGTTCTGCTCGACGTAGTCGAGGCAGTCCTGCCGCCCGGCGGCACCGAACACCTGCTGCCAGCCGGCGGGCACCGGGCTGAAGGCCGGCCACAGCGAGTGCTGGCCCTCGTCGTTCACCAGGACGAGGTAGCTGGCCTCGGCATCCTCGAAGGGGTTCGCCATTGTCGGTTCCTCTCTGTTCTCAGAGCAATGCGAGGAGGGGGAGGAGCGGGGAGCAACCGGGGCCGCGGCTCACGGACCCCAGCCGGAGTCTTCGAGGGGCGCGTTGCGGGCGGTGCTGGAAACCGTGGACAAGTGCGGCTGGGCATGGAGTTGGAGGACCACCAGGGCGGCCAGCAGAACGGCGAGAATCCCGAGCGTCTTGTGGACGCGAACGGCAAGGCTTGGCATCGCGAAATCCTCTTCCTGAGGAGGGCGGTCTGCCCTCTTCGCTCTGAAATGCATCCTGCCGAAGGCCCAAACGTGCGTGGAAGCTCTGGCTGTGATCGTGAACACGCAATGCGGGAACCGGAAGCCTGGGCAGATCGTGTCAAAAGCAGACAGACATGATCCAAGTCGCGCCTGGCGCTGTCAGATCAGTGGTGGGAACTCCTCAGGCGCGGGGGACATCGCAGCGAGGAGGCGGGCACTGCGCTGCGCCGGAACGAGCCCCGGCGCAGCTCCTCCCGGACGGCGGGCCAGTCCTCGACCCATGACCGGCCCGCCCCGGCCGGCGACTCCAGGGCGAGCGTCGCCAGATAGGCGCGCTTGAGTGCGGCCCGCTCGTCCTGCACCCGGCCCGCGGCCTGCTCGATCCGGCGCAGCCGGGCGTGCAACCGCTCCAGCGCGCCCCCGCCCGTCAACAGCCGCCGCGCCTCGGGGCCGAAGCGGAAGCCGGGGGCCAGCAGCGGCCAGGCCGACCGCCACACCCGGAACACCTCACGGTGGCTCGGCCCCCACTCCCGCTCGGCCCGGGACAGCCGCTCCAGCGCCGCGGCCTCGGTGGGCGCCGTACAGGTCTCGCGCAGCGCCCGGGAGAGCGCGCCCCAGTCCTCGCCCGGTGCGTGCCGCAGCGCCGCGTGCAGCAGATGCGCCACCGAGCCGTGCACCACCGTGTGCGGCCACTGCTCGGCCGCCGCCTCGGCCAGCGCCGCACCGGTGCCGCCGACCAGCACCCAGACCTCCCGCACCCCGCGCTCGGCGAGCCCGGCCAGCACCTGCGGCCACTGCTCCCCGTCCGCGGCCGGCCACAGGCCCAGCACCTCGCGCCGTCCCTCGACGGAGACCCCGAGCACCAGGTGCACCAGCGGCCCGCCCGAACGGCCGCTGCGGACCGAGTCGACGAAGACCACCGGGTAGACCGGGTCGAGCTGCCGCCCGCGCCGCTCGGCGAGCTCGTCGAGCACCTGGTCGGTGATGGCCGAGACGGTCTCCCGGCTGAGCTCCACGCCGTACACCTCGGCCAGGTGCGCCACCAGCTCGCCCGAGCTGAGACCGCGCGCGGTCAGCGAGATCACCAGCCGGTCGAGCCCGGGCAGCCGACGGGCCCGGGGGAGGACGGCCTTGGGGGTGAAGCTGCCCTCACGGTCCCGGGGCACCCGCACCTCGACCGGGCCGATCTCGGTGAGCAGCCGTCTGGCCCGGGCGCCGTTACGGCCGTTGGTGCCGGAACCGGAGCCGGAGCCGGAAGCGCTCAGGTGCTCCTGGAGTTCGAGCTCCAGGGCGCCCTCGATCAGCTGCTTGGCGAAGGCCTGGAGGATCCCGCCGTCGCCCAGCAGCCGTACCGCGCCGGAGCCGACCTGCGCGGCGGCGGCCTCCGCCAGCTGTCGTACCAGGCGCTGGTCCACCAGGCCGGCGAGGGCGGCGGACGGTGCCGCCGGGTCGGAATCAGCTCGCAACTGGGGGTGCCTTCCGTCTGTAGGCCGTTCCATTCACCGAACGCCCGCTCCGGACGTCCCGACGGGACGCCAGGTGAGATGCGCCGGCAACCCCCCGGTCACCGCTGCCGGGTGCGTCGTTGTCGTGACCGTCACCGCCGGCTCCCCCACTTGCGTGCACGTCCGACTACCGTCAGCCGATGATTTCCGCGCCCATTGGGCGTACACTCACGGCTGTCGGAGCCTGGGGGGCGGCTTCCGAAAGGCAGTCACTTCCATCTTGCCGGTTCGGATGCCTGGCGGTAGCCGGTATGAGCATTCGTGAAACCGCAATGCCGAAGCCAGAAGGATGCCCAGATGTGCCCAACCCAGGACAACTGCGCGGAAAAGGGAACGCCGCAGCTCTGTGACCGGGGCATCGAGTTCTACCGGACGGCACTGGCCGAGGGGGAGGCGACGGGCGAGGCCCCGGAGTGCCTGCTCGCGATGGGCCTGCTGCGCCCGCTGCCCGGCTCCGGTGAGCGGCTGGCCCCCGTCCCGCCGGACATCGCCGCCACCGGTCTGGCCCGGCCGCTCGAACTCGCCGTGCTGGCCCACCAGGAGCGGCTGGCCGAGCTGCACACCTCCTTCACCGCCGCCGAGCACGCCTACCGGGACGTCATGCGGCGGGCCAAGCTGCCGATCCGGCTGCTGGCCGGCGAGGAGATCAACCCCGCGCTGGAGAAGGCCGTCGCCGACTGCTCCGAGGAACTGCTCACCGCCCAGCCGGGCGGCGGCCGCGCCCCCGAGCAACTGGCCGGCGCGCTCCCGCGCGACCTCGCCCTGGCCGGCCGCGGCGTGCGCCAACGCACCCTCTACCAGCACACCGTGCGCTCGCACGGCCCGACGCTGGCCTACATCGAGCAGGTCACCGCCCAGGGCGCCCAGGTGCGCACCCTGAACGAGGTCTTCGACCGGGTGATCATCTGCGACCGCTCCACCGCCTTCATCCCGGCCGGCGCCGACCGCGAGGCCGCGGCGATGCTCATCCAGTTCCCGCCGCTGGTCGAGTACCTGCTCAAGATCTTCGAGCTGATGTGGGAACGCGCCGAGCCCGTCACCTACCAGCAGGGCCACCACCGCCCCCGGCTGCTGACCGCCCGCACCCGCCAGAACGTCCTGCGCCTGATGGTCAACGGCTACACCGACGAGGCCATCGCCTCCCGCCTCGGCATGAGCACCCGCACCGTCTCCAGCCACATCCAGAAGGCCAGCGAACTCCTCGGCAGCCGCAGCCGCGGCCACCTCGGCTACATCATCGCCCGCCAGGGCGTCCTCGACGAACCCCTCGACGAACTCTGACGGCCCCGGTGCTCCGGGGCCCGTCGGCCCGAGCGTGACAGCAGCGTGGCCCGGACATCGTGCCGTGCGTATTCTGACCGCCGACTCCCATCGGGGGGATGCGGCCATCGGTGTTCAAGGCCCGGCCGTTGCCGAGTTTTCCGACGAGCACAAATGGTGATCATGGAAACGTCCCATCTCGACCGTCTGACCTGCCTCGCCGTGTGCGCCGGCGCGGGTGGCCTCGTGCTCGGTCTCGAACAGGCGGGTTTCGACCCCGTGTTGCTCCTGGACCACCGTCCGGTGGCGTGCGAGACGCTGCGGCTGAACCGCCCCGATTGGCACGTCCTCGAAGCAGACCTCCTCGACTTCGTTCCGGAGGAGCACCCGGAGTGCTACGACGTGGACCTCCTGGCAGCCGGTCTGCCCCGGGTGAAGGCGAGCGCCGCGGTGAGGCGCGAGGACAGCGCGGAGGAACTCCGACTGCTCGATGCGACGGTCATGCTCCTGCACGGCGTGCAGCCGCGTGCCCTGCTCATCGAGAACCTCTCCGAGTTGGCCTCCAAGCCCGCGTACGAATCCATCCGTTCGGAGGTCGAGACCGAGCTCGAACACCTCGGGTACCGGCACCGCTGGTTCGTCGTCAACGCGATGGAACACGGTGTGCCCCAGGACCGCAAGCAGGGGGTCCTGGTGGCCTTGAAGGGGGACGCCATCCGTGACTTCGTCCCTCCGGCCGGCGGTGCCGAACCGCCGCTCACGGTAGGCGAGGCACTGGCGGCCTCGATGGCCGAGGGCGGTTGGCCGCACGCCGCCGCATGGGCGGCACAGGCCACCCGGGTCGCGCCGACCCTGGTCGGGGGTTCCTGGAACCGGGGCGGGGCGGACCTCGGGCCCAGTGGGTCGAAGCGTTCCTGGGCCCGCATGCGCGTGAACGGCGGTACCGTCGCCGACGCGGTCCCCGGGCCGGATCATCCCTGGGATCCCGCACCCGATGCGACGGGCCTGGTGGCGTTGACCGTGGAACAGGCGGCACGATTGCAGGGGTTCCCCGCCGACTGGTCCTTCGCCGGCCGAAAGACCGCCCGCTACCGTCAGGTGGGCCACGCGACGCCGCCTCCGGTGGGGCGGGCCCTCGGGCTGGCGATTCGGGCCGCGTTGGGGCAGCCCGTGTCCGCGCCGTGGAGTCGCCGGTGACCCGAGCAGCGCGGACTCGGTGACACCGGGGCAGGACGGCACGGTGTGCGTCGTCCTGCCCCGGTGTCACCGCCCGGCCCTCAGCGGGTGAGCAGATGCGAGAGGAAACCGATCGACGGATCCTCCGGGGTGCCGACGAGCAAGGCCCGGTCCAGCAGGCCGTTGTTGTGCTCGCAACTGGTCTCCGGGAGCATCACACAGGCGTGGCAGGCGGCCAGGTTGGTGCCGCCCGTTCCGGACACCTCGGTCTCGATGCAGAGCGGATCGGCGGAGCACCACTCGGCACGGCACACGGCCGAGCGCACGGCCTGGGCGAGCCGGTCGATCTCACCCTGGGCGACCAGCCCACCGAGACTCCCGGCCGAGTCACTGGTGGCCGTGTAGATCAACACCCCGGCCATCTCGTCGCCCGCGTAGATCCGTTCGCGCAGCGACGCGGCGGGGTAGCCCGAATCCAGGCTCCACTCGTTGATCATCACGTGTGCGAAGGTGTGCAGCAGGGTCATGCGCGGGTCGGCGGGGGAGAGCGGGACCCTCGTCGGGTCGGATGCCCGCTGGGTCAGGACCCGCTGGTGGTGCTGCCGGATCGTGGCCACGCGGGCCGCGACGGCGGGGTGTTCGGCCCAGGCGTCCACCTTCTCCTCGTCGAACCGGAGGAACACCCCCTCGCCGTGTACCTCCATGGCGGGGAGCCAATCGGTGGGGGCGAGGGACAGTGGTGCTTCGTGACCCTCGGAGGAGCTCTCGGGGTCGATGACCCGCGTGAAGGCCTTGAGTGCGCGGACTTCGCGGAGCTTCTTCACCAACATCGGGGCGACCAGGCCGAGGCGGGTCAGGGGTTTCCCGTCGCCGATGGGCGCCTCGCAGACGAACTGCTCGGTGTGCGAGCCGGACTCCTCGGGGTTGCCGGCACACAGACGCTGGTACTCCAGGTCACGCAGGGCCCGGTAGCGCTGCTCCTGGTCGCGATCGGGAGCGTCCTCTCCGGAGTGGTCCTCCGCCTCCATCGCGGCGACCAGGTCCACGGCCTCCTGGGCACTGACGGGGGAAGGCATCCCGTCGAAGATGTGCTTGAGGTGGATCTCCATCTCGACGAGGCTGGTGCAGCCGCGGAGCTTGTCCCAGTGCTTGTCCAGGGCGTTCACCCGGGTGTCGCTCCATGGCGGGATCGACAGGGCCGAGCGGAGCACCGGCTGCCAGACGGAGGAGGAACCGCGCTGGAGGGTTCGGGGCGTCAGGGAACAGGGATCCTTGGGGGCGTCCTTCAGCCACGGCCGTTCGCCCCTGCAGCCGATGTTCAGTTCCTGGAGGGCGCCGGCCCGGAAGGAACCCTCCATGGACACCTCGGGAACCCCGCAGGAACAGGAGAGCACCACGGAGCGGAGCGAGGAGGTGCGGCCCGACGACCGGAGGCTCATCCGGCCGTCGCAGCCGACGGTCGTGCCTTCCCCGCGCTTCCGTCGGTGCAGCCAGTCCCGGTAGGGGAAGTCGGAGATGTGCCCGTCCTCGCAGGCGACCACGAAACGGGAGGGGACCAGCGGTTCGGCGCACTCACCGCACTCGTTGCGGCCGGGCGGGGGATTGAACTTCCCCACGTGGTCGAGCGCGTGACACTCGGGGCAGTGGTGCCAGAGCGGGAACCGGCGCACCCGGATGCCGTCCCGGCTGTTGTCGCCGGAGGCCGGCGGGAGGCGGAAGTGCCGCACGCCCAACACCCGGGCGAGGCGGGGCTCGCGGATCACCGGTGCCTCGTCGAGGGGCCACTGTTCGGCGGCGCCGTCGATGCCTGCGACGATGAAGGACTCCTGGTCGACGGCGACCAGCGACCCCACGCCGTAGGTGGTGATGGCCTGGGCCCGGCGGACCGCCCCACGGCGGGGCAGGTTACGGGCCGGTGCGCCGGAACCGGCGGCGCCGCGCCGGCGACGGGACGGGGGCGGGGTCATCGGGATGCCTCCATGAACAGGGCGGACTCGGCGTCGACGTCGCGCAGGGACCACAGGGTCTCCCACGCCTCGACGTCCTCCAGGGCGTCGTCGTAGGGCTTGAGCAGCGAGGGGACGGAGCGTCCGCGCTTGGGTTCGTAGTACAGACCGTTGTGTGCCTCGGCCTCGGCGTGCCACCAGTCCACGAACTCGTCGAAGGCCGCGGCGACGTGGGCGACCTCCTTGGCGGCGGTCTCCTTCGGCGAGACGCTCCCGACCCGTTCGAGGATCAGCGGACGGATCGTCTCCCGCAGCTCGTCCCGGAAGAGGTTGATCCTCCCCGCGTCCTCGTCCCTGCGGGCCGCGGGGATCGCGATGCGGGCCAGGGCGACGATCACCGCGTGCAGGCCCCGGTCGCGGGCACGGGCGGAGAAGGGCGTGACCGAGGTCGACTCGACCTCGCGGTAGAGCGCGGAGTGGAAGTGCTGGAAGTTCTCGTAGTGCGAACGGTCGCGGGATCGTGCAGCGTTGAGCATCACCGCGACCAGACCGGGGTGCGCGCGGCCCACCCGGCTGGTGGCCTGGATGTACTCGGCGGTGGTCTGCGGCTGGCCCATGACGGCCATCAGGCCGAGCCGGTCCACGTCCACACCGACGGCGATCATGTTCGTGGCGAGGAGCACGTCCACGACGTCCGCTGGGTCACCGTCCGTGAGCCTGCGCTCGATCTGCTTCAGGCGTGCCGGGATGTCGCTGGCGTCCACCCGGCTGGTCAGCTCGGAGTTGTTGCCGACGGAGCGCGGCTCGCAGCCGTCGCGCTCGGCGAGGTGCTCCAGGTAGGCCACGACGTCGTCGTGGACCTGGAGTTCCGCGGCGGACAGCAGCCGCAGGCTGTTGAAGTAGCCGACCAGTGTCCAGTAGGCGTCACGCACCTCCTCCGGGGTGTCGGCTCGCATCGCCCGGTGGAGCAGAGTGGCGTAGGTGCGGATCAGCAGGGTGGACTGGCTGGTGCCCGGGGCGAACAGGCCCACGTAGCGGCGGGACGCCTTCTCGCTCGCGGGGGTCTCCACGGCGAACCAGGAATCGCGAGCATCCAGGCCGGCGGGCGGGAACTGCCGGACCTCGCGGGAGAACAGCGCCCTGCCCTGGTCGGCGGCGCGGCGGATGGTCGCGGTGGAGGCGATCACCTTGGGGCGGTCGGCCAGGACGTCGACGGCCGTCTCGTACAGGCCGGTCAGGGTGCCCAACGGCCCGGAGATCAGATGGAGTTCGTCCTGGACGATCAACTCCGGCGGAGGGGTGGCGTCCTGGCGGTCGCGATTGAAGAGGGCGGCCGTCTGCTCGCGCCACGGCATCGAGGCGAACTTGTCGACGGTGGCGATCACCAGGGTGGGCCTGGCCGCGTACACGGCCTGGTCGACCAGGTGCACGGGCAGCCCGTCGGAGAACTCGCAGTCCGCGCCGGGGCAGCGCACGTCCATCCGCTCGGCCTCCTCGTCCACCGCGTAGTGGTGGGCGTCGAGCGCGGTTCCGCACCATGGGCAGGCGTGCAACTGGACGGGGTTCTCCGTCTGGAGCACCCGCCCCGCTCGGGCGGCGTCGAGCTGTCGGGAGGCCACGTCCAATCTGTTCGGCGTGGCGGACCTGCCCACCCACATGCCGATGGAGATCTCCTCGTGGCCGAGCTCCTCCTGGTTCTCCCGGCGCATCCGCTCCATCGCGCAGATCAGGATCGCGGCACGCTCGAACTGCTGCAGGGTCAGGAGGCGTAGCGTGTAACGCATCAGGACGGTGACGCCGCCGCCGGCCGACCCGCGGCGCTTGCGGCGCAGGAACGTGGTCAGCGCGATCAGACCCAGGTACGCCTCGGTCTTGCCACCACCGGTGGGGAACCACAGGAGGTCGGCCACGCCCCGGTCGGGGTGCTCGGGGTCGTCCACCCCGGCCAGGCACAGCAGGATGAAGGCGATCTGGAACGGACGCCAGCACGCGGAGGCCGGGTCCGGCTCACCGAACCGGCCCTCCTTGACCCAGGCGGCCCTGGCCCGCTGGGTCGCCATCGCCCGGTTGGCCAGCCGGAACGCCCACATCAGGTCGGGCTTGTCGCGCAGCAGTGCGATGCCCCCGCGGATCCGCTCCAGGGCTTCGCCGCAGGCGCTGACCTGATTGGCCGCGGCCTGCTCGTACGAGGTGCCCACGAGCGCGGAGGCCTCGTCCCGCTTCCGCTCGATCCACCGCGCGTAGCCCGCGGCCAGACCCTCCAGGGCGGCGATCACCTCGCGGTCGCCGGCCTCGGCAAGGCCGAGCATGGTGAGGGTGTCGGCGTCGATCGTCGGATTGGAGTCGGTGAGCAGCACCTCGTGGGTGGGCACGAAGTCCGTGCGTACCTCGGCCACGCCCGCCCGCACCACGTCGGTGAGGCCGACCGGAGGCGGGGTCCAGTCCCAGACCGCCGCGCACCCGTGCCCGGCGGCGAAGGTGGGGGCGTGCCGGTGCAGCAGTCGGCTGGTCTCCAGCTCGGCATCGACTGCGGACAGGGCGGTCGGGCGCTCCACGAAGGCGCTCGACCCGTTGGCGGCACGGACTGTCAGCCCGGTCTGGAAGAGGGCGAAGGCGTCCTGTAGTTCCCGTTCGCCCACCTTCTGGATGTTGACCAGGGTGACCGTGACGGTGACCGTGCCGGTCTCCGGAGACGGGCGGCGCACATGCACCTCCAGCCGCGCCGTGCCGTCGACCAGGTCGCGGGAGGCGCCGCGGCCCGGGTGGCGGACGGCGACCGTGGTGTCCGGCAGGTCCAGCTCCAGGCGCCGCCAGCGTTCCCTCTGGTCGGACGTGGTCCGGGCCTCGCTGCGGCGGGCCGAGACCTTGAGTCCCTCGGCGTCCTCGGGCTCGTACACGGCGGCGCGGGCCGAGACCACGATCTCCTGGCAGACTGCGAGGTCGACCGCGAAGGTCAGGCCGACGCTCGCCGGGCGGCGGTCGCCGGAGCCCGGGCGCTCGGCCGCCGTCCCGGATTCGTCGAGGCTGTCCGCCCTGGTCACGGCTTCCTCGTCCAGGCCCTCGTGCTCGGCCACGTCCTCCAGGAGCCGAGCACCGGCCTCGGCGTTCGCCGGTCGCGGGTAGAGCACCCCGACGGGGTAGCGAGTGATCGGGGCGTCCTGGTCCAGGACCTCGGCGCGGTCCTCGGGGGAGGCGTCGACATCGGGGCCCAGCAGCTCCCGGCGGAGCCGGGACACCAGGTCCTCACGGACCCGGTAGTGCTCGGCGTGCCGCCCTGCGTGGATGGTCATTCCTGCTCCTCCTCGGTTCCGGCGGTGTGCCGGAACCGTCCGATTCCGCTGATGTGAGGGGCGATCCACACCCCGTGGTCACCGAGGCCCGCGTTGGCCCCGGCAGCCGGACTGCCCGCCACCGACTCCAGGCAGTCGATCCGCAGACCGGAGATCTCCTGGGGCCAGCGGATCTCCCACTTCGGGCCGACCTTCAGAACGGAGTGCAACTGGCTCCGGAAGGCCTCGGAGGCGTCGCCGATCTCCCGTCCCTCGTGCAGCAGGGCGTACCGAGGGCCTTGCTCGGGGCCCATGGGGAGGGCGTCGCGCAGCCGGAACGTCACCGCGTCCCCCGGCCGCACCCGCTCCAGCAGGTACGCCTGGGCGCCGGGGGCGTCGACCTGGGCGTCGGCCGGTTCCAGGGCGTCCACGTCCCCGGCCCGGGCTTCGATGCCGTCGCGCCGCCACTGCAGACGCTGGTTCGGGACTCCCCGGTACAGCCGTCCGGTCGGCTTGTGCCTGAGCACCGTCACCGTGTCGGGCGGGGCGACCCGGTACAGATCCTCCCGAGCCCGGGTCATCGCCACGTAGAGGGCCCTGGCCTCGGCGGGCACGTCGGGTTCCTCGGTGCGCCGACGCAGCTCGGCGACGGTCGGTGGATTGAGCACGATCACCCGGTCGAACTCCAGGCCCTTGGAGCGGTGCACTGTGGACACCACGAGCCGGGCCGGTTCCGGATCGGCCAGCTCGTCCGGGAACCGGCGCTCCGCCACCAGGCGGCGCAGCCGCACCACGTCGAGCGTGCCCCGGCCGGTGCCGCGTGCCGCCGACCGCAGGGATCGCCACACCCGGTCGAGGTCGGTGTCCTCGGGCAGCGGGACCGCGGTGAGCAGGTTGCGCAGTCGTTCCTCGGTCAGGGTGGCGGCCGTGGTCCGGCGCAGTACCTCGGCGACCCAGTACGGCACCGGCCGGTCCCGGAGCGGGCGACGCAGGGCGTGCCGGATCCCCTGGGCGTGCAGCAACTCCGAGACGACCAGCGCCTGCCGGTTGTCGCGGCACAGGATCGCGCAGGTACCAGGGAAAGATCGCAGGGTGTCCAGCGTGAACGAGTCGGTGAACGAGCCCAGGTCGGGCAGGTCGAGCAGCAGCTCGCGCAGCTCCCCGTGAAGGCGCTCGGCGGCCGCGTCCGCGCCCTCGGGGGCGCTGCCGACGGCCTGGACGGCGAGGCCGAGCGGGAGCGCGGTGCGTGCCTCGGGGGTGACGGCCCGGAAGTTCCGGGTCAGCCGCAGCTCCTCCAGATCGTCGGCGTAGGAGATCCGCACCCACCGGAGGAAGAGGTCGGCGCGATCGGCGTACTCCTCCGGGTCCTCGATCTGGAAGTCGTAGATCGCCTGGGCGGAGTCGCCGACCAGGGTGAACCCGCTGGAGTCCTGGAGCCGGTCGAGCAACGACTCCACCATCTCCCGGCGGGCGCCCACCAGGTCCTGCACCTCGTCGATGATCACGTGCGTCGGCGGACCGGCCTCCAGGGACTCCAGTGCGCCCTTCTCGATCGCGTCGGTGGCCGCAGGGATCCGCTCGTCGAAGGAGAGCGCGGACCACCCCTCGTCCGGGTACGCCTGGAGCAGCAGGGAGTAGGCCCAGGAGTCGAAGGTCTGTACCCGCACCCTCCGCGCGTGCTCCCCGTGCCGGGCGATCCGGTCACGCAGTTCCCGGACGGCGGCGCGGGAGAAGCTGAGGACCAGCAACTCGGAGGCCTCCAGCGCCTCGTCCGGGTCGACGTGTCCGACGAGCGCGTCCATACGGCGCACCAGGGTGTGGGTTTTGCCCGTTCCCGCCCCCGCGGTGACCAGCAGCCGGGTGTCCCACGGCCGGTCCACGACGGCCTGCTGTTCGGCGGTGAGGACGGGGCCGTCCTCGGGCTGGATGGTCATCGGTTGCTCCACAGGTGCTCGAACTGCGTGAAGGCGAGGGCGGTGTCGAAGTTCCGGATGTTGTCGCGGACGTTGAGGATGAGGCAGGTGGACTTGCCGCCGTTGCGCGGGCCGCGCAGGCCTCGTCCGATCATCTGCTGGTACACGTTCGGGCTGTAGACGGGGCGGGCGACGACCACCGCGCGGGTGGCCGGGGCGTCGAAGCCCTGGGTGAGCACGCCGTAGTTGGTCAGTACCCGCACCCGACCGTCGCGGAAGTCCCGGATGCGGGCCCGACGGTCGGCGTCGGAGGTGGTGGCGTCCACCGAGGACGCGGAGATCTCCTGGTCCATCAGCATGGCCGCCAGGAGCTTGGCGTGCTCCACGGAGGTGGCGAACACCAGCACGGGCCAGTTCTCGTCCATCGCCGCGACCTCTTCGACGATGCGGCGGCTGCGGTCGTGGTCCTCCGCCAGTCGCTGCTCGGCGGCCTTGGACAGCAGGCTGAACTGCTCGGCGCTCTCACGCTCCTGGCGGGACAGCAAGATGGTGCCGCCGGTCAGCTCCTTGTGCTCGACGCGTGCCAGCACGCCGATCTCCTGGAGGTGACCGTAGGCGTCGTCGGAGGGGAAGACCCCCTCGTCCAGCCGACGTGCGCCGAACCTGTTGACCAGCCGGCGGGTCTCCTCCTCGTTGTGGCCGCGGAACGGGGTGGCGGTGAGACCGAGCAGGTGCCGATCGGTCCGGTGCTGGGTCAGTCCGAGCAGGCTCAGGATCTCGGTGTAGCTCGGGCTGGTCGCCACGTGGGCCTCGTCCACCACCACCAGGGCGGCCTCGCGCAACCAGGCGTAGCGGTCGGTGTCGAGGCACACCCGCAGCTTGGCGTCGGTGGCCACCACGAGCTGCGGACCGTCCGTGACCGGGGCGGCCTCGTTCGAGGTCCACAGTCGGTTGATCGTCAGCCGCTCCTGCGCGCCGGCCTTGCTCCAGACGAACTGCCAGCTCTGCACGGCCTGCTCACAGAGCTCCTCGGTCTGGGCGATCCACAGGATCGGGCCCCTGAGCGTGCCTGCCTGCTTGACCCAGCGGATGACGGCCTCGGCGGTGACGCGCGTCTTGCCGGCGCCGGTGGGCAGCGAGAGCATGGCCCGCTGCGGGGCCAGTCGGTCCAGCATCTCGAAGATGTTGAGGGCGAGGCGCTCCTGGTAGTCGTGCAGGCGCGGGAAGTCCCGGGGGCCCTCCACGGTCAGGCTCTGTTCGAGGGTGGGGGCCCGGTGGCCGGCGAAGGGCGCGGGCAGGCCGAGTTCGGCGACGAAGGAGACCGCCGCCGGCCCCCCGCTGTAGGAGGACGGGGCGCTCGGGAAGCGCTCCTGGATGTCGCGCGCGTGGGTCTTGAGCACGGCGTCTCCGTGCGCGTTGAACGCCATCTGTGCGATCCGGCGGCCGGTGGGCTCCTGCCCGTCCGGTTCCTGGCGCTCGGCATCCATGAGCCCGGAGGGGAGCCGGTCGCGCAGGGCCTCCGGGCCGATCAGCAGTTCCAGCTTGGTCGTCACGTCCGCGGCCTCGCGGATCGCCTTGAGCGCGGACCGCACCTTCTCGTCCTGCTCCTGGCGGGCCTGGGCCTCCAGGAGTGCCCGGCAGCCGGCCTCTCCCATCCGCAGACCCAACTCACGGTCCACCGCCCGGAGCGTGCCCAGCCGGTCCAGCGAGTCCAGGACCTTGATCACGTTGCCCTGGCGGGCGCTCTCCAGGGACTTCGGCTTCGGGCCGCTCGGGGTGCGCAGGACCTCCTCCAACGTGGAGCAGCGCAGCAGCGAGTACGTGCCGACCGCGGCGCCCATCTTCTGTCGCAGCGTCGGGAACTCCTCGACCAGCGGAACGGGTTCCACGTTCGACTCGTGTCGGGTCTCCCGGGTGATGACGTCGTCGTGGCGCAACATGCCCCACTGTTCGACCATGAGGTCCGCGGACTCCTGGTTCGGCATCAGCAGCGCGGGCACCCGCTCGGCCTGCAAGGAGCGGTACTCCTCCGGGTTCGCTGCGACGGCGATCTCGCTGTCCGCCCGGGTGTCCCAGGCGTCGCCGACCCGGCACCGGGTCAGGGAGTCCTCGGGGAAGGAGATCTCCAAGCGGGTCAGCAGGGCGTAGGTGGACCCGACGAAGGCGTCGTCCTCGCTCTCCTGGAGCTTCTCCAGGAGCTGCTCCCACTGCTTCGGACGGACCTTTTCGACGCTGTCGGCGAGCCCCAGCTTGCGGGCCTTCTCCCCGCTGATCGACGCCACCGGAAGCACGTCACGATAGGCGTCGAGCTGTGGCCCCACGGCTTCCTTGAGGGACTTGAGACCCTGGGAGGTCTCGACCAAGCCGTGTCGGGAGAGCATCCACCGGATGGGGGACGACACCGATCGGCGGGAGTCGACCTGAGCCCCGATCTGCCGGGTCCAGTGCTCGACCAGTGCGTCTTCCGGTAGCGCCCGGAGGAAGGCCGCGCGTGCCGGCTCCGAGAGACGGGGCAGCAGGTGCAGCGGCCCACCGACGGGCGAGCCTTCGATCCTGATCCTGGCCAGGGTCGGTCGACTCGCCCGGTCGTCCAGCGTGCGGCAGTACGCCGCGTGCACGGCCACCCGATACTCCTCGAACCAGGCCTCCTCCTCGGGCCTGTGCTTGCCGGTCGGGCGGTCCCGCAGGCCCAACTCGCGGAAGAATCCCACGTCGTCGGAGTGGAAGCGCATGTCCACCGCGATCGCGGGGTCGCTCTCCGCGGTGACGACGACACCGGGCAGCATGCAGTTGCGCATGGCGTGGAAGCGGCCGTCCGCAGTCCGCACCATCAGCGTCTCCAGCGGGGAGTCCACCCGCTTGGTCACCTCGTGGCCCACCACAGCGGCGCCCGCCCGGTGGAAGAGCTCCCAGAACCGGTTCCACTCCTGCGGGCCGTACGAGCCGAAGCCCTGGTCGAGAACGCTCACGAAGCGCCCCCGGACGTCGGCTTCCTGGATGCCGAGGGCGGTGAGGGCGGAGTGCAGCGACGGGTCGTCGGACAGGGCGCGATCCACGTAGACCAGCGATTCCCGCAGGCCGTCCTCCTCGGTGCGGCGGTACACCTCGCTTCCCCGCGGGGCGACCAGGCCGTCCTCCTCGGTGAGCACGATCCTGGCCGTGCGGGCCTCCGCGGCGCAGCCGGCGTTCGAACCGATCATGTCGGCGACAATCCGGATGGCGGCCGCCGAAGCCTCCGCCGTGCCGTCGGAGACCAGCGCCTCCAGCCACTCGACGATCGAGGCCCGCTGCCGGCGGGCCGCGGCCAGGATGTGCTGGACCTTGCCCGTCCGTAGGTCGGTGGCCTCGATCGAGGGGTGCACCCAGTCGCGCGGGCGCCCGGGGTACGCGTGCCAGGACCGCAGCCAGCGGTTGACCGCGGTGCTGTCCTTCCCCAGGTCCGGGTGGATGTTCAGGCCGCCGGGGACGCGCAGGACACCGTCCTGGTCGGGCAGCGACGGACGCACCGCGGCGGCGGCCCAGATCTGCTCGGTGAGCAGCCGGTCGGCCCAACTGATCGTCTCCACGCCCTTGGAACGGCCCGGCAGCAGCGGGAGGTACGCGCCGGGGTCCTCCGCCGGCGCGAGTTCGGGCAGCGAGTCGACCACCAGGCCGGCGGCGGTCCGGATCATCTCGACGTTGAACGGCGAGGAGTCCAGCAAGTTCTGCCTGTCCTCGTTGGTCTTCCACGCCCCGTTCAGGATGCCGCTGAGGGTCATCTCGTACTTGGTCGGGAAGAACGACCAGAACCGTCCGCGTCCCCGGGCGTCGGCGGCGCCGAGCAGCCCGGTCCGCTCGTCCGCGCTGTAGGCCGGTACCGCCCAGGCCAGGTCGACGGTCAGTCGGTCGTGCAGCTCGCCGGCGTCGCGCCGGGCGACCTCGGTGGGCTCGTGGGTGCGGGTGAAGACCCGCCACTGCGAAGTCGCCGGCGGCTTGCCGACCCGCTCCTCCTGGATTGTGTGCAGGCTGCCGGCCCGCTCGGAACGCAGCGCCCGGCGCGTGATCGGGCGGGGCCGGCGGTCCTCCAGGACCACGTGGCCCACGTGCGGGGAGAACAGGTGGAAACCGGACGGGAATTCCTCGCGGGTGTCGTGACCGGCCGCGCCCTGGTGGCCGTGCATGTCCTTGCCCAGCCGGTCGGCGGCGCCGGGCAGCAGCGGGAGGCGGACCACCGTGGTGGCCCACGCCAGCAGTTCGTCCAGCACCTGGTCCTTGAGGCGCTCGGCCGCCATGTCCAGCTCGCGGGCCATGCGCAGCACGGGCGCCTCGAACTCCTCGCCGAGCCGCTCGCGCACCCCGGGCACGTTCCGGATCGACTCGTACGACCAGGCCCGGTCGAAGCCGAAACTTCCCTCGCGGCTGAAGAATTCGGGCGCGTCGGTCACCACCAGGACCGACTTCACCCCCACACCGAAGCGGCCGATCTGCCCACCGCGCTTGCGGGACATGCTCATGCGCAGGATGGTCTCCGCGCCCTCGGGTGTCACCGGGTTGCCCTGGTTGGCGCAGTACAGGTGGGTGCCGGTGAGGACGACGTGGATCCGGCCGCCGGGCTCGTCGCGCAGCTCGTCGGCCGCGTTCTGGACGAGCTCGAAGAGCTGCCGGTCGCCGTACCCGCCCTGGGTGATGCGGCGTTCGCCGTTGGCGTGTTCGGGGATCAGGCCCGGGTCGACGGCGTAGGTCTCCAGGACGCGGAGGGACTGCTCGACGACGGTGCGGATCACGGGGGACTGCGGGTCGGCCACGGATGGTTCCACTTCGGGTGCGGAGGGAGGGGGTGAGAGCGGTGCGGGATGTGCGGCGTGCCGTCAGCGACCGTGGCGGATGGTGAACCTGACGATTCGCTGACAGTTGTCCGGGTTCCGGCGCGGGCGGCGGGTGCGGGCGTCGGCGTCGCGGATGGCATTCCGGTAAGTGGCGACCATGTCGTGGTCAATGCCGTACGGGTAGAGGTAGGCACCCAGGTCCTGCGGGGCCTCGTGGGCGATCCGGTCGTACGTGGAGACGATCGAACGCATGCGGTGGAGCGGGGAGTTCTGCGGGGACACCGGGGTAACCTGCGCTTTCGCTATTCGTGGACTTACACGATGAAATGGTGCGAAGTGGTGCAGGAGGGGAACGGGTCGCGCAAGAATCCGCGGAATCCACAATTGATTCCGGAGGCGGCCGTGATGAATTCCCCCCAGGGAAAACAAGGCAAATCGGGCCCAGGTCGGGGCCACTTCTACGGCGTCCGCCGGGGAAGTGGCGACCACTCTGCCATGGATTCGGTCGGCGTTCAAGAGGCCTGCGAGAGGCTGGCGGGCCTCGAATCGAAGGGATTTCTTCGGGGTTTTCGGGGGAATTTGGGCAAATGGAAGGAGTGGTCGGATGCCCTTTTTCGATCGCGTTCGACGTCTGCCCTCGCCGGACTGGACACCTGTCAAGTGTCAGTTGACAAGGGGGTGTCGCTGTCAACAGTGATGCGGTAGCGTGCCTCTCACCTCGTGAAACAAGCCATGCGGAAGCAGGTGGGACGTGAAGGCGGCTGAGGACTTCGGCCCCTGGCTGGCGCGCCAGCTCAAGAACGCCGGGAAGACACAGACCGAACTGGCGCAGGAGCTGGGCAAGACCCGGGCGGCCGTCTCGGCCTGGATCGTCGGCCGTTCCGTCCCCAGGGACGAGACCATCCGGGAGATCGCCGCCCTGCTCAACACCGACCTGGAGACCATCCACACCCGCAGCTCCGACGCCCAGCTCGGGTTGCCCGTCTCCTGGTACCACCGGCCGGCCCACGCCGACGGCGGCCGCGAATACGGCAATGCCGCCGCATTCGCCTTCGAGGCCGACGTATCGGTGCTCGCTCGCGAGGCCACCCAGAACAGCCTGGACGCCCGCCTCGACCCCGCGGAGCCCGTACGGGTACGTTATACGCTGCACTACCTCTCCGGCGAGGCCGTTGCCCGGTTCCGCGAGGCCGTCGACTGGGAGCACCTGCTCCCGCACTACGATGCGCTGACCGCTGACGGCCAGCAGGGCAAGGTCTCGCGCACGATCGCAGCCGGACTGCGCGACATGTACCAGGGCAAGCGCTTGGTGCTGCTCAGGATCGACGACTACAACGCCACCGGTCTGACGGGTGGCGACTACGAAGATGGCCTTTTTGCCGCAGTCGTCCGTCGTCAACTCGACAGCCACAAGCGGGATCTCGGGGCCGGCGGTTCCTACGGGCTGGGCAAGGCCACCCTGTGGGCCACCAGTCAACTCGGGCTCGTACTGATCAACTCCACCCTCTCGGAGCCGCACGAGGGTCGCACCGAACGGCGCCTCATCGGCCGATTGGATCTCCCGTGGCGTGAGGTCGACGGCAAGGAGTTCGCCGGGCCGGCATGGTTCGGGCGTCCAGACCCGACCACCCGGTCTGCGGACGTGGCCCGTTCCTGGTGGGCCGACGAGGAGACCGTCGAGAAGCTCTACCTCACCCGGGAAAGCGGTGCTCCCGGCACCTCCTTCCTCATCGTCGGCGCCCACGATGTCGCGAGCCTGGCGCCCGCCGACGAGCCCGAGGACGAGACGGAGGACAACGAGAAGGGGGAAGACGTCGTCCGTCGCATGCACGCCCGGCTTGTTGCTGCGCTCGGCAACAACTTCTGGGCCGCGATGACCGGGGGCGGCGACCACAAGCCGCACCTGGAGGCGTCCGTCCGGACGTACAGCAACGGCAAAGTGCTCATTGACGAGGAGCACGTGGATCCGGCCGTCGCTCAGCCCTCCCGTACCCGAGCCCTGCGGGCGTTCCTGGAGGGGACCACCGTCGACCGCCTGACCGACCGCGGCCAGGTCGCTCGGGCCACCGTGAAACTCGACGTGCCGCTCCACGGCGGCCCGGCGCGCGGTAGCGTGCCCCACGAGGCGGTGGTCCTGGTCACCGACGCCGCTGACGCCGACAGCCGCTTCAGCCGGGTGGTTTCCATGCGGGGCAACCGCATGACCGTCAGGGACAGTGCCGTTCCCAGCCTGCCGATCGGCACCAGCCCTTTCCAAGCTGTCCTCCTCGCCGGCCGTGCGGCGGGCCCGGACGCCCTCGGCGCCGAGGCCGCCGAAGAGTTCCTCCGCGCCTCCGAGCCGCCGGAGCACAACAAGTGGGGGCAGACGGAGGAACTGCGTCTCTCCTACTCGCCCTCCGCTCACTGGCGCATCAGCGCTCTGACCACCGCGGTGAACAACGCCGTGCGCGACCTCGTCGCCGTGCCCAAGGTCAAGCGTCGCAACGACGGAGAAGCCAAGATCGCCGGCCGGCTCAAGGTCGGCGGCGCCACGAAGCGGGCGCGTCAGACGGCGGCCTCGGCGTTGCCGGAGCTGGACAACGTGGACGCGCTGATCGACGAGACGGGAGCCTGGTCGGTCACTGTGGACCTCCGGGTGCCGTCCGGCGTGGACACCGACCGTCCGGTCGCGCCGGTCGCCAAGTTCGACGTGCGATCCGGTCCGAGGCCCGCGGCGCCGTGGAAGGACCTCGTCGCCGTCAGCGGTTGTGAAGTCGTGGACGGGGCCCTGCAGCTGTCCCCGGGCAGCCGCAAGGCCGTCTTCCGGGGCGTCACGGACGTCTCCCGCCACCCGGTCCGGGCCCAACTCACCGGACTCGTCGTCGAACTTCGCAGCGGAAAGGGGGAGCAGGCGTGAAAGTCTACCCCTACCGGCGGCTCACCGGGAATGTGTCCTGGCGCGTCGACAGTGCCCAACTCAAGGCCGAGGGCGAGCCCTGGGAGGACGTGGAGACCAAGTACCTCTCCACCGTCGAGCGCGTCGTCGCCCTCGGACCGGACGAGGAGCGCCCCGACTGGACCGAGGCCCGGCTGCGCCTCTCCGCCGGCCTCCCGGCCAAGGCGCTGGACCCGTCGGGGCCCTGGCAGAACGTCAAGGTCGTTGCCGTCCTCACCGAGCGCGCCACCAACACCCGTACGGCGGTGGAGTTCTCCGCGATCTCCGAGGACGGCCGGGAGCGGACGGCGGAGCTGTATCTGCACCGCTGCGACCTCCTCGACCGCGCCTCCCTCGCCGTGCACGTGGTGGCCACCGTCGACGCTGTGCCCGGCCGGGTGATCGCCACCTCCGATCTGGAGTGGTTCGTCGACGTGATCGAGGTCGTCCCCTCGCTCGCCCGTGAACTGGACGTCAAGATGGTCAAGTTCGGGTCCGGAGCGAGCCGACTCCAGCGGTACAAGGACTCGCCCTGGCTGGTCGATACCACCGGCCGGATCCCGGCGGTACGGGTCAACTCGGATTTCGACGGGCTCGGCGACCTGATCGGCGTCGACGGTGGCAGTGGCCCGGAGAAGACCGTGCGGGAACTCCTCCTCGCCCAGATGTGCTCCGAGGTCTGGACGGCCGTCTTCCACTCCGCCGTCGGCGACCTGGAGGTCGAGGAGGACGGCACCCCGGTGTTCCCGCACGGCTGGCAGGGCGAGGTGCTCCGGGAGATGCTTCCGGACGTGTACGCCGACCGTGAGCCGGAGGCCGCCCTGCGGGCGGTCCACACGGCTCGCACCGGAGCGTCCGCCGCCGGGTGGGGGGAACTCCAATCCCGGATCCACTACGCCGCCTCCCGGCGGGCCGGCGTTCCCCGGACGCTCTCCACCACCATCCACGACCTGGAACGCCTCACGCAGGGGGACGACGCATGACCGACCGGCCCGATCACCTCCCGGAGCGGCTCGCTCTGCTGCCCGGCGCCGAGGCGACGGACTTCGTCACCGAGGGCCTGCTCACCGGTCGCGAGAACGTGCCGAGCATCAAGCTCAACCTGGTCACCGAACCGCTGCCGCACGCCGAGCGGCGCGGTGAGCTGCGTCCCGTCCGGGACCTGGTCGAGGACGCCATGGCCTACTGCCGGGCCAACGGGCTCAAGGCCACCCAAGCGGACGCCTGGCTGGCACCCCGACTCCACGCCGCGCTCCGACTCACCCGCCGCGAAGCGGCCGACCCCGGCTTCTGGAACTACCTGGCCCTCGGCGTGGCCCCGGACTACGTGGTCTGGCGGCATCTGGCCGAACCCAAGGACGGCAAGCCGGCCAAGGTGGCAGCCGACCGCTTCCGCGGGCCGTACCACAAGCAGGCCTTCTCCCGCCTGTGGTGGGCGGCCGAGCTCTTCCGCGACGGTCCGGACTACGCCCCGGTGGTCGCGGCCTGCGGCAACCAGGACATCCTCAACACGGCGTTGCGGATGTCCGTGATCAACCACCGGCCGACTGCCCAGGCGATCGCCCGGCTGGTCGCGAAGGGCACGGTCACCGGCGGGCGCGAGGCGAATGCCCTGGCCGGGGCCGTCAACGCCTCCGCGGCGACACTGATGTACGACGTGATCGCCCCCGATGCCGAGCGCGAGTCCCGGCCGCTGCTCGACTGGATCGACGAGGCCGAGACCGCCCGGCAGGTGTCACGGAACGCGCTTCCGACGGGCCCCGAGGAAGAGCGCGCGCCGGAGCTGTCCGTGAGCACGTTGGTGGACTACTTCGCCGATCTTTTCGCGGACGCGCCGGTCCGGGGGCGGGAGGAAACTGAGGAGGTCGAGGCGGAAGCCTGATCCTAGGGCTTCGGGCAGTTGTTGCCGCAGCCGTCCTCGGCCTCGCAACCTTCCATGCGAAGGGCCTTGTACTCCTTCCCGTCCCGGTCGGGTCGACGCCAACTCTTCCGGAGATCCTCCTCCGGCGGGAGTGGCCTGCCGAGCGCCGCCGCCAGGACATGCACGCCGAACAGCGGGGGCACGGCGTTGCCCACTTGCTGCGACCGGTCGCCGCCGTCCCAGGGGTAGTCGGGCGGGAAGGTCTGGAGGATGCCGGCCTCGGGGATGGTCAGGCGGTCCGGAGTGAGGGGGCTGCCGCCCGGATGCCGGATGGCGTTGCGCGAGACCTTCCCGGTGACGGTGAACGACGGCTGCTCGTACGTGCGGATGCCTCGGTTCTTCGGGTCGCCGCCGCTGCCGTAGTTCGACACGATCTCGAAGGGAGGCTCCCGGTTCGTGAGCACTTCCCCCATCGGGACCCACGGCCTGAGCGGCGCCGCGCCTCCGTCCACCGGCAACGCGGTCCGGATGTCCTTGGGGCCGCCCTCCTCCGGCTTGCGCAGGTTGAAAGTGTGGTGGGTGGGGGCGGGGAGCTGGGGAACGCCGTGCTCGACGAGTCGCGCGATCAGGATCGTGCGGCGGCGGGTCTGCGGGACGCCGTACGCCTCGGTGTGCAGGGTCTTGACCTCCGCGACGTTGTACCGGACCGGTGTTCCGTCCTCGCGGGGCAGGCCCTTCTCCAGGGCCGCCTGGTAGACCTCCCAAAGCGCCTTGACCGCGGGGACCTGCTCCAGGACGATCACGTCGAACGGCCGCCCGTTTCGGTTGGGGCAGCTGAGGGCCTTGATCGCGTACCGGAGCGGCTCCAGGACCAAAGCGGTCCGGGGATCTCCGCCCATCTCCGTCAGGCGCTCGTCGATCTCCTCCTCGCCTGCCCCGTCCACCAGCTCGTGGATGAGTTTCTTGACTTTGTCGAGGGCCTTGCGCCCCGCACCGTTGCCGGCCACCGAGTACGTCTGGCAGGGCGGACCGCCCGCCAGCACGTTCAGGTCCGCGTCGAGCTTCTGGAACCGTTCGCGTCGGACTTCGCTGACGTCCGCGTGCCACGTCCTGAGCCCGGCCGCGTAACGCGTGTCACAGGCGTCTTTGTCCCACTCGATCCCGAGCGAGGGCACGTCGAGCATCTTCGCGGCCACGTCAAGACCGCCCGGACCGGCAAAAAGGTCCAGAATATGCGGTTTTGCAGGGAATGAGGCGGCTGCGTCCGAGCTGGTCATGTGGCCAGAGTCTAGCCGGCGGCAGGCCGTGTGATGTACTCGGTCGGCTCCGTTGCCACCCTCCGCCCGCTGCCTACCCGACGCTCGCGCACCAGCGCGATGATCCGCTCGGCTGCCTCGGCGGCGCTCTCGTGCTCCCAGACGCGGACCGACAGCCAGCCGGCTTCGGCGAGGCGGGCGTCCGTGTCGACGTCCCTCGCGCGGTTCTTCTCGATCTTCTCCCGCCAGAACTCGGCGTTGTTCTTCGGCCACGTCGCGTGCTCCGGGCAGCCGTGCCAGAAGCAGCCGTCGACGAAGACCGCGACGCGGGCCGGGCCGAAGAGAACGTCGGCCTCGCGCCGTACACCCTTGAGCGGTTTGCGGTGGACGCGGTAGCGGAGGCCGGCCGCGTGCAGGGTCCTGCGGAGGGTGACCTCGATGCCCGTGTCATGACTGCGCTGCTTGCTCATCCGGGCGCGGATCTTCGGAGTGGTCTCCAGGGAGGGCATGATCCCATTCTGGCTCCGGGCACCGACATCGCGTCGAGTGGAGTCCGTCCGGAGCGCAGCCGCCGCCCCGGGTGGGCCGGCGGCAGGGGGGCGGGCGAGGCTGAGGACGGCGGCCTTGACCTTGTCCGGCGCGGCGCTCCAGGCCCCGCCGGAGGTCCTGGCGAAGCAGGAGGCCGGTTTCCGGCGGCCGGTGAACCCGGGGTTGACCGGGGGGGAGCCGGAAGGGAACGCGGTGGCTGCCCGGGCGTTATGACAACAGCATTGACGTGTGACGGCGCCGCCGGTTTCATGGCTCGCACTTCCCGCCCGCGTCACCCCCTCGACCGGCGCGGGCGTTCCCCCACACGTGCACCCCACGACCAAGGCGGTGATCCGTTGGCATCGACGGTGAAGGACACGGGCGGCGGCCCGAGAGCGGACGCGCGAGGCTCCCACGCCGAGATGCGGCAGTCGATCGGCCTGCTGGACGGGGTGGCGATCGCCGCCTCCAGCACGGCCGCCACCAGCAGTATCGGGATCGGCCTGGGCCTGATGGCCGGGGTGGTCGGCCTGCACCTTCCGGCGATCATGCTGCTGGCCTTCCTGCCGGTGCTCGCCATCGCCGGCGGGTACGGGCGGCTGAACGCCGTCGAACCGGACTCGGGCAGCAGCTACCGTTGGGTCGGGCGCACCCTCAGCCCCTGGCTGGGCTTCCTGACCGGGTGGGTGAACACCGTGGGGACCGTGGTCTTCATGGCGTACACCACGACCGTCACCGGCTCCTCGATCATCCAGCTGCTCGACCAGGCCCACGTCCGCAGCATCGCCGGGCTGCGCCTCGACGCCGACTCGACCGTCCAGTGCACCCTGCTCGGCCTGGTGGTGCTGGTGGGCGCCGCGCTGGTCGCGGTGCGCGGGCTGGACCTGGCGGCCCGGCTGCAGAAGGCGCTGCTGGTCTTCGAGTACGTCGTGCTGCTCGGCTTCTGCGGCTACGGGCTGTTCGCCGGCGACCAGCCGTTCTCGCTCCAGTGGTACAACCCCTTCGACATCCCCTCCTTCGACGCGGTCGCGCAGGGCATGGTGCTGGCGGTGTTCTGCTACTGGGGCTTCGAGTCGGTGTTCAGCGTCGGCGAGGAGGTGCGCAACCCGCGGGACGCCTCCCGGGGTGGCATGATCGCCCTGGTGGTGATGCTGCTGCTGTTCCTGCTCGCCGGCACGGCCTTCCAACGGGTGCTGCCGTTGGACGAGTTGGCCGACAACGGCGCCCACGGGCTGACCTACTTCGGCACCAAGCTCGCCGAACAGCCGCTGGCCGCACTGCCGTTGATCGCGCTGATGTTCTCCGCGGTGGCCTCGCTGCAGTCCTCGGTGATCCCGACCGCGCGCGGGATGTACGCGATGGGGCGCGACCGGGTGCTCGGCCCGGTCTGGACCCGGCTGCACCCCCGGCACGCCACCCCCGCCGTCGGCACCCTGCTGATCACCGGCATCGCGGTCGTCCTGGCGCTGGCCTCGATCGCCATCCCGACCGTCAACGACCTGATCTCGGCCGCGGTCAACGCGATCGGCATCGTCGTCGCGCTCTACTACGCGCTGACCGCCGTCGCGGCCGCCGTCCGGTTCCGCCACCTGCTGCGCACCGACCTGATGGAGGGGCTGCGCGCGGTGGTCGGGCCGCTGCTGGGCGCGGCGGCGCTGCTCGCGGTCGGCGGCTACCTCGCCTGGACCTTCTACGACTCCGCGGACCACTTCGAACTCGCGGCCGACAACGGCTGGTTCGAGCTGTCCGTGGTGATCCTGATGATCGTCAGCGGACTGCCGGCGGCGGCCTGGGCCCGCTGGCGGCGGCGCTCGCCGTACTTCCTGCGGGAGGGCGCGGCCACCGAGTAGCCCGTACGACGCACAGCCAGGCACGAAGCACGCGAGAACGGAGCACCACCCATGACCCAGGCCGATCTGGTCTTCACCCACGGCCCCGTCCACACCGGCGACGCCGCCCGCACCCGGGCGAGCGGCCTGGCGGTCGTCGGCGAGCGGATCGCCGCCGTCGGGCACGACGAGGTCCGGGAGCTGATCGGGCCGAAGACGGAGGTCGTCGACCTCACCGGCAAGCTGCTGCTGCCCGGCTTCCAGGACGCCCACATCCACGCGGTGTTCGGCGGGGCCGAGTTGGCCGCCTGCGACCTCACCGGGACGGTCGGCGTCGCCGACTACCTGGCGCGCATCCGGGCGTACGCCGAGGCCCACCCGGAGCAGGAGTGGATCACCGGCAGCGGGTGGTCGATGGAGAGCTTCGAGGGCGGCCTGCCCACCCGGCAACTGCTCGACTCGGTCGTCCCCGACCGGCCGGTGTACCTGACCAACCGGGACCACCACGGCGCCTGGGCCAACACCCGGGCACTGGAGCTGGCCGGCGTCACCGCCGACACCCCCGACCCGGCCGACGGCCGGATCGAGCGCGAGCCCGACGGCACCCCGAGCGGCACGCTCCAGGAGGGCGCCACCGCCCTGGTCGCCCGGCTGCTGCCGCCTGCGACCGCCGCCGACCGGCTGGACGGGCTGCTGCGCGCCCAGCGGCTGCTGCACTCGCTCGGCGTCACCGGCTGGCAGGACGCGCTGCTCGGTGAGTTCAACGGCCAGCCGGACCCGTCCGACGCCTACCTGACCGCCGCCCGCTCCGGCGCGCTGACCGCCCGGGTGACCGGCGCGCTCTGGTGGGAGCGCGACCGGGGCGCCGAGCAGATCCCCGAACTCGTGCGGCGGCGCGAGGAGTTGAGTCACGGTCGGTTCCGGGCCGGCTCGGTGAAGATCATGCAGGACGGCATCGCGGAGAACTTCACCGCCGCGATGACCAGCCCGTACCTGGACGGCTGCGGCTGCGCCACGGCCAACTCCGGCCTCAGCTTCGTCGATCCGGCGGCGCTGCGCGGGTACGTCACCGAACTGGACGCGCTCGACTTCCAGGTGCACTTCCACGCGCTCGGCGACCGGGCCGTGCGCGAGGCACTGGACGCCGTCGAGGCCGCCCGCGCCGCCAACGGGCGGCGCGCCACCCGGCACCACCTCGCCCACCTCCAGGTGGTCCACCCGGACGACCTCCCGCGCTTCGCCCGGCTCGGCGCCGTCGCCAACATCCAGCCGCTCTGGGCCGCGCACGAGCCGCAGATGGACGAGCTGACCATCCCCTTCCTCGGGCCGGAGCGGGCCGCCTGGCAGTACCCGTTCGGCGCCCTCCAGCGGGCCGGCGCCACCCTGGCGGCCGGCAGCGACTGGCCGGTGAGCAGCCCGAACCCGCTGGAGGGGCTGCACGTGGCGGTCAACCGGATGGAGCCGGAGGCCACCGACGGGCGGGTCTTCCTGCCAGAGCAGCGGCTCGACCTGGGCTCGGCCATCGCCGCGTACACGGCCGGCACCGCCTACCTGAACGGGCACGACGACGCCGGGGTGCTGGTGGCCGGACGGCTCGCGGACCTGGTGGTGCTCGACCGGGACATCCTCACCGGGCCGCCGGAGGAGATCGCGCGGGCCCGGGTGCTGCGGACGTACGTCGGCGGGGAGCTGGTGCACGCGGCGGACTGACCGGGGAACGGACGCGGCGGCCGTCGGTGGTGAGCGCATGGGGGCTCACCACCGACGGCGTTCGCGTTCCCGGGCGGTGCGGGCCGGTGGGCGTGTTCCGGCGCGGTGCCCGCCACCGGTGGGCCACGGCCTGCCGGTGGCCCGCCGGCCTCAGCCGCCGGCCGCCCGCAGCCGGGCCTCGGCCGCCTCCAGCAGCAGGTCGAGGGCGTACGGGTACCCGCTGCGGGGCATGTCGGCGGTGAGCAGGTGGGCGGTGGCCGCGATGTGCGGGTGGTCGGCGGCGTCGAGCCGGGCGTAGGAGGCCTGCCAGACCTGGAGGTCGGCGTTCTGGGCGGCGCTCGGGAGGGCGAGCGCGGCGGCGTCCAGGGCGGCGAAGCCGAGGCTCTGGTCGACGAAGGCGTGGTAGATCCGGACGGCCTCCGGGTCCGGGAAGCCCGCGGTGCGCAGGATGCCGAGGATCGCCTCGACGGCGGCGATCTCGTGGGTGCGGCCGGTGGTGCGGTGGGCGGCGAGGATGGCGGCCTGCGGGTGGGACTGGTAGCTGGCGTGGATGCGCAGGCCGATGGCGCGCAGGTCGGCGCGCCAGTCGCCGGTGGGCTGCCAGCCGTGCTGGGCGCGGCCGATGAGTTCGTCGGCGATGGCGATCAGCAGGTCGTCGGTGCTGTGGAAGTAGCGGTAGACCGCGCTCGGGTCGGCGCCGAGCGCGGCGCCGAGCCGTCGCACCGTGAGTGCCTCGGCGCCGTGCCGGCCGATCAGCCGGATCGCGGTGTCGACGATCAGTTCGGCGGACAGAACCACGCCCTGCTTGGTGGGCCGGCGCCGGCGTCGCTGCGGTTCGGGGACTACGCGGTCGGTCATGCGCCGAGGTTATGTCAATGCCGCTGACGTAGGCCAGGGTGCGGACGCCTCCACGGGTATCTCCCGCCCCCGCCCCCGGCCGGACTCAGCCCTCGTTGTGGGCCGGGGCCCAGGAGGTGCCGTTGTGGAAGTAGTTCGGCGCTCCCTGCATGCCCACGGTGCGGAACGGCTGCTGGTCGCCGAGGTCCACCCGCATCGTGCCCTTGCGGCCGTCCTTGCCGGTCCACACCAGTTCGAGGAACCAGCTGACGTCCTGGGAGCGGGTGGCGGCGTCCACGTCGATGACCTGCGGGTCGGTGGCCGAGATCCGGTACGGGAAGTCCTTCGTGCCGGTCTTCCGTTCGCCCTCCCGACCGGGGACGGGGACGAGGCGCGGCGTGGCCGCGTCGAGGTCGACCGCGAAGGACGCCGGTTCGAGCCCGCCGCCGCAGCCGGACCCGGGCGTGTAGGCGTTCCACTTGGGGGCGGGCCGGGTGCTGACCACCTGCACGGACATGGTGTTCAGCACGACGGTGTCCGAGCTGTCGCCCAGGGCGGTCAGCTCGATGCGCAGGTGCCCGGCCGGGACCAGCCGCTGGGAGGCGGCCCAGCTGTCGATCCGGCCGGCGGACGACGGGGGAGGGGTCACCTGGGCGGGGGAGCGGGCGGAGAGGAACCACTGGTCGCAGGGGCTGCCCCAGTTGTTGTTGAGGACGCTGACGTGGAAGGGCGCGGGGGGCTCGTCGGGTGTCGCCGAGGCGCTCGCGGACGGGGTGTCCGCGGAGGCGGAGCCCGCGGGGGCCGGTGGCGCCGGGGCACCGGTGGGTGCGGTGCCGGCCGCCGCTGCCGCGGTGGCGGCGACGGACGGTGCGGCGGGCGAGGAGGTGGACGCGTTCGGGACGCCGCCGGTGCTGCCGGTGCCGCCGGTGCCGTGCAGGAGGAAGCCGGAGACCACGGTGGCCAGCGCGACCACGGCGTTCGCGCTCAGCAGCACCCGGGTGCGGGTGAGGCGGCGCGGCCCGGCGGGCGGGGACACGGGGTGGGTGATCGTCACCTCCTGCTCCTCCTCCGGTGCGGCGGCGGACCGCGGGTCGGGTGCGGCTGCCGACCAGTGCTCCGGCTCCGGATCCGGCTGCGGCTGCGGTTGGGGCTGCGGTGCGGTCGCCGCTGCGGTGGCGGTCGGGGTGCCGGCGGATGAGGTCTCCCGGCGGCGGGCCGCGTCGGCCAGGATCCAGCGGCGGTGCAGTTCGACCAGTTCCTCGGCGCCGGCCCCGCAGACCCGGGCCAGCCGTTCCACCGGCGCGTACTCGGTCGGTACGGCGGCGCCGTTGCAGTAGCGGTGCAGGGTGGAGGTGCTGACGTGCAGCCGGGTGGCCAGGGCCCCGTAGCTGCGGCCCGAACGCTCCTTGAGCTCGCGCAGCATCGCCGCGAACTCCTCGGTCTCCACACTCATCTGCTGCCCTTCCCCCACCGCGGCCCGGGATGCCGTCGATGTGCGGATCACCGTACCGGCAGGCCGGGCGGGGCTCTGAGCAGGGGAGTCGTGCGCGGCGGCAGGTCAGCCGCGGCCGGCCGTCTCCGTGGAGGCGGCCGCGTCGGCGACGCTCTCCCGGTACAGGCCGAGCTTCGGCTGCTTGCCGACCTTCGCGCCGGCGCCGAGCGGGAAGTTGCGGGTGTCGGCGTTGGGCATCTGGTCGTCGGGCAGGACGTTCAGCTGGTCCACGTCGGCCACGGCGCCGCTGCCGGGGTTGAGGTCGACCACCGCGTAGGTGCTCTTGCCGGGAGCCAGTGCGTGGGCGGGCGGGCCGCCCAGCCCGCCCGGCACCAGCGGGGTGAGGTCACCGCCGTGGTCGGGGGCCTTCGAGCCGCCGAGGCTGATGAGCGGGTAGTAGCTCAGGCCGCAGTAGGTGGTGGCCTGGTTGTGCACCTCGATCACCCGCTGGTCGGGAGCCTCGGCCCGGGTGGTCACCTTGACCGTCAGCTTGTCGGCCTTGCAGGGGTGGGTGTAGGCGTAGGCCTCATCGCCCCCGGCCGCGCCCCCGCCGCCCGTGGCGGGGGCCGCGGGGCTCTTGGGGCGGGCGGAGCTGCCACCGGCGGGTGCGGCGGTGGAGGGGGCCCCGGGGGCCGGGGCGGGAGCGCCGGCGGTCGGCTGGGTGGCGGGCGCGGCCGGGGCCGCGGTGCCGGGTGCGGTGGACTGGGTGGGATTCGCGGGCTGGGCCGCGTCGCCGTTGTCGGGCCCACAGGCGGTCAGGGTGAGGGCGGCGCCCAGGGCGAGGGCGGCGGGCACGAACAGGGTGCGGCGAGCGGACACGGCACGGCGAGCGGACATGGAGGTTCCCCCGTAACGGATGCGGATGAAGGAGCGGACCGGGCGGCGGGCCATCGGCGCCGACCGCCGAGCAGCACTCTGGTCCGCCGTCGGGCCGGTCCGCCAGGCTTCCCGGCCAAGCGGGGACGCTGGAACGGTTCCACCCCCTCTGACCTGTGGTTTCACACCTGCCTGGAACGGCCTTCCGGAACGTTCCGGGGCTCTGTTCGCCGCTTCGCCGCTCCTCCCGTCCGGGGCTGCGGCCGCTGCGGGCCGGGCGTCGGTCCACCGCCGACGCCCGCCGACCCGCGCCCGGCGCAGCTCGGTACGATCCCTCCATGTTGCGTCCTGAAAGCTGGTCCAGGCTTACGGGTGGGAGTCCCGTCCGGGTAGACACCGGAGTGCCCGGTAGCAGGTCCCGGTTCGTCGTGGAGACGCGGCGGGCTGAGCGGGATGTCAAGAGCCTCTTCGGAGGGAGCAAGCATGCGGGCCGTAGCATCAAGCGAACCTTGCAGCCTCGTCGGATCTACAGCGGAGAAGCCGAGCCCGTCATGCCGGGGCGAAGGCCACGTCCTGGGGGCCCTGTTCCGGGGTCAGCCCTCGGGGTTCTCCCGGGGTACGGAGGGCGGCACGTGTGCACAGTCTGGACCGGAACAGGAGAGACCCTCCCTCCTTGCCCGCCAGCGGGCAGGAGGGGCCCACGACCACGCCTGACGTCGGGCAAGAGACCGGACGTATAAGCCGATGGTGAAGTCGTCCGGAGGGCAGCGGGAGTCCGAGGGGGTCGTAGTACCGCTGATCGGCGTGCAACACAACGCGCCGGGAGGGAAGGGCCCTCACTTTGATCACGCTCGTGGCGGAGGTAAGCGCGAGGGCATGGCCGGAGAGAGTCCGGTCAACCACCCCGGCGGGGCGAACCCCGTCGTAGTGGACGGGCGAGCGTCCGTCCTGAAAGTGCGAAAACTTCAATGCGCGCTATGGGCTGCGGCCAAGCAGTCTCCGGAGCGGCGTTTCCATGTCCTGTACGACCGTATCCACAGGGGTGACGTCCTGTGGGAGGCATGGGAGCGGGTCCGGGCCAACAGAGGGAGCGCCGGGGTGGATCGGGTGACCCTGGAGTTCGTGGAGAGCCAGTACGGGGTGGGCCGGATGCTCGGCGAACTCCAGCAGGATCTCCGCTCAGGCACGTACCGTCCCGCGCCGGCCAGGCGTGTGGACATCCCGAAACCACAGGGTGGCAAGCGGCCGCTGGGTATCCCCACGGTGCGCGACAGAGTGGCCCAGCAGGCGGCGAAGATCGTCCTGGAGCCGGTGTTCGAGGCGGACTTTCTGCCGTCCTCGTACGGATACCGGCCGAAGCGGTCGGCGTTGCAGGCGATGGAACGTCTCCGGACGGGCTTCATCGAGGGCCGCTGTGTCGTCGTGGAGTTCGACATCCGCAACTTCTTCGGCGAGATCGACCATGGTCGGCTCCTCGCGGAAGTGGGACGGAGGGTGTCGGACCGCAGGGTGCTCAAGCTGCTGCGGCTGTGGCTCCAGGCGGGTGTGATGGTGGACGGGGAGGTCCGGCGGACGGTCGCCGGGACACCTCAGGGAGGGGTGATCTCACCCTTGCTGGCCAACATCTACCTGCACGTCCTGGACACCGAGCTTGCTCGGTGCGGTGTCGGCGAACTGGTCCGGTACGCGGACGACGGTGTCGTCCTGTGCCGGTCGGTGGCTAACGCCAGGGCGGCCTTGGCAGCGGTCGGGGAGATCCTCGGCGAACTGGGGCTGGAGCTGCACCCGGACAAGACGAAGCTGGTCGACCTCAGAGAGGGCCGGGAAGGACTCGACTTCCTCGGCTGCCACTTCAGAGCCCGCCTCTCGGGCCGGATGTGGGAGAAGTACCGGAAACGGCGTTTCTACCTGCATCGCTGGCCCTCGCAGGCGGCGATGAAGCGACTCCGGACCAAGGTCCACGAACGGACCGACCGCCGTCGGACTGGAACGGACATCCGCGACGTGATCGCGGAGTTGAATCCGATTCTGCGTGGCTGGGGCGCCTACTTTCGAACCGGGAACGCCGCCCGGAAGTTCATCCAGATCGACCGCTACGTGGTGTGGCGGCTCCGCAGCCTCATGGTCAAGAAGCGGGGCCGCAACCTCCGGGCAGGTCAGGTCGCGGTGTGGACGGAAGAGTGGTTCAACGGGATCGGCCTGCACCGTCTGCGTGGCACGATCCGCTATCCGAAGGCGGCGTAACCATGCCAAGAAGATCATCGGTAAGCCGTGTGCGGGAAAACCGCACGCACGGATTGAAAGGGGACGGAGGAACCGGGCCCGAGAGGGCACCGCGCCTCCAACTACCAATGGGTGGTGCGCGGGAAGAGGCCTGGGACGCCGAGGTGGCGGAGCGGGCGGTGGCGGTGCTGAAGGCGGTGGCGGACCCGTCGCGGTACCGGCTGCTGTGGGCGCTGAGCCGCCGGGAGCTGCCGGTGAGCGAGCTGGCCGAGCTGCTGGGGGCGCACGTGGCGTCGACCTCGCAGCACCTGGCGAAGCTGCGGGCGGCCGGGCTGGTGGTGGCGCGGCGGGAGGGGACGCGGATCTTCTACCGGGCCACCGAGGTGAGCGGGCTGCTCACGGAGGCCGCCCTGATCGCCCACGACCTGCCCGCGCGCCGCGACGGCGGCGACGACGGCGACGACGGCGGTGCCGCCGCGGCCGGTGCGACCGCGCCGCAGCCCTTCGCCCGCGCGGCCCGGGCGGTGCGCCGGCGCCCGGCGACCGGCTGAGTCCTCAGCGGCCCGGGGCCTCCGTCCGGTACTCCTGCCGGTCGGCGTCGTAGGCGAAGAGCCCGGCGTAGCGGCCCCAGTCGGTCGCGGTCTCCAGCTGCCGGTCGGTCTGCTCGGCGGTGTAGTGGCGGCCCAGCAGGTCGCGCAGGAAGCCGGTGCGGACGGTGGCGCCGGGCCGGCCGCCGAGGCTGTTGGCGATCAGCTTGATCAGCGGGACCTCCAGGGCCGCGGCGGCGAAGACGGCGCGGGAGTCCTGGGCGTCGGCCCCGGTGTAGGCGGCGCCGGTCTCGGTGAGCAGCAGGTCGTCGCCGTGGACCTCGGCGAAGCCGAGCAGGTCGAGGGCGTCGACCTGGGGGAGCAGGTCGTCGATGTCCAGGCCGAGTTCGTCGGCGAGGCCGGCCAGGTCGCAGCTCCCGCCCCGGTGGGCGATCGTCTCGGCGAGACCGGAGAGGCCGTCGACGCCGGCGGGGGGCAGCGGGGTGCCGGCGACGGTGCGGCGGTCGGGGTCGGTGCGGCCGGGCGGGCGGGTGTCCTTGGGGCGGCCGGTCATGATCCGGTACACCCGGTCCACCAGCTCGTCGAAGGAGGCCGAGTCGCGGTCGCGCGGCCGCTCCAGGGCGACCTCGACGGTCTCCCGGATGGTCCCGTACGGGCGGGCGCCGAGGACCACGATGCGGTCGGCCATCAGCACCGCCTCCTCGATGTTGTGGGTGACCAGGACGACGGCCCGGGTGGGGAACTGGCCGGAGTCCCACAGCTCCATCAGCTCGCCGCGCAGGTTCTCGGCGGTGAGCACGTCCAGCGCGGAGAACGGCTCGTCCATCATCAGCACGTCCGGTTCGACGACCAGCGCCCGGGCGAAGCCGACCCGCTGGCGCATGCCACCGGACAGCTCCTTGGGGTAGGCGGACTCGAAGCCGGCCAGGCCGATCAGGTCGATGGCCTGGGCGGCGGCCCGGGCGCGCTCCCGGGGCGGCACCCCGCGGGCCTCCAGGCCGAGCTCGACGTTCTGCCGGACGGTCAGCCAGGGCAGCAGCGCGAAGGTCTGGAAGACCAGCGCGGTGCCGGGGTTGGCGCCGGCGAGCGGGGCGCCGCGGTAGCGGACGGTGCCGGAGCTGGGCGGGATGAGGCCGGCCAGACAGCGCAGCAGGGTGGACTTGCCGGAGCCCGAGCGTCCGAGCAGGGCGACGATCTCCCCGGCCCGCACGGTGAGGTCGATGCCGGAGAGCACCGGCAGTTCGCCGGCGGCCCCGGCGTAGGCCTTGGTCAGTCCGACGGTCTCCAGCAGCACCTCGTCGTCCCGGTCGGGAACGGGAACGGGGACGGGCTCGGCGGTGCGGGAACGGAACGGGAAGCGCATCGGCGGACTCCGGACTACAGCGAGTAGCGGCGCTCGGCCAGCCGGTACAGCCGGCGCCAGAGCAGACGGTTGAGGGCGACGACGTACAGGGTCATCACCGCGACCCCGGCGAGCAGGTGCGGGTGGTCGCCGTGCTCGGCGGCGCGGGCGATGTACGCGCCGAGGCCGGTCGCGGTCAGGGTGGTGCCGCCGAAGGTGACCACCTCGGCGACGATGGAGGCGTTCCAGGCGCCGCCGGAGGCGGTGATGCCGCCGGTGACGTACGCCGGGAAGATCCCGGGGATGATCAGCCGCCGCCAGCGCTGGAGGCCGCGCACCCCGAGGTCGTCCATGGCCTCGCGCAGGTCGGCGGGGACGGCCATGGCGCCGGCGGGCAGCCGGGCCGGGTCGGTGTCGACGGCCGCGTCCCGGGCGGTGGAGAACCGGACGCTGCCGCCCCGGCCGAGGCGCAGCGCGAGGTAGAGCAGCACCAGGACGGCGGCCGCGACGACGAGGTCCACCCACAGCCGCCCGCCGAGGCGGCTCGCCGTCCGGGCGGGCAGCGAGCCCCGGGACAGGCCCGGGGCGGACTTCAGCAGGGTCATGGCGGTACCTCCGGCGCAAACCCGGGCAGTCTGCTCCCTCGGTACGTCCGTATGCAAACCCGTACCGCCCCGGGGGCCGCTGCCCCGCGCCTACCGGGCGGGAACGGATCCGGTGTGCCGCCGGGCCGCGGCGCCCGCCCGCTGCCGGCTGGTGGCCAGCAGCAGGGCGAGCAGCAGCCCGGCGAGCGAGGCGCCGATGAGCACGCCGGACAGGAAGAGCCGCAGCGGGCCGGGCGCGAGGCCGACGGCGAGGCCTTCGGCGGTGATCAGCAGCAGGACGACGCACAGCGCAGTCCCTCTGCCGGCCCGGGGGAACAGGACGGGTCGGGTCATCGCGGGTCCTCCTTCGGGTGGTCGTCGTGCTTTCCCGGGCGGGGGTCAGACGGTCCGGGCCAGCCGGGGGTCGTACTTGTAGCCGATCTGCCGGACGGTGGCGATCGCCTCCCGGTGCCCGGGGCCGAGCTTGCGCCGGATCCGGGCGATGTGGGTGGCGACGGTGCGGGAGTCGCCGAAGTCCGGGCGGCCCCAGACGGTCTCCATCAGCTGGCGCCGGGAGTGCACCCGCAGGGGGTTGCCGACCAGGTGCGCGAGCAGTTCGAACTCCAGGTACGGCATGGTGAGTCGACGGCCCTCGACGGTGACGGTGCGCTGTTCGGTGTCCACCACCAGACCGGGCGCGGGTGCGGGTCGCGGGGCCGGGCGCCGGTCCGGGGCGGGGTGGTCCGAGAAGAGGGCGTCGAGCCTGGGGTAGCGCAGGGCCATGGCGGAGGGCTCCTTCGGGGTCTGGGCGGACGGGGACGGGCGGACGGGGCAGCGCGGGCCGCTCAGCGGCCGGGGTGCCAGGTGGCTTCCAGCCGGGTGGTCCCGGCCGGGGTGGCGACGGTCCGCCAGCGGGCCCGCAGCCCGCCGGTGCCCGCGCCCGCCGGGCCGCTGCCCCCGCCCGCCGGGCCGGCGGCCGGAGCCGGGGCGGCCCGGAGGACGCTGCTGTCCAGCGGGCTCGCCGCCAGGCGTCGGCCGACGGCGGCGAGGGCGGAGCGCAGCCGGCCCCGGTCGGTGGACGGGCGGGCGGGCCGGAAAGCGGCGACGATGGTCATGGCAGGTCACCTCCGTGACAGGACAGCGGACAGGGAATGCGCGAGCCGGTCGGCTCAGTGGCTCAGCGCGGTCTGGACGATCTTGACGACGACCATGGCCATCGCGAGCAGCAGGTAGGCGCGCAGGGCGCCCATGCCGACCTTGCGGGCGGTGGACATCACCGGCTTGTCGAGGGTCTCCAGCGGGGGCATCCGCCAGTTCTCCCGGCCGGTGCGGTCGACGGTGTCCTCCTTGGTGCCGCGGCGGCCGAAGGTGAAGAAGTACCCGGCGACGAGGACGCCGGCGATGCCGCAGCCGGCCATGATCCACAGGATCGCCTCGGAGCTGATGTCCGGCCAGACCACGGCGGCGGTGAGGATCAGCGAGAGCATCACCAGCACGCCGACCACCGCCGAGGTGAAGGCGTTGGTCCTGGGACCGTTCACCCAGGGGCCGAGCACGGCCTTGTCGTTGCAGAGCAGCAGCAGGAAGACCGTCGCGGAGGGCAGCAGCACCCCGGCCAGCACCTGGACGAACTGGGTCATCAGGCCCTGGGTGTAGTCCGTGGACAGCAGGGTGATCGCCGCCGCCGTGACCACCAGGCCGGCGTAGATCCCGTAGAAGCCCTTGGCGCCCTTGACCCCGCGGTGCAGCGAGTGCTTGATGCCGAACACGTCGCCGATCGCGTACGCGGTGGACAGCGACACCGCGAAGGCGCCGATGATCGAGGCGTCCAGCAGCGCGATGGCGAACAGCACGCCGGCGAGGTGGCCGGCCTTGTCCTCGATGCCCCGGGCGACGGCGGCCGCGTCGGAGAACTGGCCGAAGCCGTCGGTGCCCGCGAAGGCGGCGGCGGTGAAGCCCATCATCGCGGCGGCGCCGACGATCACGATCACGATGCCGATCCACAGGTCGGCCTTCTCGTACTTCATGAAGCGCGGGGTGATGCGCTTGTCGATGACGTAGGACTGCTGGAAGAACAGCTGCCACGGGGCGACGGTGGTGCCGACGATGGAGATGATCACCAGCATCACGGCCGCGAGCTGCCCGGACCCGCCCGGCATGCTCGGGACGACGAAGTCGTGCGCCATCTGCGAGGTCTTCGGGTGGACCATGAAGTAGATCGGCACCAGCAGCAGGGAGCCCATGCACAGCGTCACGGCGACCCGCTCGAAGCGCTGGAAGGAGCCGGTGAAGGCCGAGGCGATGATGATCCCGGCCGCCAGCACCACCGAGGCCACCTTCGGCAGGCCCAGGTACCCGGCCGCGAGCGTGACCCCGATGAACTCCGTGACCAGCGTCAGCGCGTTCAGCAGGAACAGGTCGATCACGCTGAACGCGCCCCAGAACCTGCCGAAGCGCTCCAGGATCAGCCGGGCGTGCCCGACGCCGGTGACGGCGCCCAGGCGCAGCACCATCTCCTGGTTGACGTAGAGCACCGGGACCAGCATCAGCAGCGTCCACAGCAGCTGGGTGCCGTAGTTCTGGCCGGCCTGCCCGTAGGTGGAGAAGGCGCCGGCGTCGTTGTCGCCGACCATTACGATCAGGCCGGGTCCGACGATCGCCAGCAGGGTCTTGAGCCGCGCGGACAGGCCCTGGCGGGGCGTGTCGTCGTCGAGCCGGATGGTGCCGAGGGCGCCCTTGATGTCGCCGAGGTGCGCGTCGTCCAGGACGGCCGAACGCGCCTCGGTGGCCGTGGAGTCGAGAGTGGCGTGGGTGGTCATGGGGGTTCCTCCCTGGGCCCCGGACAGGCGGGGCGGGTCGGAGGCAGGCGGCAGCGCTCCCTGCAAGCGGGCACGGCGCATCGGCGCGCGGCGGCGCGGCCCGTACGGGTGGCGTGCGGGCACGGCGGAGCCGCGTGCGGAAGTGACGTGTCGTCGCGGCTGACGGATCGTCAGGGCGTGGTGCAGGGAAAGGTGTTACCGCATGCCGGAGGTGTACGAGGGCAAGCGGGGGTAGGGGCAACTGTGGCCCGGACTACTGCAATCCATGTCTCTCGCCTCCTCCCGGCCGGCGCACCCCGTGGTGCGTGTCGTCGACGCGGCAAGGAGTTCACCGGCCCGCGCAACGCGACCGCCGGTTCACCCCAACTCGTCAGAGCTTAGCCCCGCCCGGGGGTCATACTTGCGCACTTGGTAGAATCTTTACCTTTGGGTGCGCGGACGAAGGGCAGGCGCGGCGAGCGGTCACGCGCCCGGCAGGCTGCCGAGGACGGCGGCCACCTCGGTGCGCCGGGCGACCTCCAGCAGTGCGCGGGCCATCACCGAGCCGGGCTCCCGGGCGGCGATCACCAGCCCGATCGGCGTGCTGTGCGCCGGCTCGGCCAGCGGGACGGCCTGCATCCCGTGCGGCACGCCGAACACGTGCAGCCAGGCGTACGGCACGATGCTCGCCCAGTGCCCGGTGCGGACGTGGGCGAAGAGCGAGGCCACCGAGTCCGTCTCGACCCGGGGCGTCGGCTCCAGCCCGAGGCCCGCGAACACCTCGTCCAGCACCCGGCGGCCCTGCATGCCCGGATGCAGCAGGCACAGCGGCAGCCGGGAGGCCTCCTCCCAGGTCGCCCGCGGGTGCCGGGCCAGCTCGTCTGCCGGGCCGGTCAGCAGGACGTACCGCTCCTCGTAGAGCGGGAGCGTGCGCAGGTCGTCGGTGCCCGGCCCGGACAGGTAGGTGATGCCCGCGTCGATCTCGAAGTTCCGTACCTGGCGCAGGAGTTCATCGGAGCGCAGGTCGGTGGACAGCTCCACGGCGGCCAGCGGGTGCGCGGCGCAGAACGGCCCGGTGAGCAGCGAGACGGCACCCGAGGCGGTCGGCACCGAGCCGATCCGCAGCCGTCCGCTCAGGCCGGTGCGCAGCGCGTCCACCTCGTCCCGCAGGGCGTCCCGGTCGGCCAGGATGCGCTGCGCCCACAGCACGATCCGCTCGCCCTCGGGGGTCAGGTCCTCGTAGGTGCGGCCGCGCCGCACCAGCAGCACCCCGAGTTCGTCCTCCAGCTTGCGCAGGGCCTCGGAGAGGGCGGGCTGGGAGACGTGGCAGGCCTGGGCGGCGCGCGCGAAGTGGCGCTCGCGGGCGAGCGCGACGAGGTACTCAAGCTGGCGGAAGAGCATCTACTCGGCCCTGGTGGCGGTGTCGATGCGGTCGGTGCGGGTGTAGACGTTCATCGAGTCGCCGCGCAGGAAGCCGACCAGGGTCAGCCCGCTCTCCTCGGCGAGGTCCACGGCCAGCGAGGACGGCGCGGAGACCGCCGCGAGCACCGGGACGCCCGCCATCACGGCCTTCTGCACCAGCTCGAAGGAGGCCCGGCCGCTGACCATCAGCACCGTGCCGCGGGCCGGCAGCAGGCCCTCGCGCAGGGCGTGGCCGACCACCTTGTCCACGGCGTTGTGCCGGCCCACGTCCTCGCGCAGGCAGAGCAGCCGCCCGTCGGCGTCGAACAGCCCGGCCGCGTGCAGGCCGCCGGTGCTGTCGAAGACCTTCTGGGCGGCGCGCAGCCGCTCGGGCAGCGCGGAGAGCAGCCCGGGGGTGATGCGCAGCCCGTCCTCGGCGACGCTCCACGCCGCGGTGGTGCGCACCGCGTCCAGGCTGGCCTTGCCGCACAGGCCGCAGGAGGAGGTGGTGTAGAAGTTGCGCTCCAGCGAGGCGTCGGGGGCGGGCACACCGGGGGCGAGCAGGACGTCCACCACGTTGTAGGTGTTGCCGCCGTCGGCGGTGGCGCCGGCGCAGTAGCGGATGCCGGCCACCTGCTCGGCCGCGTGCACCACGCCCTCGCTGACCAGGAAGCCGGCCGCCAGGTCGAAGTCGCTGCCGGGGGTGCGCATGGTCACCGTCAGCGGGCGCCCGCCGACCCGGATCTCCATCGGCTCCTCGGCGGCCAGGGTGTCGGGCCGGTAGGAGGGCGTGCCCTGGCGAAGGCGCAGCACTCTGCGGGGTACGGTCACTCGGCCCATGGTCGTCGGCTCCTCGGTGGTGTCGGTCCGGTCCTCGGCGGTGTCGGTCCGGCGCTCGGTGGTGTCGGTCCGGTCCGTGCGGACTCTGTGGATGCATCCTCGCGCGTCGGGCGGTCCGGGGTCGCCGGGGGGTGGTCCGGTCCGGGCAGGTGGCGGCGGCTGTGCGCGGCGGTGACCGCCAGGCAGAGCAGGCCGACGGCCGCCATGCCCGCCAGCAGCGCCGGGTAGGAGGCGTGGCCGGCGGTGCCGGCGAGCAGCAGCGGGGTGAGGAAGCCGCTGGAGGTGGTGCTCTGGTAGACGGAGGCGGAGGTCGGCCCGGAGGACCGCGGGGTCAGCCGCTCCACCTCGTGCAGTCCCGCGCCGAGCGTCAGCCCGTACCCGGTGCCGAGGACGACGGCGGCGGCCACCACCAGGCCCACCGAGTCGCGGTCGGCGGCGAGCGCGCCGAGCAGCAGCCCGGTGATCACGGTGGCCATCGCGGTGAGGGTGGCCCGGGCGCTGTCCGCGTCGTCCAGCCGGGCGGCGAAGGGCTGGGCGACCACGCCCGTGGCCAGGGTCAGCGCCGCGACCAGGCCGCTGAACAGCGGTGCGTAGCCGGGCACCCGGTCGGCGACCAGGGGCGGCAGCACCACGTACGCCACGGTGGCGGCGCCGAGCACGGCCGGGCTGGCGGGGAGGACGACGTAGCGGAACCGGGGGTGGCGGACGGCCGCCGTGCGGTGCGGTGGCGCGCCGCCGGCGGGGGTGGTCTCCGGGAGTCCGCGGGTGGCCCGCAGGACCAGCAGGCAGCCCAGTGCATGGGCGAGGCCGGGCAGCACCATCGGGCCGGGCAGCCACTCGGCGATCACCCCGGAGGCCAGCGCGCCCGCCGCGAAGCCCGTACCGGTGGCGTACATCGCCCGACGGGCTCCCTGCTCGGGTGGGACGGCGGGCCCGGAGAGCTCGCGCAGCCAGGTCGTGCCGGCCAGGAAGACCAGCCCGGCCGCGAAGCCGGTGGCCAGCCGGGCGGCGTACACGGACGGCTCGTCCGCCAGGGCCAGGACGACGCTGGCGGCGGCGGACAGGCCCAGCGCGGCGCGCACCGTCCGCCGCCGGCCGTACCGGTCGGCGGCGGGCCCGCCCAGCAGCAGGCCGGGCACCAGGCCGACCAGGTAGACCGAGAACATCGCGGCCAGCGAGAGCGCCGACCAGTCGGTGCGCGCCCGGTACACGGTGGCCAGTGCGGTGAACTGGTTGGCGCCCCAGGCGGCGACGGCGACGGCGGCCGCCGCCGGGAGCCAGCGGGCGGTGCGGGACGGGGGCATCTGCTCGCTCTGCTCGGTTTCTCTCCGCGGGACTTCCCGGGCGGCTGGGAACACCCGCGAATTCGATGAATTCGGTGAATCCGGCACAGTGCGGGACAGGGTGGCGAGGGCCACCTTCCTTCCGGGATTCCGGACGCTTCCGCCGGGCCGCTGGTTCAGTGTGTGACATGCCGTCGTGGCACGTCAAAGAGGCAGTCCCTGTGACCGTATAAGTGGCGCCTATCAAGCGCGCGGCAGGCATGGCCGCTCATTGTCCGGGAATTGCACCGGGAACTGTGTCGGGAATTGCGCCGGGAATTCCGCCGCGGTGGTTCAACCCGTCTGCGGGCCGTCGCCGCCCACCGACAGCACGACCGCGCTGGCCGCGCCGGCCGGGGTCTCGTAGTTCACCGTCTCCCCGGGGTGCCGCCCGAGCAGGGCCTTCCCGAGCGGGCTGTCGAAGGTCACCAGGGTGAGGTCCCGCTCCTCCGCCAGCTCCGAGATCTCGACGGTCTCCTCCGTGCCGTCGCCGAACCGCACGGTCACCGTCGATCCCACCCCCACCACGCGCGCGGACGGCTCCCCGGCCACCTCGGCCTCCCGCAGCCGCGTCTCCAGCTCGGTGATCCGCCGGTCCAGCCGGGTCACCTCCGACGCCCGCTGCAACTCGTCCGCCGCGTCCGCCGAATCCCCCGTCGGCTCCATCCCGCGCAGCGTCGCGGCCACCTTCCCCCGCTGCTCCCGCAGCTGTGCCAACTCCTCCTGCACCGCACGCAGGCCCTCGGCACTGATCGGTTCCGGCCCACCGCTCATCCCAAGCTCCCGGGGCTGCTCGTCACACGCTCGAACACCGGCCGTCTCCCATTACCCCACCCCGCCGGGGCCCGGGCAACTCCGTATCCGGCCTCGGCTGCGGAACTGCCGGCGTCGGGCCGGCGCATCGCGGGGGACTGGTCCTGGACGGCCTCCTCGGCGACTCGGCGGGGCGGCCGGTCAGCCGGTGAGCAGCTCGCCCGGCCGGGGCTGTGACGCCTGTGCGGGGATGGCCGGCCCGAGGAAGGCGCTGGGTGTGCCGTGCCAGGACACGCGCAGGGCCTCGCGTGCGCGCGTGCACGCCACGAAGAGCAGGCTCAGCTCGCTGTTGAGGTCCTCCTGGTGCTGCTGCGGGTCGGTTTCCACCGGGGTGAGCGCGCTGCGCATGGGCACCAGGCCGTCGCTCACGCCCACCACGGCGACGCAGCGGAACTCCAGCCCCTTCATCCGGTGCATGGTGCCGATCCGCACGCCGGGGGACGGCGCGTTGCCGAGCAGGTAGACCGGTGTTCCGGCCTGCTCCAGGGTCTGGGCGATGTCGCGGCCGAGTTGGACGGTCCGGACGGCGACCCCGATGTCCTCCGGGTCGATCCCCGAGGCGGTCCACTCCTCGATGCGGGCGGCGAGTGCCCGGATCTCCTCGGCCTTGTCGGCGTGACCGTGCGTCTCGGGGCGTGCCCCGTGCAGGGTCGAGTGGTAGCCGACGAGGGACTCCTCCCCGCCGTCCATGTCGTCCGGGCGCTCGCCGGTGAGCAGGGACGCGGACCAGCTGAGGATCTCGTGCGTGGTCCGGTAGTTGACTCGCAGCCGGGAGGACCGCCCGACCACCTGGATCCCGAGTGAGCGCAGCGAGACCTTGTTCCCGTAGATCCGCTGGTGCGGGTCGCCGGCGAGGAAGAGGTCGTCCGGCCCGGGCGCGACGACCGCGCGGAGGAACCTCCACTGCGCGGGGTGCAGGTCCTGTGCCTCGTCGATCACCACGTGCCGGAACGGGCGGTCGTCCTGTTCGTCGAGCACCCGCGCGGCCTGTGCGCAGACCTGGAGGAACGTCCACTCGCCGGTCTGCCGCAGGTCTTCTTCGAACGCGGCCACCGCGCGCCACAGTTGGGCCTTCTTCAGCGGACCGAGGGCCGTACCCCGGCCGGTCCGGGGTGCCTTCAGGTACTGCTCCGCGCTCTCGACCGCCTGGGCCAGGACGACCTGCCGCCACTCCTGGTCCAGGAAGACGTCGGTGAAGTCGATCCCGAGCCGGTCGGCGATCCGGCCCCAACGGGCGAGGACCGCACGCTGGTTGAAGACGATCTTCAGCGGAGCGCCGCCGCGCGAGCGGCGGAGGACCTCGTTCGCCAGCGCGTCGACGGTGACCACCCGGACCTTCGCCCTGGTCCGCTCGTCCGTGACGAGCAGCGTGAGGCAGCGTTCCAGTTCCGCGGCGAGGTCCTTGGTGAAGGTGGTCAGCAGAATCGATCCGTCGGGTGCGTCCGCGGGCAACCGGCGCGCCAGGTGGTAGGCGCGGTGCAGGGCCACCACGGTCTTGCCGGTCCCGGGGCCGCCGGTGACGCGGGCGGGCCCGTTGTACGACTCCCGGTAGGCGATCCGGTACTGGGCCGGGTGCAGGAAGATCCGCCACGCGTCGAACGGGCGCTCCAGGATCTCCAGCAGCTCCTCGGGGCAGGACACCAGGGCGACCCGGCCGCGCGCGTGCGCCATCGCCGAGACCAGCCCGTCCTCGGGCTGCGCGGCGCTCACCGGAAGCGCCGCCCGCGCGTACGCCTGGACGATCTCACGGTCGATGTCGGCCGGCTCCAGCCCGCTCGCGAGGCCGATCAGAACGTCGAACTGCTGCTCCGGCAGGACCCGGTGGAGGGCCTCCAGATGGGCTTCGTCGGGCAGCAGCCGGATGATCGGCAGGATCTCCTCGTCGATGCCCAGGCTGCGCAGGACCTTGTCGGAACGGCCGGCGAAGAGCCGCCGGGGCTCGTCGGAGGCCAGCGTCCTCAGGGACTCGGTGGCGCGTTCCAGCGCGACGTCGTTGCGGATCTCGATGCCCTGGGTGGCGGTGTTGACCGAGCCGCGGTGCTTGCACGCCCAGTCGTTGGCCTTGTCGTGCGGGAGGACCTTCAGGAGCAGGTAGCTGTCGCCCTCGTCCTCCTTGAGGACCACCCCGCGCCAGAAACCGGTGATCCGGATGGTCCGGATCCGAGGGTCCCGCTGATTGGTGAGCTTCTCCAGGTGGATGCCGGTGTGCGTGGCTTCGGTGAACTTCTCGAAGGTCTCGAACACCCGCCGCTGCACGGACTTCTCCAGCGCCGCGAACTCCAGCAGGAAGTCCCGGTGCATACCCAGCGTCGCCACACGGGCCCCCTTGCGCCTCACTCGGGTCGGGCAGTGTGCACACTGTACTGGCCTTGGTGATCACCCGGGTGCGGGCGGACGGCTACCGTAAACTCCCCGAGGCGGGAGGAGACGCATGGAGCGCATCGGCTGCGGCACCGTGCTCGGGGGGCGTTACGGGCTGGAACGCCCCCTGGGGCGTGGGTCCATGGGTCATGTGTGGCAGGGCCGGGACCGGCATCTGGGCCGCGCGGTTGCCGTGAAGATCGTCTCTGCCGAGTTGTTGGCCGATCCGGCGGGACGTGACGGTGCGCTGCGCCGATTCGAGCGGGAGGCGAAGGCGGCGGCGGCGCTTGACCACGCGAACGTTGCGACGGTTCACGATGCCGCCATCACGGATGAGGTCTGCTGGCTGGTCATGCAGTTGGTCGAGGGGGCGACGCTCGGCGAGCTACTGGACGAACAGGAGCGGCTGGACGTCGAGTCCGCTGTGGCGGTGGCGGCACAGATGTGTTCGGGCTTGGCCGCAGCGCACGCCGCGGGCCTGGTGCACCGGGACCTCAAGGCAGAGAACGTCATGGTCGGCCGGGACGGCGTCGTCAAGATCCTCGACTTCGGGCTGGTCAAGGTGGTATCGGACAGCGGTCCCCGGCTCACCTCGACCGGCGAGCGGCTGGGCAACCTCCAGTGCGCTTCGCCGGAACTGCTCGCCGGCGCGCCGGCGTTGGACGCCCGCAGCGACCTCTACAGCGTGGGCTGCCTGCTGCACCAGATGCTCGCCGGCAGCCCGCCCTTCGACGCCCCGACGCCGCTCGCACTGGTGGCGGGCCACCTTGAGGGCCGGCCGCCGCTGCTCGCCGAGTGCGGAGTCGACGTGCCGACGGGTCTCCAGAGGGTGGTCACGGCGCTGCTGGCCAAGGAGCGGGAGAGCAGGCCCGGATCGGCCGCCGAGGTGTACGGCGCGCTCGGGCCGTACCTGCCCACGGCGGAGCCGGGTCCGGGAGCCCTGTGTCGATTCGGGTCGGAGGATCCCCGCCGTCCGTTCGTGCTGCCGCAGGCCCCCTACCCCGTGTGACCGCACGGTTGCGCGGGGATGAGAGGATGCCGCGGGTCGGCGGTGGTAGCGGTGCGAACGAAACTGTGACGGGGGACGGGGCGCGTGAGACGGGAGATCCTGGGACGCTACGAGCTGGCGGACCTCCTGGGGCGAGGTGGGATGGCCGAGGTGTGGGCCGCGTGGGACCGCACGGCCGGTCGTCGGGTCGCGGTGAAGTTTCTTGCCCCGTACGGGCACCCTGATGCGTCGGCCGCGCTGGAGGAGCGGTTCCGGCGGGAGGCGAAACTCACGGCCGACCTGAGTCACCCGGGTGTCCCGGTCGTCCATGACAGTGGCAGGCTCGACGACGGTCGGCTCTACCTGGTGATGGAACTGGTGCCGGGTGACACCCTCGCGGCCTCGCTGAAGGACGGGGGCCCGTTTCCGGTGCAGCGGGCCGCGACGGTCGCGGCTCAGGCGGCCGAGGCGCTGGCGCACGCGCATGCCCAGGGCGTGATACACCGCGACATCAAGCTGTCGAACGTCATGCTCACCCCGGCGGGCGCGGTCAAGGTGCTCGACTTCGGCATCGCGGCGGCGCTGGAGCCCGCCCCGGACGAGCCTCGGCTCACCGCGACCGACGCCACGCCCGGCACCGCGGGTTTCATGGCGCCGGAGCAGGCCCAGGGGCGTCCGGTCGCGGCGAGCGACCTGTATGGCTTGGGCTGCGTGCTGTACGAATTGCTGGCCGGCGTAGCGCCGTTCACCGCGCCGAATGCGGTGATGCTGATGTACCAGCACGCGTTCAAGGAGCCGCCCTCGGTCACCTCGCACCGGCCGGATGCGCCTGCCGAGTTCGCCGACCTGGTGATGCGGCTGCTGGCCAAGAAGCCGGCGGCGCGCCCGTCGGCCGATGAGGTCCGCGACATCGGCCGGCGATGGTCGGCCGGGGCGGCCGGTAGCGATGAGACGGGATCCGTCGTCTCGCTGGTGGAGCAGTACGACCGGTGGCGTGAGGCCGACGAGCCCGGACGGGCCCATGAGGGGTACGCAGGGCTGGTGGAGAGGCTTGCCGGCAGTCGGCCCGTCGACGATCCGGAGCTGCTGGCCTGCCGGGCGGGTGCGGCTCGCTGCCTGGCCATGCTGGGGCGTTCGACCGAGGCCCGGGACGCGTACGAGGCGCTGCTGCCGTTCCAGACGAGGGCTCTCGGTGCCGCGCACGTGTCCGTCTTCGAGAGCCGTTACCGGATCGGGGAGCTCGCCGCCGGGCTCGGTGAGCGGGAGAGGGCCCGCACGCTGCTGACGGAGCTGCGTGACGACCAGCGGGCCGCAGTGCCGGGGAACGATCCCGGGCTGGTGCGGACGGTCGAGTTGCTCGCGCGACTCGACCGGCTGCTGGAGGGTTCCTCGTGACCCTGTGAACTCTGTACACGAATTACCCTGTGATAGGATCCGCGGCGGCCGACCGGGGGAGGCGCACCGAGTTCGGCGGCAACCGGAGAACCGACGGAAGGCGGACCGATCGTGGCGGACCGGCGTACGGACAGCGGAATCGACGAGCGGCTCCCCGAGGAGGGGGAACTGGTCGAGGTCCGCGGCCAGAGCTGGGTCGTCGCGCGGGTCGACCCCTCGTTCGGCACCGATGAGGGCCGCGCCACCCTGGTACACCTGCAGTCCGTGGCGGACGGCCGCTTCGGCGACACCCTCAGCGTGATCTGGGAGATCGAGCCCGGCCGCCGGGTCCTGCCCGCCGGCTCGCTCCCCGAGGCCTCCACCGGCCGCTACGACCCGCCCGCCCGCCTGGCCGCCTTCCTCGACGCCGTCCGCTGGTCCGCCGTCGCCTCCGCAGACGCCAAGAACCTCCAGGCGCCCTTCCGCTCCGGGGTCGCCGTCGAGCCCTACCAGCTCGAACCCGTCTCGCGCGCGGTCGGCGCTCCGCGCGTCAACCTGCTGCTCGCCGACGACGTGGGCCTCGGCAAGACCGTCGAGGCGGGCCTCGTCGTCCAGGAGCTGCTGCTGCGCGGCCGGGCGCGCCGGGTGATGGTCGTCTGCCCGGCCGGCCTGACCCTGAAGTGGCGGGACGAGATGGCCGAGAAGTTCGGCCTCGACTTCACCATCGTCGACTCCGAGCACTGCGCCCGGCTGCGCCGGACCCACGGCACCGCCGCGAACCCGTTCCGCGTCCACCCGCTGACCATCGTCTCCCTGCCCTGGCTGCGCGGCGTCAAGGCCCAGCGCCTCCTCGACGAGGTGATTCCGGTCGGCGAGGCGGCGCGCGACGAGGACGGCGCCGAGCACCGCTTCTTCGACCTGCTGGTCCTGGACGAGGCGCACCACGTCGCGCCCGCGGCCCCCAAGCAGGTGTACGCCGTCGACTCCCAGCAGACCAAGCTCATCCGCCGCCTGGTGCCGCACTTCGAGCACCGGCTGTTCCTTTCGGCCACCCCGCACAACGGGTACCCGGAGTCGTACACCGCGCTGCTCGAACTCATCGACAACCAGCGGTTCGCCCGGGGTGTCGACCCGGACAAGGCCGCGCTCGACGACACCGTCATCCGGCGACTGAAGAGCAACGTCACCGACGACCACGGCAACCCCGTCTTCCGTACCCGCCGGACCAGCGAACTCCAGGTCGACTACACCCCGGCCGAGCTGGAGGTCCACGGTCTGGTCAGCAGTTTCGCCGACCTGCGGCGCAAGCGCCTCGCGCCCAAGGCCAAGGGCGGCCGCAGGGCCGCCGACCTGGTCACCCTGCTGCTGAAGAAGCGGCTGTTCTCCTCCCCGGCGGCCTTCCTGCACACCGTGCAGATCTACCTCGGGCACCTGGACGACACGGCCGGGCGCCCCCGCGTCGCCGCCGACGACGTGCCGGACTGGCTGGACGAGTTCGACGACTTCGCGGCCGAACTCGACGACCTCGCCCTCGCCGAGGCGGAGGACGACGCGCTCACCCGCTCCACCCGGCTCACCCCGGAGGAGGACGGCGAGGAACTGCGCCTGCTGCGCGAGATGGAGCGCTGGGCGCTGAACCACGAGGCCGCCGCCGACTCCAAGGCGGCGGAGCTGCTCACCTACCTCAGGGCGATCTGCCGCCCGGACGGCAAGCGCTGGTCGAACGAGCGGGTCGTGGTCTTCACCGAGTACCGCGACACCCAGAAGTGGCTGGTCGACCTGCTCCGCCAGCAGGAGATGACCGACGGCGGGCGCGTCGCCCAGCTCCACGGCGGACTCGGCGCCGAGGAGCGGGAACAGATCCGGCTCGGCTTCCAGGCCGCGCCGGACACGGGCGAGGGGCGCGTCCGCATCCTGATCGCCACGGACGCCGCCAGCGAGGGCATCGACCTGCAGAACCACTGCTTCCGGCTGGTCAACTACGACATTCCCTTCAACCCCAACAAGCTCGAACAGCGCATCGGCCGGATCGACCGCTGGGGGCAGCGCGAGGACCCGGAGATCCGCCACTTCGTCGGCTCCGGCTGGCGCGAAGCCGCCGTGGGGTCCTACGAGGCGGACCTGGAGTTCCTCTCCCGGGTCGCCAAGAAGGTCGCGCGGATGGAGGCCGACCTCGGCTCGGTCAACGCCGTGATCGCCGAAGCCGTGCAGCGCCGGATGACCGGCGACCACGCCCCGGTCGACATCGAGCACGCCAAGCCCCGGCAGATCAAGGGCCGCACCACGGGTGGGACGGTCGCGCACGAGCAGAACGTCACGGCCCAGGCGAAGCGGCTGGCCGAGCAGTACAAGGACACCGTCGAGACGCTCGGGCTCAACGCCGAGAACATCCGGCGCGTCGTCGACACCGCCCTCGCCCTGGACCGCCAGCAGACGCTGCTGCCCCACCACCACGAGGACTTCGACGGCGGGCTCTTCGAGGTCCCGCCGCTGACCGGCACCTGGGTGCGGGCCACCCGCGGGCTCGCGCACAAGCTGCGCCCCGAGGAGCAGCGTCCCGTCACCTTCGACCCGAAGATCGTCGCCCGGGCGCGGGACGAGGTCGTCCTGGCACACTTGAAGCACCCGCTGGTCGCGATGTCCACCCGGCTGCTCACCGCCGCCGTGTGGAACGCGGACACCGTCGGGCTGCACCGGGTGGCCGCCGTCGTCACCGACGACCCGGCGGTGGAGACCACGCTCGTCGGCGCGTACGCCCGGTACGTGCTCGTGGGCGTGGACGGTACCCGGCTGCACGAGGAAGTGCTCTACGCGGGCGGGTGGTTCGGCGACACCGGACGCTTCCGCCGCTGGGAGTCCGTGCGCGGGCTCGGCGCGACGCTGTCGCACGCGCTCACCACGGGCGTCGAGGCCGCGCCCCACCTGAAGAAGGCCGCCGCCGAGGCCTGGCCACGGCTCGCCCAGCCGCTGACCGACTCGCTGGCGGCCCGCTCGCGCGAACGGCTGGCCTCGCTGGAGAAGGGCCTGCAAGACCGGCGCGGAGAGGAGGAGCGCCGCATCGAGGCGACGCTCGACCGCTTCGAGGCGACGCTGCGCGCGAAGCTCAAGGAGGAGGGTGACGGGATCGGCGAGCAGATGGCCTTCTTCGGCGAGCGCGAGCTCACCTCCGTCGAGCAGCGCCAGTACCGCGAGGACCGCGAGCGGTGGGACGCCCGGCTCAAGGACCTCGCCGCCGAGCGCGAACGCGAACTCGCCGCCATCGACAAGCGCTACCGCGCGCCCCGCTCGCACCTGTTCCCCGTCGCCGTCGTCTTCGTGATCCCGCAGAAGGAAGCCATCCGATGAGCCCGCGCCCCGCCGCCTCCCGCGGACTCGCCGCCGCCAAGGCCAAGGCCCTCGACGGCCGCACCCAGCACCAGGAGTGGCTCGAACTCACCGAGGTCTCCGGACCGTTCCTGACCATGCCGGTGCTGCTCGGCGCCTGGCCGCAGCTGGACTCGATCGACCGCAAGCAGCGCGACCGGTTGCGCGCCCGCCACGCCGACTGGTTGGTGGACCGGACGGCCGGGCGGGACGAGTGGGTCGCCTACGTGCTGCGGGACCTGCTGGAGTGGGGCGACGCCCTGGTGCTGCGGCAGGGCGAGGACGACGACCTGGCGCTCGACCGGTTCACGGTGGACGTGCCTGAGCACGGGACTCGGCTTCGGGCCGACTTCGCAGTCGTCGAGCCGGGCGCTGATTTCGCGGCCGAGCCGGATGTGGCGGCTGCGGCGAAGCGGGTGCCGCTGATCGGCATGGTCGTGCCGAACGGGACGGTGCCGACGGCGCGGGCGGAGTGGGGCGGGGAATGGTCGGCCACGCCGGCCGACCGGCTGGCGCGGCTCTGCCGGCACCACGGGATTCCGCTCGGGCTGGTGACGGACGGGCGCTGGTGGTGCCTGGTGTGGGCGCCGGTGGGCGGCGTCACGACGACGGCGCTGTTCGACGCGATCGGCTGGAACGAGGCCGCCGAGCGGAACGTCGTGCGGGCGCTGATCTCGATGCTGCGGCGGGGGCGCTTCTTCGAGTACGAGGCGGCCGAGACGCTGGAAGGGTTGCTGAAGAAGAGCCTGGAGGCGGGGGAAGAGGTCACCGACGCGCTCGGCGTCCAGGTCCGCCAGGCCGTCGAGCTGCTGGTCGACGCCATCGGGCGGGCCGACGCGCGGGCCATGGAGCGCGGGGCTGCCGGGCTGCACGCGGACGAGGTCAGCGCGCAGGAGGTGTACCGGGCAGCGGTCGCCGTGATGATGCGGGTGGTGTTCCTGCTCTTCGCGGAGGAGCGCGGGCTGCTGCCGTCGTCCTCGCAGGTGTACGCGGAGTCGTACTCGGCGGGGCGGCTGTGTGCCGATCTTGAGGAGCGGGCTCTCGCCGAGGGCGAGGCGGCGCTGGAGCACACGACGGCGGCCTGGCACCGGTTGATCGCGCTGTTCCACGCGGTGTACGGGGGAGTGCAGCACCCCGAGCTGGAGATGCCGGCGTACGACGGGTCGATCTTCGATCCGACGAAGTATGCGTGGCTGGAGCAGGCGCCGCTGCTCCCGATCGACGACCGGACCGTGCTGCACATGCTGCAAGCGGTGCAGTACGTGCAGATCGGGAAGGGGAAGCAGAAGGAACGGCGTCGGCTGACCTTCCGGGCGCTGGACGTCGAGCAGATCGGGTACGTGTACGAGGGCCTGCTGTCGTACGACGGGCAGCGGGCGATGGACACGGTCGTCGGGCTGATCGGGCCGGTGGGGCTGGAGCACGAAGTCCCGCTGCGTGACCTGGAGTTGCTGGCGGCTTCGTGCAAGGACGTGAAGGCGCTCGCGAAGAAGATCAGCGAGGCGTACAAGGAGCCCAAGCCCGGGATCGGCAACGCCGGGAAGCTGGAGAAGCTGCTCGCGCCGTTGGCGGGGGACGCGGGGGAGGAGGCGAAGCGCCTGCTCTACGCGGCCTGCCGGGACCGGGAGTTGGTCGAGCGGCTGCTGCCGTTCTTCGGGATCATCCGGCGGGACCTGCGAGATCTGCCGGTGGTGATGCCGGCGGGTGCGCTGTACGTGACGCAGTCCTCGCTGCGGAAGAACACGGGGACGCACTACACGCCGAGGAAGCTGGCGGAGGAGGTCGTCCGGCACGCGCTGGAGCCGCTGGTGTACCGGGTCGGGCCGCTTCAGACGGCGGTGACCAAGGACTGGGTGCACAAGTCGGCTGAGGAGATTTTGGAGCTCAAGGTCGCCGACATCGCCATGGGCTCCGGCGCCTTCCTGGTCGCTGCATGCCGTTACCTGGCGGACAGGCTCATCGATGCCTGGTCCCGGGAGAAGCGGAAGGGCGCGGTCGAGTACTTGTCGGGCCGCGCGGTCGACTCGGTGACAGCGGTCGATGCCGAGTCGGACAAGATCGTGGTGAAGGCACGTCGTCAGATCATCGAGCACTGTCTGTACGGGGTAGACATTAACCCGGCGGCGGTCGAGATGGCCAAGCTGTCGCTGTGGCTGGTCTCCATGGACCGCACCCGGCCGTTCACCTTCCTTGATGACCGGTTGGTGGCGGGCGACTCGCTGCTCGGGGTTACCAGCCTCGACCAGCTGAAGGCCATGCACCTGGAGGTGGAGAAGGGAGACCTTCTCGGCGCGGCAGCTGACGTCGAGCGGCAGGTGGAAGAGGCGGTGCGGGCGCGTCACGCCATCACGGCGATAAAGGGTAAGAACCTTCGGGCGTTGGCGAAGAAGCGTGAACTCCTGGAGGACGTCCGCAAGCACACTGCCCGGCTTCAGCTCATCGGAGACCTGATCGCGGGTGCGGCGCTCGCAACGTGTGCTTCGGGTCGAGTGCCGTGGTACGAGTACGACGGTGGCGAGCGGGTACGCGACTTGTTCCCGTTGGCGGCTGGCGCTGCGAAGGCATTGGGGTCAGCGGATGTTGACGTCGAGGCTCCCGAAGTGGCGAGAGCCTGCCGCCTTGCGGAGGAGTGGCTGGCCAGTGAGCTGCCGGATGGTGCGCTTGAACGGCGACCTGTGCACTGGCCGTTGGAGTTCCCGGAGGTTTTCCAGGAGCGGGGAGGCTTTGACGCCATCATCGGCAACCCACCTTTCTTGGGTGGCCAGAAGCTCACCGGAGTGATGGGTGAGGCATACCGCGAGTATTTGGTGGACTACCTGGCAGGCGGAAAGCGCGGAAGCGCAGATCTGGTGGCCTACTTCGAACTACGTGCGCACGACCTGTTGAACAGGAGCGGCCAGACCGGAATCATCGCGACGAACACGCTTGCGCAGGGCAGCACTCGTGAGGTCGGCCTGGACCAACTGGAGGCTGTTGGTGTTGTGATCCGCCGTGCGGTTAAGAGTGCGCCTTGGCCTTCGAGGTCAGCAGTTCTGGAGTATTGCGCGGTATGGACGAGCATTGCGCCCGTGGCAGTAGAAGCGGAGCGTGTGGTAGGTGACCAAGTCGTTCCGCGTGGCATCTCTACGTCTCTCAATCCGATGACTCGTGAGCCTTCTTGGGCTGAGCCTCTTGATGCTATGCGTGGTGTTTCATTTATTGGCTCATACGTTCTCGGTCTGGGATTTACGTTGTCCGAAGCCGAGGCGCAAGCGTGGATTGCCGAGGATTCTCGGTACAAGTCTGTGCTGTTTCCCTACCTCAACGGCCAGGATATCAACAACAGTCCAGTGCATGGCAGTGAGCGGTGGATTATCAACTTCCATGACTGGCCGGAGCAACAAGCCGAGAAATATTCCAAGGCATTGGACCAGGTCAAGCGCGAGGTTCGACCGGATCGCCTGAAACAGACCTTCAGTAAGTCTGCGCGTGACTCATGGTGGCTTTACGAACGTGGCCGGTCGGAGCTCTACGAGAAGCTAGGCGCGCTAGGGAAATGCATCGTTATAACCCTAGTGAGTAAGGTCGTGATGCCGGTCATGGTGCCGACTGGCCAGGTTTTTGCGCACAAGCTCGGTGTCTTCGCGTCCGATGACTCCGGATTCCTAGCGATTCTCAGCAGCTCGCCGCATTACTGGTGGGCTCTTGATCGCAGCTCGACCATGAAGGCCGATCTCAACTACGCTCCCACTGATGTCTTCGAGACCCTGGTCCGCCCGCCGGTCACTAACGAGCTCAGGGTGGTAGGAGGGCGCCTCGATAGCTTTCGCGGTCAGCTGATGCGGGATCGCAAGATGGGGCTGACGGCAACCTACAACCTCGTGCATGACGCCGCCTGCGACGACAACGACATCGTCGAACTTCGGGCCATCCACGAGGAGATCGACCGAGCGACCATCGCCGCCTACGGGTGGTACGACCTGCTGGATCCCACCGGGGCTACCCGGCCGGCGGATCCGACGCACGAGACGTTTCCGCTGGATCACGGGTTCCACGAGACCGACCAGGGGACCCGGTACACCATCGGGTTGCTCGCTCGGACGGAGATCATCGACCGGCTTCGTCGGCTCAACCACCAGGCCTACGCCGACGAGGTGTTCCTCGGGCTGCACAAGAAGCCGAACCGGCGCCCCGATCTTCCGCCGGCCTCTGCGGAGGCGCGGCGCAGAAAGGCCGAGCGGCTGAACGTCTCAAGCTCGGCTGGCTTCGGTGATGACGGGCTCTTCCCGCCGGAGGGTGCCCTCTTCTAGGGGGGGCGGCGCCCCTTCGCTCTGCGGAGCGAAGGGGCGCCGAAGTCAGTTGGCGTGGTGGTCGAACTCGCTTGCCTTGGCGGCTCGGAGGAACCTGGCAAATTTGGCGGGGGTGGTGCGGACTATGACCTCGCCATCGTCGGACTCTCGCAGCTCGACCAGCCCGCTGACGATGCGTACTTCAACGCACTCGTCACTGGAGCTGGAGAAGCTGGACTTCTGCCACACGGGACTATGCACGCTTGCTTTCCATTTCCTTCATGACGGACCCGATGAAGTCTCGGGACTCCTCCTCCGAGAGGGCGCGAGACTCGAATCGGGCAAGCAGGGATCGGAACCTCGCCACATGGGCCGGGGCGTCGAAGATCCGGCAACCGAGGCTCGTGTCCACCTGTGCCGCGTCCAGTTCGGGAATCGGTCCCTCGGCGTACGTGAAGGTCCCGCTTGAGCTCGGCATGGCACTGACGTTGAACGGAACTACCCGGATCGAGACGTTCGCTTGCTCGGAGTCTTCGATGAGCACGCCGAGTTGTTCGGCGAGGACGGTCGGGCCGCTGAACTGCATGCGCAGCGCTGCCTCATGGATGAACGCTGAGTACGGCGTTGTGCCCGATCGGACAATGCGCTGCCGCTGCATCCGGAAGGCTGTTCTGAGGTCGATCTCGTGACGAGGCAAGGGTGGGAAGGTCTGGGAGAAGACGGCGGAGGAGTATGAGCCGGTCTGGAGCAGGCCGGGAATGAAAGCCATCGAGTAGGTAGTGAGCCTTCGGGCCTGGCCTTCGAACTCCGCGACGTTAACGAAGTCCTCAGACAGGGTTCCGCGATACTCCTCCCACCAGCCGGGCTTCTCGCGCTCCGTGATGATGTCCGAGAGAGCGGCGATCAAGGGTTCGTTGACACACATGCACGTTGCGGCGATGGTCCGCAGGCGTTCCACGCTGATGCCGATCTTCCCTGCCTCCATCTGCGTGACCTGCGCGGGGCTCATGCCGACGAGGCGGCCGAGCTCGCTGCCACCGAAGCCGACCTGCTCGCGCATCCTTCGCAGCTCTGCACCGAGCCTCCGCTGACGGAGTGTTGGGTTCGCGCGTGGAGCCATGACTTCCTTCCGGGGCTGGGGTTGACCCCAGTCTGCCGCCCGGCTTGCCGGTCGGTCCATCTGGGGCGGGCCGGTCCCACGATAGAGGGAAGATCTGCGATTGGGGTAAAACTTGATCTGATGCTGGGCTATGGTCATCACCAGGCCGATCCGATGGATCGTCAGTAACGCCTTTCTCGGGCAGTAGGCGCCTGCTGCCCTCGCACCGCAGAGCACCCATGCGCGGCATCAACCAGCCCCGTTCTGGCCTGGCTCACGGCGACGTATCCGCCGTCTCGCTCTCTCCTCTCTCCACGCCACCCCCTCACGGAGGTTCCCGTGTGTACCCGTAACACCCCCTCCCTCGCCCTCTCCCGCCAGTCCCTCCGGGACACTCTGACGCACTACGGCTGGGACCCCGAGACCATCTTCAACGCCGAACTGGCCCTCATGGAGCTCCTGGTCAACGCCTGGCGGCACGGCAACACCGCCTGTCCCGTCGTCTTCTACTCCCTCCTCGGCCACACGCTCCGCGTGACCGTCTCGGACGAGAGCGACGCCCTCCCCGAGCAGCGAACCCCCGGCGACTTCGTCGAGACCGGTCGGGGCCTCCAGCTCGTCGCCGGCCTCACCCACCGCTGGGGCGTCGACCCGCAGAAGCGCGGCAAGATCGTCTGGTACGAGCTGGACTCGGTCTCGTGACCCTCGAACCCGTCGCCCCCGACGACCCCCGGATGCGTGACTACACCAGGCCGCAGATCACCGCTCTCCTCGGTGAACTGCACCGGCTCGGCCTCCCGTACGGACTCCTCTGGGGCTCCGCCTGCGCCGGCGAGACCATCCTCGACGGGCGCCTCCTGGTCGACTTCGGCAACGCGCCCGTGAGCACCCTGCTCAACCTCCTCCAGCTCCTCCGCAACCTCGAAGGGAGCGGCCGGGGATGAAAACGGGCACTGCCACGTTCGCGACGGACCGCTCCGAGCCCAAGAGCCGAAGCCCGGTCGGAGGCGTACCCACCTGACACCGCGCCGCGCACGGCCGAGCCGAGTCCCCCAACTCGGCTCGGCGGCACGGCGATCGACATCAGGCACGCTGCGCGAGATCCAGCGCCGCAGTGAGGGCGAACCACTCCAGCACCGCGCAGACCTCCTCCGGGTGATCGGCGAACACCTGGAGCGGGAAGGACGGGCGCAGCTCCAGTTTCGCCTCCGCCAGGTCGATCCCGTCGATCTCGTTGAGCCGTCGCAGCAGCTCCTGCCGTACCTCGGTGTCGTCGAACGGGCTGCGGTCCTTCAGGTACTGGAAGACCACCTCCGCCGTCCCCGACACCGGGTAGAGCGCGAGTGGCCACAGCAGGTGCGGCTGGGAAGGAGTCCCGGTGTTGAGCATCGGGAAGCAGCTGGTCTCCTCGGAGCGGCCGTAGTCGAAGTGGCCGTCCTGGCGTTCCCAGAAGCGCAGCGCGGTCAGTACTCCTTCCGCCACCGCCCCGGCCTGGTTCTCGGCCAGTTGAGCGCGGAAGCGTTCCGCCGCAGCCGCGTTCTCGGTGTCGGGCAGTGGGTCGTGCAGCCGGTCCGCCGGGATGTCGCGGCCCAGCAGGGTCGCCAGTTCGGTGGCGGTCAACCGGCACGAGCGGTGGGCGCGGCCGGCTTCGTCGAAGGGGACGCCTTCGTCCTCCAGGAGCTCCCGAGGGGTCTCTGTCCGGTCGCCGTCGAGCCAGCGGAAGTCGGAGGAGACCCGGCCGTCCGAGTTGAGAACCCGGTACGCGCCGATCACCCCGGCCTTGGTGGACAGGTGGTTTCCGACCCCTCGCGCGTGCAGGCCGATCAGTTCGGCGACGTCGCTGTACGAGGTCCAGGTGCCGCTGGGCATCGCGACGAGCGCCGCGCGCAGGTCCGCCCATCCCGGCCACTCGTCGCCGGCTGTCTTCACCGATCCGATGGGAGCCGGCCACAGGCCGATCGTCCGCTCGGCGAGCCGGTCGGCGCGGGCCAGGATCTCCGTCCTGCCCCAGCGCTCGGCGGCGGCGATCTCCTGGTTCATCCGCAGGGCACTCGAATCGAAGAGCTGTTGCTTCCGCTCGAACGGGTGGTTGGAGAGCTTGGAGTTGTCGCCCGACAGGGTCAGGTTGCCGAGGGTGTGCACCAGCAGGTCGTGCAGTTCCTTGGGGCTCTGGCCGTCCTCCGTCTCTTCCGCGAGCAGGTCGAACCAGGCCTGTGGCGGACGCTGCGGCAGCACGTGCTCGATCGTGAGCGAAGCCTTCTCGAAGTCCACCGGCTCGCTCGCCGCGTGGCTCTCCTCCAGCCACCGCAGCACGTGGAAGCGCTGGGCGGAGCGCCCGCTCCAGTAGAACGGCTTGGTGCGGATCGCCTCGCGCAGGTCCTCGTCCGAGGGCCACTTGCGACGTCGGCCGGAGAGCAGCCGGCGCACGGCCTCGGCGGGGGAGCGGTCCGTCTCCAGCTCCCTGGGGGCGTCCATGAAGATGCGGTTCAGGTTGTTCGTCGGGACCTGGCAGATCATCCGGCGGACCAGGTACGACTCGACGTAGCCAAGCGCCTCGGCGGCCTCCTCCGCCGTGGCCTGCCCGCCGTCGACGAGGTCGAGGAGGTGCAGGGCGAGCGGGTAGTGCGTCTGGCCGCCCCACGCCCTCAGCCGCTCCAGTACGCCGTGCAGCGCGGCCGAACTCTCCCGCTCGGGCTCCAGGATGCGCAGCAGCCGACCGCCGCGTTCGGCGAGCAGAGCGATCTCCTGCTGCAACGCCTCCTCGTCGCTCTTGAAGGCATCCAGCCGCTTCTGCTGCTCGCGGTAGATCTCGCTCTGCTTGGCCTTGCCGTGCCCGCGCACCACCAGGTCGAGCCAGACCAGGAGTTCGAGGTTCCTCGGCCCGAGGTCCTGCTGCATCGGCAGCCACAGCTCGTGGTAGACCCGCTCGCCGCGCTTCGGCAGCAGACTGAAGACGTAGTTGCGCAGCAGGTCGCTCTGGCTGAGGCCGACGCCGGTGTTGTTGATCGATTCGAAGATCCGGTAGACGTTGTCGCCGGCCTGGGCGGTGATCTCGACGATCGAGAGCAGGCTCTTGAGGACGGTCTCGACGGCGGTGACCCACTTGCCGCCGTTCTCCTCCTCGCTTTCAGCGAGGGCGCCCAGGAAGAACCGGTAGGCCGTACCGATGTTGCCTGCGCCGCCTGCCTTGGGGGAGGAGCCCACGCACGCGGTGTACGCGTCCCGGTCGGCCTGGGTGGGCAGCAGGCGGTAGTGGTCGAGCCCCTCGTGGAACTCGTTGACCAGCATCTGCCGGTGCACCCGGTCGGCGGCCGTCCCGGCCCCGGTGTTCTTGTAGTGGTCGCGCAGCGCGGTGAAGGCGAGCATCAGTGTGGTGAGTCGCTGCTGGCCGTCGACCACCAGCCAGCGCTGGACGCCGCCGGCCTGGATGTGGCCGGGCGCGAGGACGACGGAGCCGAGGAAGTGCGCAGTCGGCGAGGCGCCGTCGAGGTGCTGCTCCGCCAGCTCGGACACGTCGTCCCAGAGCTGCTGCAGTTGCGGTCGCTCCCAGCTGTACGTCCGCTGGTAGAGCGGCACCTGGAACTGCTTCTCGCCCTGCACCAGGTTGAGGAACGTGATCTCCTGCGCCCGCATGACTCCCCTTCAGCCGGTCGTGCTCGGAACTGCACGTCCGGCACTGGCCGACAGCGTACGGGCGCGGTGTGGCAGCCGGGTGGTGAGGGCGCCATTGACTCGGAGTCGGGCCGGTTTGTACGGTGTGTAGTCGACAGCTCACGCGACAATCCGGAGGCGTGATGAACCAGCCGTGGGACGCCGATCCCGACGCAGTGCTGACCCGGCGCCTCGGCAAGTCGCCGGCTGAACTGGGCACCACGGGCGGCCGGGACGGCTGCCCCGACGTCTGGGAACTCGACAACGGCGACATCGCAGTCATCGGGCGGGACCTGACTGCCGCCTATCGGGCCGGTCTCCCGCAGGACGTGATGGTCGGCGAGGGCGAGCGCCTCGTGGTCATCCCCCGAGCGACACTTCTGTCGGCGAAGGCGGACCTGCCGGATGCGTGACCTTCTCGGCGACGTGCCGGGTGAGCGACTTCCCCAGACCGAGTATCAAGCCGACTTCCGGCAACGGGACTTCGCGGTCGACGGTTACGACTCGTGGAAGCTGGAGCGGCGCCAGGAGTTCCAGGAGCCCAAGGATGCCAGCTGGCGCGCCCATGTCGGAGGGGACCGGACGAAAGCGCTGGAGCTCATCGAGTCCAGACGTGACGACCTGCTCCGGCTTTCCCAGTTGGCCGCCGACCACGCTTGCCGGCTGCTGCGTGTGCGCGTCGTCGAGTTCCCGTTGACGCCCTATCTGGAGTGGGAGCTCCAACTTCTGCGGGTGCGCGCCGAGTGCGGCGAGCTGATCCGCGTGGTCGGCCCCGAGCTGATCGCTCCGTACGAGCTCGACGGGCCGCTCCCGGAGCTCATCACCCTTGGGCCCGACACCGTTTACGACATCACGTACGACGCCGCAGGTCTTGCCGACGGTGCGATCCGCTACGTGGACCAGGCGACCAGGGAACGGGTCACGGAGTTCATCGCCCGCCTGTACGACCGTGGTGAGGACATCGTGGACTTCATGGCGCGGCAGCCGGTGGAGCGCTGAGGGGTGGAGCCGGAGGGGGCCGGGGCGTCCCCGGGCAGTACCAGTTCGTCGATGTCGGGATCGTCCGCCGGCAACGTCGTGCAGGCCCGGGACATCCGAGGGCCGGTGCACTTCCATGCTGCGCCCGGGTCCTCCGCCCGTAGTGGCGAACCCGTGCCCCGGCAGTTGCCCACGGACGTGCGCTTGTTCGTCAACCGGGCCGTGGAGCAGGAGGCCATGGACCGCTTGTTGACCGAACGGCAACCGGTGGCACACGTCCTCGTGTTGACCGGTACCGCGGGGGTCGGGAAGACCTCGTTGGCCCTGCACTGGGCGCACGCGGTCCGCGAACACTTCAAGGACGGGCAGCTGTACGCGAACCTGCGCGGCTACGATCCGCAGGAGCCGGTGGCCGCCGCACAGGTACTGGAACGGTTCCTGCGCGCGCTGGGCGTGCCCGCAGCGGCGATCCCCACCGATCCCGAGGCCATGGCTTCGACCTACCGGTCTCTGGTGGCCGGCCGTCGGATGCTCATCGTGCTCGACAACGCCTCGAGCGCCGCCCAGGTCCGTCCGCTGCTGCCCGGTGGTCCTGGATGCCTGGTCGTGGTGACCAGCCGGCACCGTCTCTCGGGCCTCGGTGTGCGGGAGGGGGCCCGGCACCTGACTCTGGAGATACTGGCGGAGCATGACGCCGTCGAGCTCCTGCGGGCGGTCACGGCCGACTACCGGAACGGCGACGATCCGGAAGAGCTCGCACAACTGGCGCGACTCTGCGCACGCCTTCCACTGGCCTTGCGCATCGCCGCCGAACGCGCGGCCGGCCGGCCGCGGATGCTGCTGAACGACCTGATCCAGGACCTGCGGGACGAATCCAGCCTGTGGGATGCGTTGTCCAGTGAGGACGAGGAGGAATCGGAGGCGGTCCGCTCCGTCTTCGCCTGGTCGTACCGCGCCCTTCCCGGCGATGCTGCACGGCTGTTCCGAATGCTCGGTCTCCATCCCACCGGTGAGTTCAGTACTGCGGCCGCCGCAGCGCTGGTCGCCGGCCGGGACCGGCCGACGCGTCGTCTGCTCGACGGGCTCGTAGCAGCGCACATGGTCGAGCAGATCGGCTCGAACCGCTATCGGTTCCATGACCTGCTGCGTGCCTATGCCGTCGACCAGGCGCGGCACGAGCAGGAGCCGGAGGAGAGCGACCGGGCAGTGCGGCGCGTGTTGGCCTGGTACCTGCACGCGGCTGACGAGGCCCAGGCCGTCGCGGCACCCCATGAGCCTCGCGTCCCACTGGCTCCGCTCGATCCGGACGTGGAGCCCGTGGCCTTCAGCGACGAAGTCGCCGCGATGCAGTGGTTCGAGACGGAACGCGAGAACCTCACGGCGGCAACGCGAACCGCGGCTGCCCTCGGCCTGGACGAACACGCCTGGCAGCTCGCCATCGTCCTCCGTGCCGTCCACATGCAGCGCAACACCTTCCAGGACTGGTTCGCGACCTCGCGCCTGGGCCTGGAGGCCGCACGGCGCTGCGATGACCGGCGCGCGCAGGCGGAGCTTCACGAAAGCCTGGGCATGGCCTTCACCCAGTCCAGCCGGTTCGATCAGGCCGGCGAGCAGTACGAGGCGGCACTGGCCATCCGCGGTGAACTCGAAGATCCCGCCGGGGAGGCGCTGACCCTCAACGGACTCGGCCTGCTGCGACTGCGGCAACACCGACTGCCCGGCGCACAGGATGCGTTCGAGAGGGCTCGTGCGCTGTTCCAGGGTCTGGGCGACGCCTATTGGGAGCCGCGGATGGCGGTGAACCTCGCCCAGGTCCAGGCGGAACTCGGCAGGCTCGCCGAAGCGGAGCGCTTGGTTCGTGCAGGCTTGGAGTCGTTCCGGGAATCGGGTGACCGTCGGGCCGAAGGCAACGCGATGCGCGTCCTCAGCGTGATCCAGCTCGAAGACGGTCGGACCGGCGAGGCACTGGAGAGTGCCCAGGGCGCGGTCGACACCGCGGTGGATCTCGACAGCGCCGTCGCAGAGGGGTACTGGCTGACGCAGCTCGGGCACGCCCAATGCGCTGCGGGTCGTTCTGCCGGTGCTCTCGCCTCCTACCAGCGCGCCGCCGTCCTGCAACGAAGCCTCGGTGACCGCAGCCGCGAAGCGCTCGCCTGGGACGGCGCGGGCCGGGCCTACCTCGCACTCGACCGGGCCCAGGAGGCGGCCGAGTTCCACCGCCGTGCCGTTGCCGTGCACCGTGAGCTGGGCGACCGGTGGCAGTGGGCGGTGGCCCTCTGCCACCTCGCCGAGGCGGCGGAGGCCATGGACGAGGCAGCGGATGCGGTGCGGGAGCACCGGCGTGAGGCACTGGCCCTGCTCGACGACTTCACCGATCCGGGTGCGCTGCGCCTGCGCGACCGGTTGACGAATGACCTGGGTGAGGACGTCTGAGTCAGCTCGCGGGAAGCCAGACGTCCCGCGCTGGGACCGGGGCTGACTCCACGATCCACAGCGGGCCGTCCGCGCACTCCATGCGGGTGCCGTCACCCGGCTCGGTACGGGACTTGAGGACGGCTACCCACCGGCCGTCGACGACGGCCAGCGGACCGGGAACGGGGAACAGTCCGAATCGGAAGGCACGGACGAGGTCGTGGACGTCGCGGCGGCTCGCCGACCAGTCGATGACCGCGCTCTGTGGTCCCATCATGCTCTCGTAGCTCGCCCCTTCTCGGCCCTGCTCGGTGCCTGCGTTGCCGGCCGCCGCCAGATCCAACGCTTCCGGCAGAAGTTCGCGGGACAGAGCCTGGATTTCCGTGAACACGCTGTCGCCGTCCAGGTCGTCCGGGAGCTCGACCCCTCCGCGCTGCACGAGGATCCGCCCGGTGTCGAAGGACTCGTCCATCCAGTGGATCGTCACGCCGGTCTCGGGATCGCCGTGCCGGACCGCCCAGTGGATCGGCATCGGGCCGCGGTGGCGTGGCAGCAGGGAGGGGTGGACGTTCAGCACGCCGAGGCGGGGAACGTGCAGCACTTCGGCCGGTAGCTTCCACGGGAACCCGTTGCAGACCACCAGGTCCGGCCGGTAGCCGGTCAGCGCCTGAGCCAGGCCGGCAGTGCTGCGCGGCAGCAGGAGGTCGACGCCCGGTGGAAGTTGCGACAGGACGTCGCCGACCACTGCCCCCGTCGCGGATGCGGCGCACACGTAGGCGACAACCTCGTGACCTGCATCGGTGCACGGGACTTGGAGATTGGCGAACCCCGTCGCGCTCGAGGAGATGAGAACGACCCGCAAGCGATTCTGCACTGTGTCTCCCGCTGGAAAAATTGTGAACTAAGTCAATCGGCAAAGGTATGGTTCTGAAGGAAGTGTCGGCGTGGCCCAGTAGGCTCGTCGTACTCGGTCATCCTCCCGAAGGGGCAGCTCACTTCATGTCCGCCCAGCCCGCTTCGGCGCCCGTCCCGCACCCGCTGGACGAAGTGCCGCAGACCTTCCTCGCCGGCGATTCGTACGACGCTCGCGAGGCCCTCGAAACGTACATCAGGCGCGATCTGCTCGGCCCCTGGGACGGCACCACGGAGGCGCTGCCGCACCGCTCGGCCGGTCCGCGCGACCGCTACCTCGTCGGGATGCTCGGCCCCCGTCCCACTGACGGTACCTCGGCGCAGGCGGCCCGGAACGCGGCCCAGCTCGCCGACGTCGAATCGGGCGCGGACGGGGACCGGACCGACACCGAGCCGACCGAACTGCTCACCCCGCAGGCGGCGGGGCGGATCTGGGCCTCGTCCATGGGGCTGTCATTCACGGTGCCGGCCTCGATCGGCACACTCACGGTCACGGCGAGGTGGGGGCGCTACTCACTCACCGACACCCTCACCGAGGACGACCGCACCCGTCGGGTGTGGGGGCGTGAACCGGTGGAGAAGCCCAAGGACATCGACGTCACCGGCACCGGCGACCGCCGCATCGTTCTGGAGGGCGACAGCGCGGCCGGGCCGTCCGTCCTCCTGGACGTCAAGGTGCGTCAGCGGGACGGCGGGCCCGGCGGCGAGGATCTGCGGGTGGTCGAGGTCGCTCTCGTCAACCAGCTGGATGACTCCGTCGATCGCAAGGACGCCAACTGGCTGTTCCAGACCGAGCTCGACGTCACCGCGTTCGCCGACGCCGACGCTGCCGTCTTCCTCCCCATCGACGACCCGCTCGCCCACGGCGCCGTGTCGGCCCACGAGGACAGTGAGGAGGACCGGCTCCGGCTGCTCTACCGCGACAGCCTGCGCCACGCGGTGGGCCGGAACGTCGCCGTCCGCGCCGAGGTCCGCGCAGGGGAGCGCCGCGCGCACAGGCTCACCACCACCTGGCTGCCGGTGCACGACGTGCCCTCCACCACGGCCCCCAGGGTCGAGGAGCAGCCGCTGCTCGCCGGCCTCGAACTCGGCATGGACGAACTCGCCGAACTCGCCGTGCCCACCCGGCGCAAGGAGCTCAGGGCCGCACTCGCGCCGCTCGCCGACGGATACCACACCTGGCTGAAGGAGCAGCGCGAACGCCTCCAGTCGCTCCCCGAGGACCTGCGCGGAGCCGCCGGGTTCGCGATCGACCAGGCCGAGGAGGTCTGCAACCGGATCGCCCTCGGCATCGACGCGCTCGACGCGGACGACATCGCACTGGAAGCCTTCCGCTTCGCCAACCGGGCCATGGCCCTGCAGCGGCGCAACACCGCCATCGCGGCTGCCCGCGCCGGACACGAGGACGACCAGAGCTCGTACCAGCCGGCGAAGGACGCCGTCGAGGCGAAGGGCAAGGAGGGCGCGAGCTGGCGCCCGTTCCAGCTGGCCTTCGTGCTGCTCAACCTGGCCTCGCTCTCCCGCCCCGGCCACCCGGACCGCGGCGCCGGTGCCGAAGCCGTCGTCGACCTGCTGTTCTTCCCGACCGGTGGCGGAAAGACCGAGGCCTACCTCGGCCTCGCCGCCTACACCTTCGCGCTGCGCCGTCTCCAGGGCGTGATCGGCGGCGGCGGCGACGCGCGCAGCGGCGAAGCCGGCGTCGGGGTGCTGATGCGTTACACCCTGCGGCTGCTGACGGCGCAGCAGTTCCAGCGCGCGGCGGCCCTGGTCGCCGCAGCCGAGGTGCTGCGCCGGGAGGCGTACACCGGTGGCGACCTCCGTTGGGGCAGGACCCCGTTCCGGATCGGTCTCTGGGTGGGGACCTCCGTGTCGCCGAACTGGTTCCCGGAGGCCCGCGAGCAGATCGCGGGGGCGCGGGAGAGCGCCGACGACAAACACGCCCGGGTCATCCAGGTGCTCAGCTGCCCGTGGTGCGGCTCGGGGCTGACGGCCCACCGGAACATGGAGGCCGACGAGCGCACCCGGCGCGTCCTGTTGTACTGCCCGCGCGGCGAGGGGGAGGACCGCTGCCCGTTCTCCCGCAAGAGCGCCCCGAAGGAGGGCATCCCCGTCCTCACCGTGGACGAGGAGATCTACCGGCTGGCCCCCGCGATGCTCATCGCGACCGTCGACAAGCTCGCGCAGCTGCCGTGGAACGGCTACGCCGGCCTGTTGTTCGGACGGGTCACCGAGCTCTGCCCGGTTCACGGGTACCGTCACGACGACCTCGACGAGAAGACCGAGTGCCGCTCCCGCCACCGGGGTGAGCAGCCCGCCCGGACGGTCACCCGGCTGCGCCCGCCGGACCTGATCATCCAGGACGAGCTGCACCTGATCTCGGGATCGCTCGGTACCACGGTGGGCCTGTTCGAGTCGGCCGTCGACCAGCTGTGCAGTTGGGCCTTCACGGACGAGCGCGGAACCCGGTACGAGGTCGGGCCGAAGATCGTCGCGTCCACCGCGACCACGAAGCGTGCCGCTGACCAGGTCCGGGGTGTCTTCGGCCGGAAGCTCGCGGTGTTCCCGCCACAGGTCCTGGACGTCGGCGACACCTTCTTCTCCCGGCAGGTCGAGGTCAGCCGGACCGACCCGGGCCGCCGGTACCTAGGCGTGTGCGCCCACGGCACCCGGCTCAAGGCGGCGGAGATCCGGGTCGCGGAGATCCTGCTGCTGGGAGCGCAGCAGCTGTTCGACGACTACGGTGCGCCGGCCGACCCGTACATGACCCTGGTCGGGTACTTCAACGCCACCCGCGAGCTGGCCGGCATGCGCCGCTACCTCGACGACGACATCACCACCCGGGTGCGCTCCAACGGCGGCCGCAAGGGGCACGAGACGATCGCCAACCGGATCGTCGGCCGGACCGGCATGCTGTCCATTCAGGAGCTCACCTCCCGGATCTCCTCGTCCGAGATCAGCGCGACCCTCAAGCGGTTGGAGGGCGGCTTCGACCAGGAGCGGGACACCTCGGCCCGTCGTCGGGCCCTGATGGCCGAGTTCGCCGCGGCCAAGAAGGAGAAGCGCGAGCCCCGGGCGCTGCCCACCCATCCGGCCAAGCAAGCCGTCGACGTGGTGCTCGCCACGTCGATGCTCCAGGTCGGTGTGGACGTTTCCCGATTCGGGCTGATGCTGGTGGTCGGTCAGCCCAAGAACACGGCAGAGTACATCCAGGCCTCGTCCCGGGTCGGCCGTGACCCGGCCCGCCCCGGTCTGGTCGTCACCCTCTACAACTGGTCGCGGCCGCGGGACTTGGCTCACTTCGAGGACTTCGCGCACTACCACGCCACCTTCTACCGCCAGGTGGAAGCCCTGTCCGTCACCCCGTTCACCCGCCGCGCTCTCGACCGGGGCACGGCGCCGACGTACATCGCCGCGCTGCGTCAGGCCGTGTACGAGAACTCGCGGAACACGGACGCCCACACGGTGGACCTCGACGGCGAGATCGCGGCGGAGGTCGAGCGGCGCCTGCTGGACCGGGCCGAAGCGGTCGGCGGGCCGCGGGCCCGCGGGTACCTCGCCGAGCGCATCGAGGTGCTCAAGGAGGCCTGGACGGGCAAGCGCGAGGGCAGCGCCGTGCTCGGCTACCGCAAGGAGAAGAAGAAGGACACCGTCGTGGCCCCGCTCCTGCGCCGGGCCGACGGCGCACGGTGGGACGCTCTCACGGTCCCGATGTCGATGCGCGAGACCGAGAACGAGATCAACCTGCTGCTGCCCGGCGGCGGGAGACTGATGGAAGCGTCCACGAACTCCGGGCCCGAGTGGAACTTCGGCCAGGGCCGGGGCGACGACGGTCACGCCGAGGTCGATGCGGACGAGTACGGAGACGTCGCCGCTTCGGCGACGAGGAGGGGAAAGCGATGAGCAACGGTTACTTCCGGCGGGTGGGTGCGGTGCGACCCAGCCATCTGATGTTCACCGCGGGGGTGGGCTCCCTCATCGACCTGCCCAACTTCTCGGTGCTGGTGCAGGGGCTGGAGCAGTGGTCCCACACCGGTCTGACCGACTACGGCATCGACGAGCCGCGGCTGCGGACGGCCGTCAACCGGTCCCTCCAGCTCTACGGACGCGAGCAGGTCACGGAGCTGCGGGCGGCACCGTGGGCCGAGGGTGCCGACAACGCCAAGGACTGGGCCAGCCAAGGGGTCGGCGTGCCCATCACGCCGTTCCCACAATGGCTGCGGTGCACGGCCTGCAACGTCCTCGCGGCGGTCGACTCGGAAGAGTTCGCGTTCATCAACAGCAACCCGAGGACCCCGCACGAGGCGAAGTTCGTCCACGACTGCACCCCGGGACGGAGGAAGCCGCTTGCCGTCGCCGCGCGCTTCACCCTGGTGTGCACGGCCGGCCACCTCGACGAATTCCCGTACACGCCGTTCGTGCACGGGGGTGGGGCCTGCCCGACAGCGCCCCGGCCGAAGCTGCGGATGAAGGACCACGGCGGCAACCAGGCCGCCAACGTGACCATCGAGTGCGTCGGCTGCGGGGCGCAGCGCAACATCCGGGACGCGATGGGCGAACGGGGCCGCCACAACCTGCCCGCCTGTCGCGGGCGTCACCCGCACCTCGGTAACTACTTCGAGCCCGGCGGCTGCGGCAACGAGGCGACGCTCATGGTCGCCGGAGCGTCCAACCAGTGGTTCCCGATGACGCTGAGTGCCCTCGCTCTTCCGCCCGGAGAGGACGACAAGCTCCCGGAACTGCTCGAAGAGCGGTGGGCGGAGCTGCAGAACATCACCACGCGCGAGATCTATGACGCGGTGTCGTCCTTCCCGGGGCTCGGCTGGCTCAAGGAGTACGACGCCGACGCGCTGATCGCCGCGGTCCAGGCCCGGAAGGCTGCGGAGAACGGCGAGGCACCGGCTTCGGACGCCCGGCTGCCGGATCTCCTCGGCCCGGAGTGGGCCGTCCTCTCGGCGCCGCGCCCGCCCGCTGTCACCGAGGACTTCGCCCTGGAGACGGTGCCGGTCCCGGACGCGCTGAAGGGGCTGTTCTCCGACGTCCGGCAGGTGGAGCGGCTGCGCGAGGCGCGGGCCCTCATAGGGTTCACCCGGCTCGACGCGCCCGACCCCGAGGCCGACGACATCGCCGTCCCCGTCCGGCTGTCCCGGACCGGTCTCGGCTGGGTGCCCGCCAGCGAGGTACGTGGCGAGGGGATCTTCCTGCGGGTGCGGGACGGCCTGATGGCCGACTGGGTCACCCGGGTGGAGAAGTCCCCGCAGATGGTCGCCCACCGGGAAGCCTTCGCCCGGTTCCGCACGAACCGCAGGAGCGACCGGCTCACCGGCCAGTTCGACCCGATGCAGGGCTGGCCGGGGGAGCGCTACATCGCTCTGCACACCCTCTCCCACCTGCTCATCCGCACCATCGCCCTGGAGTGCGGCTACAACTCGGCGAGTCTCGCGGAGCGGATCTACGCCGGGGACGAAACGGACCCGAGGACCGGCATCCTGATCTACACGGCGGTACCCGACTCCGAGGGCACCCTGGGCGGGCTGGTCTCGCTGGCCGAGGACCCGCAGTTCGAGCGCATCGTCAGGACGGCGCTGCGCAACGCGGCGCACTGCTCCTCCGATCCGTTGTGTGCGGAGCGTCTGCCGAAGGCGCCGGCCGACCACCTGCACGGTGCCGCCTGCCACATCTGCCTGTTCGTCTCGGAGACCACCTGCGAGCGGGGCAACCGTTTCCTGGACCGGCGCTTCCTGGTGCCGCTCGGGGACGAGCCCGACGTGGTGCTCACACCGGCCGAGCTGCTCGCGTGACCACTGCTCGTTTCGAGGCCGCGGCCGCATCGGCGGTCGCGGCCCTCGGCCCGCAGCGGGCCCGGGTGCTGGCCGCGCTCCTCGAACAGGGACGCGGCCCGGAGTACGCGGCCGCCGAGTTCCCGTCGCCGCGCACCGGCGACCAGATCCGGGAGGTGTACCGGGCGATCCGCGCCGAGGCCGTACCCGAGGTCACCGCGGCGGCCTATCTGCGGGGATTCAGCGCGGCCTGGGGCGATCAGCGCGGCGACGCCGAGGTCCGGACGGTGTGGAGCGGGCCGCGCACGCCGGGCGTGCCGGTGCGTTCGACCGCCAGCGTCCTGACCGAGGTGGTCCGCGGCGCACGGACGGAGCTGCTCGCGATGACCTACTCGGCCCGCCCGTACCGCCCGTTGTCGCAGGCCCTCGCCGATGCGGTGGCACGAGGGGTCGATGTGCACATCGTGGTCGAAACCCGGGAAGGGGCCGGGCGGTTGCTGGACGGTCCGGAGCCGGCGGCGGCCTTCCGATCGTTGGCCGGTGTGCGGCTCTGGCACTGGCCGGTGGACCGGCGCGACCACCCGAGCGCCCGTCAGCACGCCAAGTTGGCCGTGGCAGATCGCCGGGTTCTGTTCCTGGGGAGTGCCAACCTGACGGAGTCCGGGGTGCGCCGCAACCTGGAGGCCGGGACGGTGGTGCGTGGCGGGACGGCGCCCGAGCGGGCGGCTGAGCACATCAGGGCGTTGATGAGGCAGGGGATCCTGCAACCGATCACGTTCGTCTGAGCGTTTCGAACGACGCGGGCCCCGCCGGTGGCGGGGCCCCGGTCGTTTCACCTACGCGACAACGCTGTCCGCGGCGAACAGTGAGAGCTGCTCGGGGTCGCTGTCCGGCTCAGGGGCCTGGGCGAGGCCTGCGGCCTCGGCGGTGTCCGGGTCGGTGTCGGCGGCCGGGTCGGTGGCCAAGTTCTCGTCGGCAAGGGTGGGGAGGACGTACTCCTGGGCCAGGCCGGCGAGGTGGAGCGGGAGCGGCAGGCTGAGGGCGTCCGCGTGGTCCGGGGCCTGGCGCAGCTGGTGGACGGCCATGGCCAGCGCCTCCGGGTCGTCGCCGTCGGCCGGGTGGCAGCCGAGGACGGCGAGTTCGACCAGGCCCGGGTTCCACGCCGCCTTGTCGGTGTCGACGGTCAGCTCGCCCTTGCGCGGGCCGGCCTGGAGGGGGCGCGGGGCGAGCTTGTCCGCCTCCACCGCGGACTGCCTGAACTGCAAGGCCTTGGGGGTGGTCGACCAGAACACCCGGGCGGTGCCATCGGCTACGGTCGGGTCGGTCCACAGATCAGCCGGCAGGCCGTTCACGCCGTTGACCGGGTCACGGTGCACGCCCCACCACTGGGCGGTCTCACGGCCCCTGGCCGTGCGGACCCGGACGAGGCGCAGGTCGGGGTCGATCGGTCGGACGGACAGCCCGGTGCGGATCCGGTCCCGTTCGCTCTGGCCGTCCTGCAGCCAGGTCCAGTGCGAGCGGCAGTTCTGGGCGTGGGCGAGCATGAGGGTGGGCGTGCCACGCAGCGAGCGCACCACCTTCTGCAGCCACTCCTCGGTCTCCTGCCGCTGCCGCTTCATGTCCTGCCACCACGACGGGCGTTCGGCCGGCTGCTCCTCGCCGCCGCGCGGCGCGGGTACGGCGGACGGCACCTCGGAGAGGGCGGTCAGCCGGAGCAGCAACGCCGGGTACGGGATCCACCTGCCGGCACCGTTGTCCGCTTTCCGGTCCCAGCCCTCCACCCGCGCCAGGCCGGTGCCGGGGTGCGTCGGGACGACCCGGACGGCGACCGGCTCGTGACCGGCCCACCGGGTGCGGCTCCGGGCGTTCTTGCGGACCATCCACACCGCCGCGTACTGCAGGTCGGCGGGCAGCTGCTCACCCAGGTTGTGCTCGGGGTGGACGCGCACGCCGAGCTGCCGGAGCCCGTCGTCCCAGGCCTTGCGGGCGCGGAAGTCCGCGTTCTTCTCGCTGTTGTAGCCCTTCAACTTCTTGGGTACCGCCATGAACTGGGTCAGCACACCGGCGTCGGCACACCCCAGGCGGAGCGCGAACTTGGGGTCGTGATCGGGCGTGCTGAAGTCCTCCCGGCGGTCGATCTCGACCAGGGCCAGGGACGGGACGGCGTTGATGCGGTCGGCGTCGAGGAAGGCGCGGACCTCGCTCCGGCGGGCGCTGAGTGCTGTGGTGACGGCGGCGCGGGTGGGCCGTCCCTCGCCGAGTGACAGGTTGCCGGCGAGCGGGCCGGTCAGCTTGAGGCAACGCAGCCGGACGGTCAGTTCGGCGGAATCCCACTCCAGGACGGTGGGGCTGCCGGGGGCGGCGGCTTCGTAGTCCTCTGCGGTCGGCCGCGTCCCGTCGTCCTTGAGACCGAGGTGGTCGACCAGGGCGGCGATGGCGGTGTCCCGCATCTCGGCGGTCTGCCACAGCAGCCGCGCCTCCAGCACGGGCTGCCGGTCCGGCACCCCGTCAGCGTCGTCGGGGGTGGCGAAGGCATCGAGGGCGTCGAGGGCGAAGGCCGCGCCGGCGCGTCGGGCGGCGGCCACGCGGACCTCCTCGGCGGCCTTCTCGATCTCCTTGGAGGGTTTGGCCGGGACGTTCACCGGCCTGCTGGTGGTGGCCCGCCGCGAGTACTCCAGGGCCGGGGCGGGGCGGAGCTGCTCGGGCAGCGCCTGCTCGGCCCAGCGGACGATCTGCGAGCGCTGGTTCGACATCAGGCCGGCGCCGACCTCGTGGCCGCCCATCGCGGTGCTGTACACCACACCGGCACGCATGTCCGTCAGCCAGTCCTCGGGGGCGCTCAGGATGGCGTCCGCGTCCGGGAACGGTTCGGTCAGCGACATGTCGGCCAGCATTCCGGCGGGGCCGCCGCCGACCCAGTCGATGGCCTTGGCGGCGCGGTTCCACTCCAGCCGCGCCACGGCGAACCGTTCGCTTGCGGGCGCGCCGGGCAGCCACGGCACCCGGGGGCGCAACAGCACGGAGGTCCGGCGCCCGAACGCCAGTCGCAGCCGGCCCGTGGTCGGACTGGTGCGGGTCGCCCACCGACGGACGTGGGTGTGCAGGTGCAGCCGGGGCAACGGCTGGAAGGGCACGGTGTGCAGGGTGATGTTGAGGACCACCGAGAACCACCAGGTCCGGTCGCCCTTCCCGTCCCAGGGCAGCGGCTGCGAGACCAGCTCCGCGCCCTGGTCGCGGGGGCCGCGCGGCACGGCGCGGAAGTGCAGCTTGCCGGCGCCGGAGTCGTACGGTTCCAGCGCGAGGATCCGGCGGGCCAGGTGGTCGGTCGTCAGCTGGAACTGACGGGCCTCGGGCGCCGCGGTGCCGCCCTTGGTGGGCGGGCAGCGCAGCAGCTCTGCCTCGACCGGCTGCCACCGCGGAGGATCGGCGGCCAACAGCGCCTCGACCTCGCGGCGCCGGGTGCGGTGTTCGGGCTCGGGGCGCAGATCGCGCAGCCATGCGGCGAGCAGGGCGCGCAGCGCCGGGCCCGGCAGCGGGTCGGCCACCTCGGCCGGGGCGTAGAGCCAGAAGTCCGGGGCCTCGTTCTTGTGGAAGGAGGGGCGGGGCCGGACGATCACGTCCGGGGCGAGGGCCTGGAGCACCTGGTCCAGCCGCCAGGTGGGGACCGTCCGGTAGGGCTCCGCCTGCGGCGACCGGCCGGCGTTGCAGAGATCGAGCAGTGCTTCGCGCCACTCCTCGGGGAACGGCAGGGCGCGGTAGTGGGCGGTGAGCGAGGACTCGGGCGAGACGGGCGTCCAGGCGGCGGTGCGGATGGTCTGGTACTTCTTGGCCATGGTGGCCTCCGATCGGTGCTGGGTGGTCAGTTACGGTGGTGGGTGAGGCTGGTCAACGCCTCGAACAGCGGCTGATAGAGCAGGCGGGCCAATGCCGGATCCCCGGGATCGGGAAACCGCGCCGGGTCGGCTCCGGGGTCGAAGTAGGGGGAGAGCACGGACCGGAGGCCGGTCAGCAGGCCGTCGTCGGAGGGCTGTGCCGCCATCTGGACGCCCGGGGCGAACGCCCGGGCCAGCTTGGGGGCGAACCGGGCGTCGACGAACACCACCCGGGCCGGGACGCCGCCGCGGACCAGCCGGCCGATGACCTGCCAGATCGTCACCAGCTGGTCCCAGACGAAGGCCCGCTTCTCGGCCTCGGACAGGCGGGAGTAGATGTACCGGCGGGCGAGCAGTCGGCGCCACTCCCGGCGGGCCACCTGGCGGAAGGCGAGTCCGGCAGCGTCCAGCGTCGCCGCCTGGTTCACCAGTGCGGTGAAGGTGCCCTGGTCGAGGCCCGGGTGGTCGCGGACGAAGCGGGTGGCCCAGTCGTTGATCGCGAAGATCGCCAGGGCCAGGTCGTCGGGCCGGGGGTGCGGCCGGGCCAGGAAGAGCGCGGTGCCGAAGGCGGCGTTCCGCTGCGCGTTGAGGATGTTGTGGCCGCGCTCCACGGCCATCAGCGGCGCGACGAGGACCTCCGCGCGCGGGTCCTCGGCGAAGGCCGCGAGGTCGCCACGCCGCAGGGCGGTGGCGTGCCCGGAGAGCGTGGGTGCGGGGCCGCCGCCCCGGACGGCCTGCTCCAGGTCCGCGTCGTCCGCCGCCAGGACGCGCACCCGCCCGTGCCAGCGTTCGATGCCGTGCAGGACGTCGGCGACGGTGTTCGCCTCCTTGTAACTGCCGACCAGCAGGATCGCGCGCCGCCGGTCGTCATCGCCGACCAGGGCGAGCTCCTCCTCCAACGGGCTCGGCGACTGGCCGCGTCCCGGGCTCCCGAGCCTGGCGGCCATCGCCCGGGCCACGGCCGGGCGGGCCTTGGGATCGGTGCCGGACAGGCTGATCGGCTTGCTGTTGTCGTCGTAGAGGAAGCGGGTGCGGAAGGCACTGCGACGTACCGCCTCCAGGGAACGCCGGGACGGCTTGAGGACGGCCCCCACCGGTGCGAGCACGTGCGCCCGGGTGGACGAACCGGCCCAGCTCGTGCCGGACATCAGCACCACGTGCGGCCCCGGCCGACCGGCTGCCGGGTCGGCTCCCAACTCGTGCAGCGAGAGCAGGAGTTCCCGGCCCACGCCGGCGCAGCGGAAGAACCGCAGAGTGCCGCTGTGGCGCCCGGAATCGTCCTTCTCCCGGTCGTCGGGCAGGTACTGGAAGCCGAGCACGTTTCCCATCGGAGCTTCCGGGACCAGGGGCGCGTAGTCGAGCGGCGGACGGCGGGAGAAGTCGTTGCCGGTGGAGTCCAGGTGCAGCGCGGCCTCCACCTGCGGCCATAGGAAGGTCAGCCGTTCCAGCCGCTGGTTCAGCGCGGAGAGCAGCAGCATGAACTCCACCCGGCGGGCCGTGGTGTCGAGCCACTTCGGGTCGTCGGAGGGCGCGGGCGCGTCGGTGAGGAGTTCCTTCAGGACGGTGACGACCCGGCGACGGGTGCCCGAGTCCGAGAGGGTGGCCAGCAGGTCCTGAGCGAGCCTGACCAGGTCGTCGGTCGGGTCGCCGTACGGGCCGAGCCCACCGAGCGGGTCGTCGCGGAACCGGTCGAGGACGGAGGTCAGGGCCGCGCGCAGGCTCTGGTGGGCCGGCGCCTCGGGCTCCGGTTCGGGATCGTCGTTCTCGTACGCCTCGAAGAGTTCGGACTCGTCGGCGACACCGTCCGGGGCGCCGGGGGAGCCGTTCGGTTCGAACCAGTCGGCCAACAGCTTCTCCTGGAGCGTCCAGGCGCTGAAGTACTCGATGTCCACCCACTCGCGCAGGTCCCCGTCGTCGATCAGCCGCTTGTACAGCCGGTCCGTGGCCGCCGTGACCACGGACAGGGACGCGGACCAGCGCTCGACCTCCTGGTCGGTCAGCGGCAGCCGGCCCCGCCGGGACAGCTCCTCGATCTTGTGCGTGTGCAGCTGGTCCAGCCAGGACTCCGGCCCGGGCGCGACCAGGGTCGCGGACGGCGCGAAGATCTCGTCGAGCTTCATCTGCACCGAGTCCGCCTCGTCCACGATGACGATGTCGCTGCGCAGACAGGCGAGTTCGAGGTGGCGCAGCCGCTCCTCGTTCAGATGGTTCGGCACCGAGGACTGGACCAGGCTGGCCGGGTTCGCGATCCAGATCAGCGACTCCACCAGTTCGCGGGCGCTGCGGTGACGCGGGCAGGCGCTCCAGACCGGGCAGCCGTGCTGCTGTCCGGTGGGCCTGCGGTCGGCGGAGGACGGTGCCGCGGTGGTGGCGCCCGGACGGTAGGTCTCGGGGAGAGCGATCGGCTTCGGGCCGTCCGCGTCGAGGATCTCGGGTGCCTCGGTCCGCTCCGGGCGCAGCGAGGTGCAGGGTGCGTCGGCGTACCGGAGCGGTTCGGTGGCCTCGGTGCCGCGCAGGGCGTCGACGACGCAGACCGTGCTCAGGTCGTCGAAGCCCGGGTCGTCGTGGTCGAGCAGGTTGTCCAGGCCGCGGGCGGCCAGCCTGCGATGCAGCCGTTGGACGTGCGTCTCCCGGGTAGTGGGGCCGAGCACCGGGGTGGCGGGCAGCCCCAGGTCCCGCAGCAGTGTGCTCAGCCGCAGCTGTTCGGCGACGTCGCCGACCACCAGGGTGGTCCGCATGCCTCGCCGGGCCGCCAAGACGGCCACCAGCGTCATGAGCGTGCTCTTGCCGGCACCGACCATGCCCACGAGATGCAGCATGCGGTCCAGGCACAGCTCGTCGGCGTCGGTGAACGACCGGCCGTCGGCGCCGCGCGGAGCCAGCCGGAGTTCGTCGAGCCGCTGCTCCCAGTGCCCGCGCTTCGGGATGTCTGCCGCGGCCTCGGCCTGGTCCATCCACCGGGCGGTGTCGGCGAGGTCGGTACGGGTCAACCGGATCGGTGCTCCGCCATTGGTCCGGAGGGCCGTGAGGTCGTGCCCCGGCGCCGGGGTGGGCCGCAACTCCGGCGGGAAGGTGACGGAGGCCGGCCGGCGACGCTCGACGAAGGTGCTGCGCCCGGTGGGGGCGAGGCGGAGCCGGCGGCGGTCGAAGTCCGGCAGGGTGGCCAGTGCCGCGTCGTAGACATCGAGCCGGTCGGTCGCGACGGTCGGCCGGAGCGGACGAACCGGTCCGCCGTCCTCCGCGACGTGGTATGCCCGCATCCGCTCGGGCAGCGCGAGGTACGTCTCCAGCGCCTGCTGCCAGGCCCGCCGACGGCGGAGCACCCACACGCGGTGGCGGACGGCCGTGAGCATCAGCTCGTGGCCAGGGGTGACGGCGAGCCCGGCCGCCCGGGCGAACGGGTACCCGGCGAGCAGCGTGTGGGCGCCGGCGGCCGGTTCGTCGGGCGCGATGCGTTCCAGCACACGCAGGGTCAGCTCCACCTGGCAGAGCAGGGAGGGCTTGACGTCGCCGAGTTCGGCCGGGATCCCGCGCCACACCCGGCCGAGCTCCCTGCTGACCTTCCGGTGCCAGCTGTCGCGGTCACGCACGGGTACCTCCAACGGGGGCGCCACGCAGCCGGGCGGCGGCGCGGTCGATCAGGTCGGCGTCGGTGAGCAGGGGCAGGCCCAGTGCCGAGGCGGGCCGGTGCCGTCGGTAGACGTCCAGGTAGTCGGGCCGGTCGTCGACCCGGTACCCGGGTACCACCCAGAACGCCTCGTCGTAGGGCGGTTCCGGCGGAACGGGTCGGGCCGTCCGGCCCAGGAACGCGGGGTGCGTCCAGTCCTTGACGTCCACCGCCCAGACCCGTCCGTCGGGGAAGGTGACGTGCAGGTCGTAGGCGTCGAAGCCGGGCCACATCCGCACCCGGAGCCCGAGTCCGGTCAGCGCCTGTTCCAGGTCGGTCTCCGCCCGGCCGGGGCCGGTGACGAACTGCCGCAACGGCCTTTCCAGCTGGAGGAGTTCGCCGACATCGTCGGCCGGCCACAGATCTCCGACCGGCGACGGACCCTGCCGGCGGCAGTGATCGCGCTCGCACCACCACGAGCCGTCCTGCACCGGGAGCAGCAGTGTCAGGCAGCGCGCGCAGGTGGCGTAGGCCCCGGCCCGAAGGTGACTCGCCGGTACCGGAAGGTAGATCCGGCGGATCAACTCGCGGACGGGGTCGAGCACATGGTCGTTGGTGACCTCGAAGAATCCCACTGAGGTCAGTACCGGCCGGTTCACCAGCAGCCGCCGGAACTCCGTGTAGGCGTCCTCCTCGCCGCACTCGCGGCACAGTCGCAGCGCGGTCCTGATGATCTCGCGGTCGCGCTGGTGCACGGCGCTGTCGGCCGCGCGGTCGGCCCACTCGTGGCAGAGCTCGGTGGGGCGGCCGGAGTCCGGATCGAGGAGGAGGTCCTTGCTGCCGACCGCATCGGCCGGGAGGTCGATCGGCCAGTCGGACACCGGCCGGTACCGGCACCAGTGCAGGAGCTCCGGGATGCTGGTGGGCGGCTCGGCACCCTGCAACAGGCACGTGAGGACGGTTCGGTTCAGGGCTCGCTGGGCCTCGGCGGGGTACGGCAGGCAGAATCCGTCCAGGCCGGTGATCGCTTCGAGGCCGATGAGCGCCGTGGCGAGGGTCCGCAGCAGCGGCAGTCCGTCGTGTGCGGACCACGTCGCGGCGTGCGGGGGCAGGTCGGACGTGGGACGCACGGGTCAGCTCCCCGCCGTGTGGCCGAGGCCGGGGCCGCACCAGCGCAGGGCCTCGCAGCCGGTGCACCCGTGGCCTGGGGTGGCGGTGCAGGTCTCGTCCGCGGCCCAGGGGCCGGCCAGGGCGGCGATGACCCGCCTCGCCTCCTCGACCGTCCCGGGGTCGGCCGGGCACAGCTCCTCGCATGCGGAGCCGTCCTCGTACAGGAGCTCCAGTTCGATCCGGGAGCGGCGCGGATCGCCGCCGAGCACCCCGGCGGACATCAGCAGGACGGCGAGCGCGAGCTGAGGGAACGACTCCATGAGCGGTCGGCCTTCCCACGGGCGGGACGCCGCGGTCTTGGTCTCGCGCCAGACCCACCCCCCGGCGTCGGTGTACAGCAGGTCGGGGTCGGCGATGACGACGGCGTCGAGCTCGGGGTCGTACGCCGTCCGGCGCGGTTGGACCTCCACCTGCTCGTCCTCCGGCAGGCCGTCGAGCGGACAGACGGCGGCGTGCTCCGCGATCATCCGGGCGGCAGGCCCGGTCTCCTCCGTCGTCAGGCCCGGCAGCACATCGGGGAGCAGAGCTGCCCGACAGCTGTGCCGGACCCGGTGCTGTTCGTTGAGCCAGGCGTCCACCGCGCGGCCGCGCCGGATCGCCGCGCTCTCCGGCTCGGCCGACTTCAGGTGCAGGACGCGTGTCAGGTGGTACTTGGCGGGGCAGGTGGCGTGCGTGCGGAGATCCGAGACGGAGACGCTGCGTCGTCGGCGCACCCGGCGCGGGCGGTTCACGCCGAGCAGGAGTGGGATCGTGGGCGGCTGCGAACAGCTCGGCAGCCCCTCACAGTTGACGCAGGCCGAACCCGGACTGGTCTGGTTCGCCCTGAGGTCGATGACGCGGGCCAGTGCGGGCTTCGCGTGCCGGGTGTACTGACGTACCGCCTCCTCGGCGTCCCAGTCCGCGAGGACCCTTCGGGAGCCGTCACCGCAGCCGACCGCCACCACGCGGACCTGCTCGGGGAGCATGGCGCCGGCGCCCGTCGGGCGGTAGGGCTCACCGAATCCGGCGACGGACGGAACACCGGTCACGGCGACGGCGGCCGCCTCGGCGATCTCTGCGGCGGTTCGATCCTTTACTGAGTTCACGGACAGCAGCCAGATCTCCCGGAGCCGGCCGTCGGCCGACGCGTACCGGCGACCCCAGGCCGTGCGCTCGTACCGGACGGCCCCGCGGGCGTCCGGCGTGGCGAGCTCGGCGGCGGCCACCCAGATGTCCTCCGTCGGCAGGGCCCCCGGTCCGGGCAAGTGGTGGGCGACGTGCTCCGCCCGTGCCGCGAGGACGTTCTGGACGGCCTCGGCGGCCCAGGCAAGGTGGGAAGGGTGGCAGTCGTGCCGTCGGCGGAGCTGCCGAAGGGCGTCGTCAACTCCGGCCCCGCCGTGTTCGATCGCGTCCAGGGCCGACATGACCGGGGCGAGGGAGAAGTCCTGGACCGGCTTGCGGCGGGAGCGCGGCGGGGATTGCTGCACCAGCGGTCGGGCCCGCAGCGCAGTTCCACGGGGGCAGCCGCGGGAGTCGCCCTGCAGGAGCGGGAGCGAGGTGCGGATGAGGCGGTGATCGCCGGCCGTGCCGGCCGGAGGTTGCCAAGCGGTCACAGGATGGGACCCCCTCAGGGTTTCGGAGCCGTGGTGTCCGGACTCCAGGAGAGCGCATTTCTGTGAACTTAGTCAAGCGATGGCATTGTGTTCGATCACGGGCGGTATGGTAAGTCGCGCACGATGCTACGGCGCACCAGGGGTGAGGATGGAAGAGGACGAAGTCGTCCGCAGCCGGTACCGAATCGTCGAACTGCTCGGCCAGGGCGGGATGGCGCGCGTCTGGAAGGCGGTCGACAAGGAGACGGGGCGGCTGGTCGCGGTGAAGGAGATCCGCGCCGACCAGTACAACTACGGGCGCCTCAGCCCGGCCGAGCGCAGCCGTCAGAGGACCGAGCTGCTCAACCGCTTCGAGCGTGAGGGGCAGTTCCTCGCCGACCTCGACCACCCCGGCATCGTGAGTCTGCTCGACCGAGGCCTCCACCGGGATGCTCCCTACCTCGTGATGGAGTTCGTCGACGGCTGCCCGCTCGACAAATTTCTCGATCGGTTCCGGCCGCTGCCGATCGGCGCCGCGATCGCCATCGCGGTCGACATCGCCGAAGCCCTCGTCCACGCCCACGCCGGACAGGTCATCCACCGCGACCTGAAGCCCGGCAACATCGTGTTGACCGTGGACGGGTCGGCGAAGGTGATCGACTTCGGGGTTGCCCTGCCGGACCATCCCGACGCCACGCGCTACACCGCCTACGGCGCCACTCCCGGAACCGTCGGCTACATGGCCCCGGAACAGCTCCAGGGGCAGCAGAAGGTCACGAAGAGCGTCGACCACTACTCGTTCGGCTGCGTGCTGTTCGAGCTTCTGACCGGGCGCCAGCCGTTCACCGACCGGCCCGACCGCAACTGTGCGACCCAGCACCAGCAGGATCTTCCCCCGCGCGTCAGCGACCACCGGGGCGGGATCCCGTCCGAGATCGATGACCTCGTCTGGCAGCTGCTGAGCAAAGACCCGTACCAGCGGTTCGACAGCCTCACCCGGGCCCTCGACGTCCTCCGGCCCCACCTGCCCGCCGCAGGCTCGCCCGCGCCCAACCCTGAGCTCGTTCCCGACCCGACCGCACGCCACCGGCTCCCCGGTGCCGCGCCCGCGCCGGCGGCCGTCGCCAAAGAGACCAGGCGACCGGCCCGCCGGCGTCCGGTGGGTCGAGCCGTGCGGCTTGGGGCCGACCGGGACCAGTTCGACGAGCTGCTTGCCCTCGCTGCCGCCGAGATGGCCGGGCCGGGCGTCGGCCCGGCCACCAGGCGGCTCGACGAGGAACTGGAGGCGGCCCGCAGGTCCTGGGGCCTGGGCCATCTACCGGTGGCCCGGGCCCAGTTGATCTGTGCGGACGCCGCACGGCTGCGCGGCGCCTGGGAGGACGCCGGTCCGTTGTACCGAGCCGCCGCGAAGGTCCTGGAGCACAAGACCGCGCCGGAGTTCCGGGTTCTCGCGCTGGAGGCCCGGGTGGGGGCGGCCGAGTGCCTGGTCCCGGCCGGGGATCTCCAGGGGGCCTTCGACGGCTGGGCCGACGTGGTCCACGAGGTAGCGGGCCTGGTGGAGATGCCCGGCCGGGTCTTGGCCCGCTGCCGTGAGACGGCCCTGGAGCTGGCGGAGTGCGGCAGGCACGCGGAGGTCCGGCGCTACCTGGCGCTGTTGCCCCGGGGCTGAGCTCAACCCCGGGGAAGTCGGCCGGTCGCGAGGAGTTCGCCGAGCGCCCGGCTGATGTCCCCACCTACGTCGGCCAGTTCGCGTACCGCATGGTCGAACTGGGTGAGCCGCCGGTAGACATCACCGTAGGCCCGCTGATCCTCCAGCGTCAGCCGGGGCACCTGGAGCCGACGGACGTCCACGCGGGAGGAGGTCGACGCGTGGGTGCCCGCCTGCCGTGCGTTCGCCGGCGACCGAAGGCAGCCGGCCAGGAACCAGGGGTCGAGGACCGTGGGGTCGACGCGGATCAGGTGGAGCTGCGGGCCGAGCACCGTCGGGGCCTCGACGTCGACCCAGGCATCGAAAGCCCGGAGCGCGCCCACCACGACGATGTCCTGAGAGGACGTCACCGTCACACTGCCCGCCCGCTCGCCACTGTCGGTCTCGGCAGCGGACAGCCAGTGGCGCGGGCCGTCTGGGTTCACGAGATCCGGCACCGTCAGGACGCGAACCCCGTCGGACGGCCGGTCTCCGCGGTGCAGCTGATCCTCCGGGAGGCCCTGCCCGGTGCGCAGTTCCAGCGCCCCGGCCAGTTCCAGCTCGCCGACGGTGGTGCTGGTGACCGTTCCGTCGTTCTGGGCGGGAGTCAATTTGGACAGCGCCTGTCCGAGGTCCCGGGTCTCGCTGAGTCTTAGGTCGAACCGGGTCCAGGACTGGCGCAGGTTGACGGCGACCGCGGAATCGGCCGCCGGGACGTGCCGAGCGGGGGTCAGGTCAACCTGCTCGTCCAGGAGGTCGATGACCGGTACGGACACGCCGGCCGGGGACTGCTCGTTCTCCAGCGATTCAAGGACGAGCCCGTGCAGAGCGGGCCAGTCGATCGCGGACCGTCCCGGTGACGGGGAACCCGTACGTCCGACGGTGTCCACCAGCCGGACGGTGGAACCGGCAGGGTCCTCGGACGGCCGGGACAGGACCCAGAGGTGCAGGCCCACGCCGTGCGGGGGAGCGGCTCCCGGGGGGAGCGCGACGACCGCGCGCAGGGCGCCGGTCCGCAGCAGCGCACTGCGGATCCGTCGCCCGGCCCGTCGCGCCGCGACTGCGGGTGGCAGCACCATGACGGCAATGCCGTCCGGGGCGAGGGTGGCGACCGCGTGCTGCACCCAGGCGAGCTCCGGCTCGGTGCGGGGAGGCTGTCCGAACAGCCACCGTGCATCGGTCGCGAGTTCTGCGTGGCCCCAGTCCCGCTCGTTCGAGGGAGGGCTGCACAGCACGACATCGGCCCCCGTGGGCGGTAGCGCATCGGCCCGCAGGGTGTCCGCGACCGAGACACGCCCGGTCGCCCCCGCCATCAACAGCCGGGCGGCTGCCACCGAGCCGAGGACCGGGTCGACGTCCTGCCCCAGGAGCTCGGGCGCACCGGAATCGGCCCATCGCCGACCCGCTGCGAGAAGGAGAGATCCGGTACCACAGGCGGGATCCACGACGGTGCGCACGGGGGCGCCGACATATCGCCGTGCGATGTCGACCATGAGCTCGGCCAGTGGTTCGGGTGTGGTGACGATCTGCCGCACGTGCGTGGCGAGCCAACGCTGGAGCAGAAAGCCGAATGTCCTCGACGCACCCTCGTGCTCAGCCAGTCGGACGGCCTGCTCCAGCAGCCTTCCCTGCGCCGGGTTCAACCGTGAGGGAACGGGCAGGGCGTCCGCGTCTCCGGGACGGCTGAGCTCGGCGCCGACCGCGGACAGCACCATGCCCATCGAGTTCCGGTCGCCCAGCGCCTCGATCTGCGGCCAGAGCCGCTCCAGCCGACCGGTCGCCGACTTGTTCTTCCTCTCCCGATCGAGCCAGTCCTCCACCTCGGCCAGGGAGAACTGGGGACTGGCATCGGTCCCACCGACCGGGCCGGGAAAACTGTCGTGCCGACGACGCCAGTTGCTCACCGCAGCGCGCCCGACCCCGGCGATGCGGGCGATCTCCGCGAGGGTGACCGAGACGACCGGTTCGGCAGGTTGCTGCATCAGACTCTCCGGGGTCGCGGGCGGCGGGTTCGAGCGGGTCGGCGTCGCTTGCCTCCAACTTATCGCGCCGCTGCGTCGCCGGTCAGTGTGTTACTTGACTCAGTTTACAGTCGCATGTCGCGGAGGGCCGGGAGGGGGCGCGGGGCGTCGGCGCAGGGGTGGCGGTGATCACCTTTGGCGGTGGGGAGGTGGGGAAAGCGCAGGTGGGAGGCTCGGGCGAGGCGGGCGAAGGAGGGACCGGCCGCTGGGCCGGGAGCGGGCGAAGCTACCATGTGGGCAACACCCTCAGCTCGAAAGATGGACTTGTGACTGTCAACGACGACGTGTTCACGGACTGGAAGAACCGCGAGGAGATCGCGGAGTCGATGATCCCGATCATCGGGCGGCTGCACCGGGAGAAGGACGTCACCGTCCTGCTCCACAGCCGTTCCCTGGTGAACAAGTCGGTGGTCAGCATCCTCAAGACGCACCGCTTCGCCCGGCAGATAGCCGGCGAGGAGCTCTCGGTGACCGAGACGATGCCGTTCCTGGAGGCGCTGACCGCCCTGGACCTCGGCCCCTCGCAGATCGACCTCGGCATGCTCGCCGCGACGTACAAGGCGGACGACCGCGGCCTGTCGGTGGAGGAGTTCACCGCCCGGGCCGTCGCCGGTGCCACCGGTGAGAACAAGCTGGAGCGCCGGTCCGCGCAGGACGTCGTGCTGTACGGGTTCGGCCGCATCGGCCGCCTGGTCGCCCGCCTGCTGATCGAGAAGGCGTCCGGCAACGGTCTGCGGCTGAAGGCCATCGTCGTGCGCAACGGCGGCGGCGACGACCTGGTCAAGCGCGCCTCGCTGCTGCGCCGGGACTCGATCCACGGCCAGTTCCAGGGCACGATCACCGTCGACGAGGCGAACAACAAGATCGTCGTCAACGGCAACGAGATCACGGTGATCTACTCCGACGACCCGGCCAAGGTCGACTACACGGAGTACGGGATCAAGGACGCGATCCTGATCGACAACACCGGCAGGTGGCGCGACCGCGAGGGCCTGTCCAAGCACCTGCGCCCCGGCATCGCCAAGGTCGTGCTGACCGCCCCGGGCAAGGGTGACGTGCCGAACATCGTGCACGGCGTCAACCACGACATGATCAAGCCGGACGAGCAGATCATCTCCTGTGCCTCCTGCACCACCAACGCCATCGTCCCGCCGCTGAAGGCGATGGAGGACGAGTACGGCGTGGTCCGCGGCCACGTGGAGACCGTCCACTCGTTCACCAACGACCAGAACCTGCTGGACAACTACCACAAGGCCGACCGTCGCGGCCGCTCGGCGCCGCTGAACATGGTGATCACCGAGACCGGTGCCGCCTCGGCCGTCGCCAAGGCCCTGCCGGACCTCAAGGCGAAGATCACCGGCAGCTCGATCCGCGTGCCGGTGCCGGACGTGTCCATCGCGATCCTGAACCTGCAGCTGAAGCGCGAGACCAACCGCGAGGAGGTCCTCGACTACCTGCGGGACATCTCGCTGACCTCGCCGCTGAAGCGTCAGATCGACTTCACCGACTCGCCCGACGCGGTCTCCAGCGACTTCATCGGCTCGCGCCACGCCTCGATCGTGGACGCCGGCGCGACCAAGGTCGAGGGCGACAACGCGATCCTGTACCTGTGGTACGACAACGAGTTCGGCTACTCGTGCCAGGTCGTCCGGGTCGTGCAGTACATCTCGGGTGTCGAGTACCCGACCTTCCCGGCTCCGGCGGTCTGATCCACCGGCTGGGTCGTAGCGGCGGGGCGGTGACCGGTTGGTCGCCGCCCCGCCGGCGTTCGCGGGCCGGTACCGTCTTCGGTGGGCTTCGCGCGGTGGGAGGGACGGGCATGGCGGACGGGTGGCCGACGGTCGAGTTGGACCCGGTGCGGCGGCTGCGGGTGCTCGCGGCGGCCGGGGCCGGGCGGCCGCTGTTCGCCGAACGGCGCCTCGCGGCCGGCTTCGACCAGGTGTGGGCGGTCGCGAGCGACCTGTCCGGCGAACTGCCCGGCCTGATCAGCGGGTTGCGCTCCTTCGAGGTCGGGCCGGCGGCGGACGGGTGGGACGGGCGGTTGGAGGGGCTCGCGGTGAGCGTCGTCGGTCACCGCGAGCGGTTCGAGATCGTGCTGCGCAGCGGCTGGTGCCTGATGCAGAGCCGGGTGCTGCTCGGCGGGATGGCGGCCGTGCCCGACGGGGACGGGACGCGCTTCGCGCTGCTGGGCAGCCTGCGGGTACCGGGCGCCGGGCCGGTGCAGCACCTCCTCGGCGGGGTCACCGAGCGGCGTGGCGAGGTGCTGCTGGACCGGCTGGAGAGGCGGGTCGGGGAGAGGTCACGCGCACGACAGTAGGCGGCGGACGGCTTCGGCGACCGCCTCGGGCCGCTCGTGCGGGAGGAAGTGGCCGCAGCCGGGCAGGACTTCGGTGCGCAGCTCGTCGGCGGGAACACCGGCCGGGGAGAGCAGGGACGGCCGGATCACCGGGTCCTGCTCGCCGCCGAGCAGCAGCGTGGGGACGGTGAGGCGGCGCCTGTTGAACCTGCCCAGTGCCAGGCGCGGGATGTCCCGGACGACGAACCCCCAGTGCAGCCGCTCGGCGGCGCGTGCCGCCTCGGGAGTGCTGCCCGCGCTCACGTACTCTGCCAACTCCTGTGCGGGCCACGGGTGTTCGGCAGCGGTGGCGCGCCGCAGCAGATGGCCGAGCAGTCCGGGGCGGTGGCGGACCACCCGGCGGCCGACGCCCGGGTACTCCAACAGCGCGGTGTACCAGAACCGCCAGGCGGTGCCGAGCAGGGCGCGTTGCCGCGGCCAGGGGTGGGTCATGTTGAGCGCGAGGAGGCCGGTGAACCGCTCGGGTGCGCGCAGGGCCAGCTCGAAGCCCGTCCAGGCGCCCCAGTCGTGGCCGACCAGGCCCACCCGCGGCAGGCCGAGCCGGTCGAGGGCGGCGAGCACCAGGTGGGCGCGGTCGTCGGTGGTGTAGCCGTGGCGCGGTGCCTCCGACCAGCCGAAGCCGGGCAGGTCCAGGCAGAGCAGCCGGAACTCGCCGCTGAGCAGCGGGATCACCTTCCGCCAGGCGTACCAGTGCTGGGGGAAGCCGTGCAGGAGCAGCAGCGGTACGCCCTGGCCGGCCTCGGCGAGGTGGAGGCGGACGCCGTCGGCGTCGACGTGGCGGTGGCGCACGCCGGGCAGGTCGGGCAGCGGGCGGGGGCCGGGCAGCGGGTGGCGGTGGGGCATCGGGGTCTCCCTCCTGGGGGTGGTCTCAGGAGAGGAGAGGGCGGGGGAGGGTGCCGCATTCCCCGGGCGCGGTGGATTTCTTCGGGCTCAGCGGTGTTCGACGCCCCAGGCGGCGCGGAAGCCGTGGCGGGCGCGGAAGAGTCGTGAACGGACCGTCCCGAGCGGAAGGCCGAGGATCTCGGTCACGGACTTCTCGTCCAGGCCCTCGACGTGGCGAAGCGTCAGGATCGCGCGGTGGTCGGGAGGGAGGCGTTCCAGGACGTCGCGGATGTCGGTGGCCAACTCGGGGTCGTGGTCGTCGGGTTGTTCGGCCGGGGCTTCGGGGCGAGGGGACCGGCGGGTGGCGAACCGGACCGCCTCGCGGGCGGCGATGGCCCGGGCCCAGCCGAACAGGGCCTCGGGGGCCTTGAGCTGGTGCAGGTTCCGGACGATCGCGATCATCGCCTCCTGGGCGGCGTCGGGCGCGTCCTGCAGCGCGATCGGGGCGCAGACGCGGCCGACGTACGGCATCAGCAGGCCGAGCACCTCGTCGAGGGCCAGTGCGTCGCCCTGCTGGGCGGCGCGCACCAGCGGGGCCGGGTCCGGTCGTCGGCTGTCCGGGCCTGTTGCGCCTGTCGCGTCCGTCATGTCGCCCCCCGTCGGCGGTCGTCGCACCCGGGGGACGGTACTGGACGGGGGCGCGGGGCCCGGCGGTGGGTGGGGGCGGAGCTGCGGCTATCTTGAGGGGTCACTGACAGGCTTAGGGAGGGCGATGGGGATGGGTGGTCGGCGGGTGCTCGCCGCGGTGGCGGCGGCCGGGGTGCTGACGGGCGTGCTGGCCGGGTGCTCCTCCGGGGGGTCGAAGAGCGTCGGCGCGGCGGAGTCTGCGGCCTCGTCCGCGGCGAGTCCGGCGGCGGGTACGGCTGCGGCGTCCGCCTCCGCCTCCGATCCGGCCGGGGGCGCGCCCGACCCGGCGGCGCCCTCCGCGCCCGGGGCGGGTTCGGCGCCCGCCTCCGCACCGGCCCCGGCCGCGGCGGAAGCGCCTCGCGGGGACCTGGAGACGGCGCTGCTGGACGACAAGGTGGTCGGGCAGGTGCTGCCGGACGCCAAGGCGATGGCCGGGTGGGAGGAGGAGAAGCGCAAGGTCGACACCGCCGACCACAAGGTCACCTGCACCGGTGCCGCCGCCGCCTCCTGCGCCGGCAAGCCGTTGAGCGGGTCGGTCCGGTTCTCCTCGGGGGACGTGGTCGTCCGCTTCCTGGTGGACACCCTGCCCAGCCGGGACGCGGCGGCGCAGCGGCTGAAGGAGAACTACGCCTCGTACTCCGCGGGGCCGTTCAGGAAGGTCGACACCCCGGCGCTGGGCAGCGAGAGCCAGGCCTTCCAGGGGCCGCTGGCCGAGGGCGAGGGCGTCGGCATCGTGGTGCGCTCGGGCACCGTGGTGGCGAGCGTGACCAGCGAGGGCGGTCCGGTGGACGTGGCCGCGACGCGGAAGTTCGCGGTGATGCTGGTCAAGCGGATCGAGCAGGCGCAGAGCGGCAAGACGCCGGACGCCGGGCTCGGTCTGGGCTGAGGGCCCGTCGGCCGAGGGCCTCGGCGTGGGCTGAGGGCCCGTCGGCCGGGCCGTGGGCCGTGCGGGCCGGGCCTCCTCCCCTCGGGTGTTCGATCCGGTCCGGGCCGTGCCGCGCGGCGGGCGGCCGGTCCACCGCCTCTCTCCGCGCGGCCCGGGGCGCTGGGCTGGGCAAACGGATGTCAGTCGACCGTGATATGTACCTATCTCGTGGCCACCGTGCGGCCATGCGAAAGATGCCGATGACGTTCGAGGGGGCCAGACATGCCGCTGTTCCGACGCCGCTCCGGCGGGGAGGGCGCGCAGGACCGGGCCGGGTGGCGCGGGTTCGGGTTCGGCCGCCGGGGCGCCGGATCGTCCGCGGCCACCGGCGGCGCCGAGCCGCGGCTCGACCCGACGTACGGGGACGAGTCGGTGCGCCTGGCGCTCCGGCAGGCCGCCGCCGGGGACTGGGCTGCGCTGCGCCCCACGCTGGCCGCCGCCGACGATGCCGAGCTGTCCTTCCTGGTCGCGGCGATATCCGACGTACCCCGGGTCGAGCAGTGGACGGCCCGGGCGCTGGCCGACACCCCGGACGACACCCTGCTGCTGGCGTTGTCCGGTGCGCGGCACGTCGTCTGGGGCTGGGAGGCCCGGAGCAGTGCCCCCGCCAAGGACGTCGCCGAGGACCGGTGGAAGGTGTTCCACCAGCGGCTGGACACCGCCGAGGAGCAGCTGCTGGAGGTCGCCGAGCGCGAGCCGTCCTGGCACGCCCCCTGGGACTTCCTCCAGATGAGCGCCATGGGGGCCTCGCTCGGTCCGGACGTCGCCACCTGCCGTTTCGAGGCCTCGGTGCGCCGGGCGCCCGGGAACGCCGGCTCGCACCGGGTCCGGTTGCAGCAGCTGAGCGCCAAGTGGGGCGGCTCGCACGAGGAGATGCACGAGTTCGCCCGTGCCACGATGCTCGCCGCCCCCGAGGGCAGCCTGCTCGGCGAGCTGGTGGCCCTCGCGCACCTGGAGCACTGGCTGGCCCTCCCGGACGGCGAGGACCGCGCCTACCTGACCAGCCCGGCCGTGGTGGCCGGGCTCCAGGAGGCGGCCTTCCGGTCCGTCCTGCACCCGGCCTTCGAGCCGGTGCGCGGCTGGCAGACGAGCTTCAACGCCTTCGCGATGGTCTTCTCCCTCGCCGAACAGCCCAAGACCGCGCGGCTGCTGTTCGACGCGCTGGACGGCTGCGTGACCAACACGCCCTGGTACTACCTGTCGGACGATCCGGCCAAGGCCTTCCACGCCCACCGGGACCGCTGCACCTCGTACTGGCGCTGAGCCGCACCCTGCCGCGTCACCCGCCACCACCGTCACCCGCTCCGCCTCCGTCACCCACCTCCGTCACCCACCTCCGTCACCCACCACCGCCATCCACCCCGCGATCGAAAGAGCCTCCGGTGTCCCCTACCGACAACCCGACGAGTGCGCACACCTTCCAGGTGGACCTGCGCGGACTGGTGGACCTGCTCTCCCACCACCTCTACTCCAGCCCGCGGGTCTACCTGCGCGAGCTGCTGCAGAACGCGGTGGATGCGATCTCCGCCCGCCGCGCCCTCGACCCCGGGGCGCCGGCCACGATCACCGTCCGCGCCGACGACGTGCTGTCCGTCACCGACACCGGCATCGGCCTGACCGAGAAGGACGTCCACACCTTCCTCGCCACCATCGGCCGCAGCTCCAAGCGCGACGCCGACGGCCGGCTCGACGGCGCCGGGCTGGCCCGGGCCCGCGGCGACTTCATCGGCCAGTTCGGCATCGGCCTGCTCGCCTGCTTCGTGGTCGCCGACGAGATCACCGTGGTCACCCGCTCCGCCGCCACCCCGGACGCCCCGGCGATCGAGTGGCGCGGCAGCTCCGACGGCAGCTACACCATCCGCACCCTGCCCGCCTCGGCCAAGCCCGAGCCGGGCACCACCGTCACGCTGGCCCCGCGCGCCGACGCCGCCGAGTGGACCCGCCCCGGCCGGGTCCTCACCCTCGCCCGGGACTTCGGCAGCCTGCTGCGCCACGACGTCACCGTGATCGACGCCAACGGCACCGAGCACCGGGTCAACCGCACCCCGCCGTGGGCCGAGCGCCATGCCTCCCCGCTGGCCAAGCGCGACGCGCTCACCGAGTACTGCCGCGCCGCCTTCGACTTCACCCCGCTCGACACCATCGAGCTGGACCTGCCGCTGGTCGGCCTGCGCGGCGTCGCGTACGTCCTGCCGGACGCCGCTCCGCCCTCGCGCCGCAACGGCCACCGGGTGCACCTCAAGGGCATGCTGCTCTCCGACCAGGCCGACGAACTGCTGCCGGACTGGGCGTTCTTCGTCCGCTGCGTCGTCGACACCGACGGGCTGCGCCCCACCGCCTCCCGCGAGGGCCTGTACGCCGACGAGACGCTGGCGGCCGTCCGGGACGCGCTCGGTGCCCGGATCCGCGACTGGCTGACCGGCCTGTCCGCGAGCGACCCGGCGCTGCTGCACCGCTTCCTGTCCGTCCACCACCTGGCCGTCAAGGAACTCGCCCGCTACGACGACGAGTTGCTGCGGATGATGCTGCCCTGGCTGCCGTTCGAGACCACCGATGGCAACGTCACCCTGGACGAGTTCGCCCGCAGCCACCCGGTGGTGCTGGTGACCCGGACGGTCGAGGAGTTCCGCCAGGTCGCCCCGATCGCCGGCGCCGCCGGGCTCGGCGTGGTCAACGGCGGCTACACGTACGACCACGACCTGGTGCACCGGCTGCCCGAGATCCGCCCCGGCGTCTCGGTCTCCGACCTCGACCCGGGCACCGTCACCGCGCACCTGGACACCGTCGACCCGGCCGTCGAGCTGGCCGCCAACGCCTTCCTGGCGATCGCCCGCGAGGTGGTCGGCCGGTTCGACTGCGACGTCGCGCTGCGCAGCTTCCACCCGACCAGCGCGCCCGCCCTGCTGCTCGACAACCGGGAGGCCCGGCACGAGCGCACCCGGGCCCAACTCGCCGACGAAGCCGACGGGTTGTGGGCGGACATCCTCGGCTCGCTGCGCGCCGAGGTGCCCCGTGCCCAGCTGGTGCTCAACCACCTCAACCCGCTGGTGCGCCGCGCTGCCACCGTCACCAGCCGCGAGCTGGCCGTCACCGCCGTCGAGGCGCTGTACGGGCAGGCCGTGCTGATGACCCGCCGTCCGCTCAAGGCCAGCGAGTCCGCCCTGCTCAACCGGTCGTTCATCAGCCTGCTCGACCACGCGATGCTCGGCCACGAGGCGGCCGGCTCCGGCCGCGACGGCGAGACGGAGGCGTGATGCTGGACACCCCCGACGCGGTGATGGCCGCGCTGCGCGAGAACGACGCCCGCCCGTACGGCCGGACCAGGACCGTCACGGCCGAGGAACTCGTCGACGCTGCCGAGCAGTTCGACGACACCGGGATCCGCTCGATGGCCTTGCTGGAGCTGATGGAGGCCTACGAGTACGACGGCGAGCGCAGCAAGGGCCCGGTCGTCTTCGCCCGCATCCTCAAGCTCTGGGACACCGACCCGGACGGCTTCGGCGAGTGGGCCCGGCACCAGGTGTTCTGGCGCTTCAAGTGGGTCGCCGACGCGCTCAAGGACACCCCGGACGTCCCCCTCGCGGCGATCGGACGCTGGCACACCGAGCTGCGCGACCGCTACCGCGCGGCCGGCCACGGCCTCCAGCCGTACTACGCCCAGCGCTACCACCTGGCCGCGCAGACCGGTATCGACGTGCAGAACGCCTACGAGCTGTGGGCGGCCCGCCCGCGCTCCGAGCTGAGCGACTGCCACGCCTGCGAGACCCGCGCCCGTGCCCGGCACTTCCTCGCCGCCGGGGACGACGCCCGGGCGCTGGAGGTGCTCGCCCCGGTGCTGGACGGCCGCTCCGGCTGCGAGCAGGAGCCCTACCTCAGCCAGGCCACCGCGCTGCTCGCGCAGCTGCGCCAGGGCCGGCCGGACGAGGCCCGCTCCGGCCACCTCTCCGGTTACCGCTACGCCCGGGGCAAGGCCTCGATGCTGCGCGCGATCGGCCTGCACATCGAGTTCTGCGCGCTGTCCGGCAACGAGCCGCGCGGCCTGGAGCTGCTCGCCGAGAACCGCGCCCTGTTCGCGGTCACCGGCGACCCGGCCTCCCGGCTGGACTTCCTGACCGGTGTCGAGGTGCTGGTCGCCCAGCTCGCCCGGGCCGGCCACGGCGAACTCGCCGTCAGCGGCCCGGCCGGCACGGCCTGGACGGTGGCCTCCCTGCTCGCCCACGTGCGCGCCGAGGCCGACGCGCTGGCCGCCCGCTTCGACGCCCGCAACGGCACGGGCGCGGTCGGCGCCGAGCGGCGTGCCCGGCTGGCCGTCAAGCCGCTGCTCGCCGAGCCGCTGGCGCTGGGCGTGCGGGCCGCCGTCGCGCCCGAGCTGTCCGCCGCCCCGGCCGTCGCGCCCGCGCCGCGCCGGACGACCGAGCCGGAGCCGGAGGACTTCACCGCCCTGGTGCTGCGGGCCCGCGAGCTGGAGCTGCTCGGCCACCCGGACTCCGAGCGGCTGTGGAAGCGGGTCGCCGAGCGTGTCGGGGCCGCGGACTTCGTCCACCCGGAGAGCACCGAACTGGGCGGCCCCGAGCGGCTGCGCGCCGAACTCGCCGAGCAGCGTGCCCACGAGGCGCTCCAGCGGGACGCGTATGCCGAGGGCAAGGCCGGGCTGCTGGCCGCCGCCGAACTGTTCGAGCAGGCGGGGCTGCCAGGGCCGGCGCTGATGTGCCGCACCCGGACGCTGATCGCGGACCTGGACGAGAGCGACGGGGGCGAGAGCGGCGGGAACGGGAGCGACGGGGGCGAGAGCGGCGGGGGCGAGAGCGGCGGGAACGGGAGCGATGGGGGCGAGCGCGACGGGGGCGAGAGCGACTCGAACCGAGTCGGGGGCGCGGACGGTGAGGACGGCGCGCGCGGAGCCAGGCAGGCCGACTGGGCGGCGCTCGACGCGGCGCTGGTCCGGGCCGAGGAGCTGCGCGCCGGCGGCGAACTGACCGACGACGACTACCTGATCGTGCTGCAGGTCCGCGCCTACGCCGCCCACCACGACCTGATCGAGGCGGAGCCCGAGCCCACCGCCGTGGTGGCCGAGCGCTTCGAGGCGGCGGTCGGGGCCTACCGGCGGACCGCCGTGGAGCTGGGCTCCGAACGGCGGGCCGCCACCTCCCGGCAGTACACGGCCGACGCCGCCGCCCGGCAGGGCCGGCTGGCCGAGGCGGAGGCCGAACTGCGCGAGGTGCTGGCCCAGTTGGACGCCGCTGAGCTGCCCTGGCACACCCCGCGGGTGCTCGGCCTGCTGGGCCAGGTGCTGTTGCAGAGCCATGAGCCGGGCCAGGCGGTCGAGGTGTTCCACCGGGCGCTGGCCGAGGCCGTGCGCTGGGGCGACGACTCCTACCCGTACGCGCCGACGTACATGATGCTCGGCCACTGCTGCCTCCAGGTCGGCGACCTCGGCGGCGCGGTCCGCGCGCTGTCGGAGGCGGCCGCGCGCTACGACCGCAAGGGCGCCGAGGCGGTCGAGGAGGCCGCCCGGGTGCGCCTCCAGCTGGCCGACGTCCTGCGCGACACCGGCCGGGCGGCGGACGCGGTGGCCGTGCTGGAGTCGGTGCTGCTGGACGCGTCGGCGGCCCGGCTGGACGTCCGGATGCTCGCCCAGACCCGGCTGGACCTCGCCCGGGGCCTGTCCGAGCTGGAGGAGTACCGGGATGCCGCCGAGGAGTACCTGCGGCTGGCCGACCTGGTGGCCGGCTGGGAGGACCAGGAGACCCACACCATGGTCGCCTGCGAGGCCACCCTGGCGCTCGCCCGGGCCGAGCGCTGGGACGCCGCCGAGGCGGCGCTGGCCCGGGCCCGCGAGGCGCACGGCAAGGCGCCGCAGGTGGACCAGCTGGCCGCCACCCTGCGGGAGCTGGCCCGGCTGACGATGCGGGAGCAGGGCGAGGAGGGGCTGGCCGCGGCGCTGGCCCTGCTGGCCGAGGCGGACACGGTCGGCGCGGCGGCCGAGCGGCGCGGCGAGGAGTACAACCCGTGGTACCTGCGCGGCGGTTCGCACTACGAGCGGGCGCGCTCGCTGGCCGTCGCCGGGCGGTACGAGGAGGCGCTCGCCGAGGTCGAGCGGGCCGTCTCGGAGTACGAGGCGGGCGGCGGGCAGGCCGAGTCGCCGCGGGCGGAGGCCGTCCGGCTGGCCGCGCTGATCGAGGGCAGCGACCTCGGCCGCACCGAGGCGGCGATGGCCCGGCTGACCGCCGGCATCGCGCGCTGCGAGGCGGCCGGGCTGCCGGAGGCGGCGGAGGTGCTGGCCGAGCTGCGGGAGCGGTTCGCCGGGGAGTGACTGCGCCGCTGCGGGCGGGGGCCGGGGGCCATGAGACCCCGGGCCCCCGCCCGCAGCGGAGGAGGTTCCGTCAGCAGGGCCCGTCGTCGGCCCAGACGCCCCACTGGCCGCCGGCGCTCGGCACCTCGTTCAGCGTCCACCACTTGGCGTGGTAGTCGTGCCCGTTGTACGAGACCTTGGCGCCGCCGTTGTAGGTGGTGCTCGCGCTCCACGCCGGGGCGGTGCAGGTGCCCGGGGTGGGCACCTGGGTGGTCGGGGTGCCCGGGCCGGTCGGCGAGGAGCTCGGGGTCGTGGTGGGCGGGGCCGCCCCGGCGAACTTCACCGTGTACCGGGTGAAGTCCCAGTCGTTCTGCACCACGCTGGAGCAGGAGCCGGACAGCCCCGGGTCGACGGTGCCCGCGCACTGGCGGTCCCGGTTGACCGACCAGTAGGTGTACCGGGCCAGGCCGTGCGCGGTGGCGAAGTCCAGCACGGTCTGGAAGTCGGACGGGTGGAAGTACTCGGCGGCGTCGGTGCGGCCGTTCATCAGCGACACGCCCTCGTGGGCGTACGCGGTGGCCTCGTTCCAGCCGAAGGTGGTCTGCAGGATCGCGTTGAACTTCACCAGTGCGTCGGTCTGCGCCGCGGCGCCGTTGAAGCCGCCGTCGAACGGCATGATCGAATAGTTGTCCGGCGTGAAGCCCTGCGACTTGGCCTCGCCCAGCATCTGGGTGCCGAACCAGCCGGTTCCCGCGTTGGTGCCGGCGGTGGTGATCGAGACGTACAGGCCGGGGTTGTTCTGCTGGAGGATCTTCGCCGCACCGATCTCGTTGTGGATGGCCGCGGTGTTCTCGTACTCCGGCTCCTCCAGGTCGAAGTCGATCGCCTTGAGGCTGTACTTGGTGATCACCTTCTGGTAGCCGGCGGCGGTCGCCTCGGGGGTGCCGCAGACCTGGCCCAGCTTGGTGCCGCCGTACCCGCCGACCGACACCGAGACGTCCCCGCCCTTGCCGCGGACGGTCTGGATGACGCCCGGCATGGTGGTGTCGGTGTCGATGGAGGAGGTGCCGCCCCAGGCGGGCGAACAGCTGTTGCCCTGGGCCAGGACGAACGCCAGCTGGAAGGCCTTCTGGCCGGTGGCGTCCATGACGGCGGCGGCGTCCGGCGGGCTGTTGTCCTCGGGCATCAGGTACGGCGCCGAGGCGTACCAGTTGCTGCCGAGCCCTCCGGCGGTGGTGGTGCCGCTGGTGTCCGCGGCGGCGGAACCGGTGCCCGCCAGGGCGGCGACGCCACCGGCGACCAGGCCGAGCACGCCGGCCACGGCGAGCGCGGCGCGGCGCCCGAGCGGAGGCCGTGCGGTGGACTGTGGGGGATGAGCGCGTTCCATGGGAAGCCTTTCCGGGAACCGGCAGTAGGGGAGGAGGCCTGCTCGCGCCGGGTGTGGGGGTGGCGTGGCGGCCGAACGGACCGTCGGCGGCGGGTAGTTGCCGAAGGTCTTCACTGGTATAGACCTCTCCCGGTGGGTGGTCAACCCCAAAGAGGTCAAGCCGCATCCGGCCGGCCGACAGGCCCTAGAGTTGACGGGTGGCCAAGGAGAACACGAACCGCGTGGACGGGCAGGTGCGCGCCGGCGCCATCATCCAGGCGCACACCATCGAGCAACTGAACCTGACCCAGCAGGCGCCGCCCGCCGTTCCCTGGCAGCTGCCGCCCGAACTGCCCCACTTCGCCGACCGGGCCGGCGAGCAGGAGCAGGTCCTCGCCGCCACGTCCGCGGCGCCCGAAGCCGGCGGCCCGCTGGTGGTCGCCCTCAGCGGCATGGGCGGCATCGGCAAGACCGCCCTCGGCTTCCGGCTCGCCCGCTCCCTGCGCGAGCACGGCCGCTGCCCGGACGGCATCCTCCATCTCGACCTCGACGACCTGCGGCGGGACGGCGTCGTCGAACTCGCCGACGCCCTCGGCGAACTGACCCGAGGCCTCGACCCCGATGCGGTGCTCCCGCCCGGCTACGCCGACCGGCGCCGCCGCTACTGGACCGCCAGCCAGGACAAGCGCCTGGTGCTCGTCCTCGACAACGCCCGCAGCGGCGCCGAGGTGCTGCCACTGCTGCCCTCCTCGGTCGGCGGCATCGTCATCGTCACCAGCCACGGCCGCCTCCACGACCTCGACGGCACCCGCGCCGTCGAACTGCCCCTCGGCCCGCTCGACGGCGAGGACGCCACCGGCCTGCTGCGCGCCACCGTCTCCGACCCCCGGCTCGCCGCAGACCCCGAGGCCGCCGCCGAACTCGCCCGCCGCTGCGCCGGGCTGCCCGCCGCGCTGCACGTCGCCGGGCGCTGGGTGCGCCGCTACCGCAACCGCGAACTGCGCAGGCTCATGGAGGAGTTGACCGTCAAGCTGGACCGGGAGGGAGTGCCCGTGGTGGAAGCCGTCTGGGACGCCGCGTACGCGAGCCTGAGCCCCGGGGCGGCCCGGCTCTACCGGCTGCTGCCGCACCACCCGGGGCCGGTGGTCACGGTCGGGCCGGCCGCGGCCCTGCTGGGCGGCGGCGCGGAGGCCGCGGAGGACGCGCTGGAGGAACTGGACGAGGCCGGACTGCTGCTGTCGCGGCCCGACGGACGGGGGCTGCACGACCTGATCCGCGGGCATGCCTCGCGGCGGTCCCATGGCTCCGCCGAGGACGTCCCGGCCGCCCGGCGCCGCCTGGTCCGCTGGTACCGGCGGCAGGCCGCCCACGCGGACCTGATCGCGGCCGGTCCGCGCCTGGTGGTGGCCCGGCCCCCGGTCGACGAACCGGGGCTCGTCGAGACGCCCGACCTGTCGTTCGCCTCCCCGCACGAGGCCCTGCACTGGCTGGAGCGCGAGCACCTCGCCCTGTACGGCTGCGTGCGCATCGCCCACGAGGACGGCCTGGACGCCGACGCCGTCGCCCTGTGCGAACCGCTCTGGACGCACTTCCTCGACCACCAGCACTACGCCGACGCGATCGACGCCTTCACCCTCGGAGTGGCCGGCGCCGACCGGTCCGGGGACCCGCTCGCCGTCGTCCGGATGCGCTGCCAGCTCGCCCGCCCGCTCTGGGAACAGCGCCGCTACCAGGAGGCCGCCGAGCAGCTGCGGGTCGCCGTCCACCGCGCCGAACTGCTCGGCTCCACCGAGCCGGAGCGCAAGCTCCGCGCCTCCGCCGTCGAGTTCCGCGGCAAGCTGGCCTCCGTCCAGGGCGACTGGGCCGCCGCCGTTCCCGACTTCGAGGCGGCCCGCGCCGAGCACCTCGCCATCGGCAACACCTACGGCGCGATGCTCCAGACCTACCTGCTCGGCCGTGCCGCCCTCGCCCTCGGCGACCCCGGGCGTGCCGTCACCCTGCTCACCGAGGCGCACCACGTCGCCACCGAGCTCCAGCGGGCCCGGATGGCCTCCCGCACCGCCTTCGAACTCGCCACCGCCCTGCGCGCGGCCGGTCGGCCGGAGGAGGCCGCGCCGCACTACCGGGCCGCCCTCGACGGTGCCCGCGCCCGGCAGTCGGCCGCGGACGAACTGCGGGTCCTGGAGGCGCTGGCGGACTTCCACCAGGAGCTCGGCGAGGCCGAGCTGGCGGCCGGCTACCGGGCGGAGGCGGAGCGCCTGCGGGGGTAGCTCAGGGCCCGCGCGCCTGCTCGCCAAGGGCGGGGACCTCGGTGCCGGCCGCGCCGACCGGGCAGAAGACGGTGATGTCGCCCACGTCGGAGGAAGGCGGCCGGGCGGAGGCGGACAAAACCCGTTGATCACCGGTCGGGCAGGTGCCAGGATGCGCCGCATGACGACCAACCGAAAGGCCCGTGCCGCGTAGTCGGCCGGGACGGATCCGGGCGGACCTTCCGCGCCGCCGGATGCGGGGAACAGGGGTGGCGATCGACGGGGTGTCCGCGCGGGCGCTCGCGGAGGTCGCGCGCCTCGAACGCACGCGGAACTACCTGCGGCCCGGGGACGTCACGGCCGCGCTGCGCCGGTGGCGGGCGTACGTCCATCGCCCGGAGCGCCTGCTGTGGCAGGACTACGGCGAGGGAGACCTCCACTGGTACTGCTGCGGTAACCCGTGGGACGACCGGGAGCTGTTGGAAGCGGTGATGCACGCCCTGTCGCCCCGGCACGCGCGTGAACTGCGCGCGGCCGTCGGCCGGTGGGACGCGCAGTGGGACGTGCCCGCGCCGCCGTACCTCCCGCCGGACGGGTGGGGCTGAGCGGGTCAGACCGGGTGGTCGGCCTCGGCTTCGGTGGCGGGTGCCAGCCGGATGCGGTGGGTCGTGCTGCCGAGGCGAGCGGTCAGGGTGGCGGGGAGGGTGCGCAGGGCGTCCGGGCGGGCGGCGAGCCAGGTGTGGACGGCGGACAGGGCGGCGGCCGGGTCGGTGCGGCGGACGCGGCCGCCGGAGCGGTCGGCGGCCACCTGGACGCCGACCGGGGCGCCGCCGTCGCGGCGCAGCAGGGCGGTGGCGGGGGAGAGGACCACCGCGGCCGTGCGGCAGTTCGGGTACTCCTCGAAGACCTCGGCCGTCCAGTCGGCGGCGGTCCGGTACTCGTGGTGCCAGCCGGTTCGCGCGGCCGGGGCGTCGGCGCGGCGGTAGATCAGGGCGGCGCTCTGGAGCGCGCGGGTGCCGGCCCGGCCGTACTCGGCGGCGAGGTGGTGGAAGGGCAGGTCCGTCCAGGGCGGGAGCCGTTCGACGGTGATCGGATCACGGTCGGTGGAGGCCCGGACGGCGAACGCGGCCGGGGTCCGCGGGGCGTGCTCGGGCACCGGCAGCGGGCGCGGCTGCGCGGGGTACGGCGGCGGGACCAGACCGAGCAGCTCGTACAGCTCGGGCCGCAGCGTCTCCAGGCACTGTCCGGCGCGCGCGAAGGCCCGATCGGCGAACCGGCGGGTGCGGCCGGGTCCTTCCGGCAGGCACGGCGCCGGGTCCACCGGGTCCAGACGCGGGACGGCGGCCAGCAACCGGGCCATCGGGCTGCCGGGGACCAGTTCGTCGGCGCCGTCGCAGGCCGCCACCACCGGCAGGTCCAGCGCGGCGGCGTAGAGCGCCACCGAGCCGTGGTCGGTGACCAGGACGTCCGCGGCGACGAGCAGGGCCGCCCACTCCTCGTACGGCGCCGCGAGCATCAACCCGGCGTCCAGCGCGGGGCGCAGCCGCCGGGACAGGTCGAAGGAACCGGTCCGGCTGTACTCGTTGGGGTGGACGATCAGCGCCAGCTGGTACCCGTCGTACGGCAGCCGGGCGGCGAGTTCGGCGGGCAGGTCGGGGCGGCGGGCGAGCAGCGACTGCGGTCCCCAGGTGGAGGAGAGCACCACCAGCCGCCGCCCGCCGGTGCCGAGTGCGGCGCGGACGGCCTCGCGCCGGTCCAGGGACTCCAGGATCCGGTCGAGCGTCGGATCCCCGGCGACGACGGCGTGCCGCCGGGCGTCGGGCAGCCGGGCGGCCAGCCGATCGATCTGGTCGGGGTGGGCGAGGGCGTGCAGGGCGGCGGTGGGGCTGCCGCCGCTGAGCAGGAACGCCGGGTCGAGGCCGGACGGCAGCTCCGGCGAGCCCTCCCGCGCCAGCGCCTTGTTGAAGCCCGCGCCGTGCGGGAGCAGCACCTGCCGGCCGCGCAGGCCGCCGAGCGCGCCCTTGGGACTGGCGGTGAGGATCAGGTCGTGCCGGCAGGCGAGGGCCTCGGCCCACGGGATGCAGCGCGCCCCGGCGGAGTCCACGGCCGCGAGCGCGTCGGCGGCGAAGTCGGAGCCGGGCACGAGGGTGAAGCGGCAGCGGACCCGGTCGTCACCCTCGAAGGCCGGCAGCAGGTCGAGCAGCCGGTGCAGCGCGGCGGCCGAGCGCACGGCGAACAGCACCTCGGCGGGGGAGTCCGAGCTGCGAGGGGCGCTACGTGGCTGGCTGGCTGGCTGGCTGGCTGGCTGGCTGGCTGGCTGGGCCGATGGTCCCGTACCACACCTCAGCGCCCCTCGGCGACGGTGCGGCGGCACCGGCTCGGCGCGGTCGGGGTGGTCCTGCGGGGGCATGGGGGCGATGGTAACCGCCAGGGCGTGCAGACGGTGTGGCCCAGCGAAATCCGCCCCACCGCTCCCCCCACCGCTCCCCACCGGACGCCCCGTCAGTCGCGCAGGTGAATCCACGCGACCCGGGTGGGAGCCGTTGCAGCAGGTCAGACCCCGACCCCGGCCTCCACCCCCGCCAGCAGCCCGCTGACCGCCGGGGACCACGGGCGGCCGGTCGGCCCGGTCAGCGACAGCGTCCGGTGGACGGTGGGCCGGACCGGGACCAGTACGCACTCGGCCGGGAGCATGGTCAGCGCCAGCGCGGGCATCACCGAGACCCCGACGCCCGCGTGCACCATGCCGATCAGGGTGTTCAGGTCGCGGATGCGGTGCCGGGGCGTGAAGCGGGTGCCCGCCCGCCGGTAGGCCTCGCGGATGTGACGTTCGCAGCCGCCCTCCGAGAGCAGGAAGTCGTCGTCCTCCAACTCGGCCACGTGGATGGTCGGTTGACCGGCGAGTGGGTGGTCGCGGCGCAGCAGCGCGTGCATCGAGTCGGCGCCGAGCGCGACCGCCCCGGGCGGCAGCGGCCCGGCGTCCACCAGCACGGCGGCGTCCACCGTGCCCGCCTCCAGCCAGGCCGCCAGCTCCTCGTCCTCGCCCTCGAAGACCCGGACGGTCACCTGCGGGTAGGCCGCCCGCCAGTCCTGCAACAGCCCGGGCAGCAGCGCCTGGCAGACGGTGGTCGGCGCCGCCAGCCGTACCGTGCCGGTCAGGCCGCCGGAGTGCCGGGTGGCGATCGCGCGGACGGCGGCGGCCGAGGCGACGGCGGTCCGGGCGTGCGGCAGGACCTGCTCGCCCAGCGGGGTGGGACGGCACGGGTTTCCGCGCCGCAGCACGGGCGCGCCGAGACTCCGCTCCAGCGCGGCGACGGCGTGCGAGACCGCGGACTGGCTGATGCCCAGGTCGTCGGCGGCCGCGCTGAAGCCGCCGGTGTCGGCGACCGCGACCAAGGCCCTGAGCTGGGCCAGGTTGACGTCCGGGGCCATGAGACTTCCTCATCACGAATGGGCTACCACTTGTTGGACTCATGCTCCGGTGCCGGGTCACGCTCTGTCCAGCGACAAGCGAACAAGCGAACACGCGAGCAAGCGCGGTGCGAGGACGGAGGTGGTGGAGGTGCGGCGCTGGCTGCCGGGCTTCGTGGCCCTGTCGGTGATCTGGGGCGCGAGCTTCGCCCTGATCAAGGTGGCGGTCGACGCGGGGGTGCCGCCGGTGTGGGTGGCGTTGTGGCGCTGCCTGCTCGGTGCCGTCACGCTGTGGGTGGTCCTGCTGCTGCGCGGCGAGCGGGCCCCGCGCGATCGGGCGCTGTGGGGGCATTCGGCAGTGGTCGCGGTGCTGCTCAACACCGTGCCGTTCACCCTGTTCTCCTTCGGCGAGACCAGGGTCAGCTCGGTGCTCGCCGGGGTGATGAACGCGACCACCCCGCTGTTCACCCTGCTGTTCGCGGTGCTCACCGTCCCCGAGGAGCGCCACCCGGGCGCCCGCCGGCTGGCCGGCCTCGGGCTCGGCTTCCTCGGCGTGCTCACCGTGCTCGGGGTCTGGCGCGGCCTCGGTGCCGGGGCGACCGCCGGCGCGCTGGCCTGCCTGGCCGCCGCCGGCTGCTACGGCGCCGGCTTCGCCTACCTGCGCCGCTTCCTGTCCGGCCGCCCGGAGTCGGTGACCACCCTCTCCGCACTCCAGATCGGCTGTGCCGCGGCCGAACTGGCCCTGATCGCCCCGGTCACCGCGGGTGCCCCGCACTGGCCGGGCCACGCCGCGTCCGCCGCCCTGCTGGTGCTCGGCGCGCTCGGGACGGGCCTGGCCTACCTGCTCAACCTGGGCCTGGTCCGGTCGGCGGGCACGGCGGTGGCCTCCGCGGTCACCTATGTGACCCCGCTGTGGTCCACCGTCCTCGGCGCGGCCTTCCTGCACGAGCCGGTGGGCTGGAACGCCCTGGCCGGCGGCGCGCTGGTGATCGCGGCCGTCGCGCTGACCAGGCCGCGCCGGGCCCGGACCGTGGAGCCGGCCGAGGACCCGAAGGGCCGTCAGCCGGTCGGTTAGGGTGGACCGGGTGAGCGAGGGGAGCAGCGAACGGACCAGCGAACGGACCAGCGAGGGGGAGCAGCAGCCGACGTCCGTAGGCGAGGCGCTGCGGGCGAACCCGCTGCGCTTCCCGTTCACCCGCTGGGTGCCGCGCTGCTGGGCGTACCTGCTCGGCGGCGCGCTGTTCGGGCCGGTGCTGCTGGCGGTCCTCGCGGCGCTGCTGGCGCTCGGTGCGGGGCTGTCGGTGGTCGGCGTCGGGCTGCCGGTGCTGCTCGCCCTGGCGCTCGCCGGCATCCCCGCCGCCGCCGTGGCCCGGTGGCGGCTGCGGCTGGTCGAGCCGTTCCCCCCGCCCGACCCGCACCGGAGCCTGCCCGGGGCGGGCCGCCGCGCCCGCGTCCGCACCCGGCTGCGCGAGCGGGCCACCTGGCGCGAACTCGCCCACGCCGTGCTCGTCTCGACCGTGCTGGCCGCCGCCTCGCTCGGTTTCACCGTGCTGCTGGTGCTCTCCGGCCTGTACGTGGTCTCCCCGCTGGTGGTCTGGGCGCTCGATCCGGAGACCGTGATGCTCGTCCCCGGGCACGCCGTCCCCGGGCCGCTCGCCGCCCTGCCGTTCACCGCCGCCGGGCTGGCCGGCCTGCTGCTCTGTGCGTACGCCGGGGCGCTGCTGGCCTGTGCCGAGGTCGCGCTGGCCCGCTTCCTGCTCGGGCCGCGGGAGGACGACCTCGGCCGTCAGGTGCTCGAACTCACCCGTTCCCGCGCCCGGTTGGCCGACGCCTTCGAGGCCGAGCGGCGCCGGATCGAGCGAGACCTGCACGACGGCGCACAGCAGCAGCTGGTCGCGCTCAGCATGACCCTCGGGCTCGCCGAGTACGAGCTGCGCGGCCGGGAGGGGGCCAGAGGCGGGGGCATCGAGGGTGACCGGGACGCCCGGGCCGCCGAGCTCGTCACCCGGGCGCGCGGCGAGGCACGGCAGGCGCTGGAGCAGCTGCGCGAACTGGTGCGCGGCATCCACCCGCAGGTGCTCACCGACCACGGGCTCGCCGCCGCCGTCGACGAGGTCGCGCAGCGCCACCCGATCCCGGTGGCCACCGACATCGAGCTCCCGGAGCGGCTGCCCGCCCCCGTGGAGACCACCGCCTACTTCACCGTCACCGAGGCGCTCACCAACGCGGCCAAGCACAGCGGCGCCACCGCGATCACCGTCCACGGGCGTCTCGCGGGCGGCCGGCTGGTCGTCCAGGTGACCGACGACGGCCACGGCGGGGCGGACCCGGCCGCCGGGGCCGGACTGGCGGGACTCGCCGACCGGGTGGCACTGCTGAGAGGACGGCTGATGGTGACGAGCCCGACGGGCGGCCCGACGACGCTGCGGCTGGAGGTCCCGTGCTCCGGGTCGTGATCGCCGAGGACGCGGTGCTGCTGCGCGCCGGACTGGTCGAACTCCTCGCGCTGGGCGGCCACCGGGTGACCGCGGCCGTCGGCGACGCCGGGGCGCTGGCCGCGGCCGTGGACGCCGACCGGCCGGACATCGTGGTCACCGACGTCCGGATGCCCCCCGACCACACCGACGAGGGCCTGCGCGCCGCCCTCGCCCTGCGCGAGCGCCACCCGGGCCTGCCCGTCCTGGTCCTCTCCCAGTACGTGGCCACCCCGTACGCGACCCGGCTGCTCGCCGCCGCCGGTGCCCAACCGGCCGGTCTGGGCTACCTGTTGAAGGACCGGGTCGGTGACGTCGCGGACTTCCTGGACGCGCTGCGGCGGGTCGCCGACGGGGAGACGGTGATCGACCCCGAGGTGGTCCGGGTGTTGCTGCGCGGTCAGTCCGCCGACCGCCCGCTGGCCCGACTCACCCCGCGCGAACGCGAGGTGCTCGCGTTGATGGCCGAGGGCCTCAACAACCAGGCCGTGGCGGGCCGGTTGAGCATCACCGAGGCCTCGGTGGTGAAGCACTGCGGGAACATCTTCACGAAGCTGGACCTGGACCCGACGGAGGGCAACCGGCGGGTGCTCGCCGTGCTGGCGCACCTGCGGGGGGAGTGACCGAAGGGCCGGCCTGCGGACGATCGACCCCCTTGTCACGGCGGTCGCGGTGCCGGAACGATGGAGTCATGGCAAGGACACGGGAACCGCAGAGCGCGATCGTCAACCGACTGCTCAAGGGCGAGGCGACCAGGGACGACACCACGACGGCCCAGACCAACTTCCTGCTGTGGCTGCGGCAGGAGTGGGCAGGGGACGGGGACTTGGCGCTGGCCGCCTGCCAGGAAACCCTGACGGAGGCCGGGGGCGAGGAGTGGCGGACGATCTCGGAGCGCGATCTGTCCGCCCACGTCTGGCTGTTCAGCTTCTCCTGCCCGAGCCGGGACGACCTGCCGGGCCAGGCGCGGAACTGGGTGACGGCGGTGCGCGCCAACGGCGGGGCACCCGCGATCGCACGGCTGGTCAGGCACCTGCGGGGGCAGCCGGATTGACCGGGGCGGTCGCGCCGGGCAGGGGGACCTCGGGGTCCAGCAGGTCGGTGAGCCGCCGCGCCGAGGACTCCCAGGTCCAGTGCTCCTCGGCCCAGCGCCGTCCCGCCGCCCCCGTCCGGGCGCGCTCGGCGGGCGGGGCGAGCAGGATCCGGGTCAGGGCGGCGGCCACCTCGGCGGGGGAGCGGCCGTCGACGACCGTGCCGGTGACGCCGTCCAGGACGGTGTCCGGGGCGCCGCCGGAGCGGCCGGCCACCACCGGGAGGCCGGCGGCGGCCGCCTCCAGGTAGACGATGCCGAGGCCCTCGGCCTCCAGCCCCAGCCGACGGGTGCGGCACGGCATCGCGAAGACGTCCGCCCCGGCGTAGTGGACGGCCGTCGCGGCGTGGCCGAGGCCGCCGGCGAACACCACGCTGTCCGGTTCGGTGAGCCGGCGGGCGAGGCCCCGCAGCCGGTCCTCGTCCGGGCCCCGGCCGACCAGCACCAGGGTGGTCCCGGGCACGGACCGGCGGATCGCGGGCAGCGCGCGGATCAGTACGTCCTGGCCCTTGCGCGGGACCAGCCGTGCCACACAGAGGATGACCGGGGCGGCGGACACGTTGGTGGCGGCGGCCGGCCGGAAGACCGACGGGTCGACCCCCGGTACCAGTCGCGCCAGCCGGGCGTCCGGCCCGAGCGCGGGGGCGATCCGGGCACGGGTGTAGGCACCGAGGTAGGTCACCACGTCCGTGCTGCGGCCGATCCGGCGCAGCAGGCCGCGGGCGCCCGGCGTGCGGGCCCACCAGATCTCGTGGCCGTGCGTGGTGGCGACGGTGCGGCGGATGCCGGGCGCCAGCCGCCGCAGCCCCGGCGTCATCGCGGCGAGCGGCGCGGCGGCGCCGAACCACACCCGGTCGCAGCCGTGCGCCCGGGCTGTCCCGGCGGCCCGGCGGGTGGCCCGCGGGGTCGGCAGCAGGGTGTGGGCGCGGTCGCGGATCACCGGGTAGGGGAGAGCGGCGTCGTGGCGCTCCGCGCCCGGTTCGGCCGAGGTGTAGACCACGACGTCGTGGCCGGGGACGCGGTCGGCCATGGCCTTGACGAAGGTCTCGATTCCGCCCTGGCGCGGCGGGAAGTCGTTGGTGACGACGAGGGTGGTGCCCATGGCAGGCCTTTCGGAATGGAGAGCGGGAAGGTTTTCGGAACGGAGAGCAGGACGAGGACGAGCGGCAGCGCGAGGTAGCCGAACCGCCCGGCGGGGGCCAGCAGGAAGGCCGCCGACAGCCCCAGGGCCAGCCGGTGCGCCGCCGCGGCCGCGGTGCGCGGCGGGCGGGTGAGCAGCGAGGCCCCGACGGCGAGCCCGGCGAGCAGCAGCAGGGCGACGGTGGCGTACCAGCCGGGCGCACCGAGGTCGGCGAGCAGCCGCCCGGGCAGCGGACTGGCGGCCGGGGTCGGCAGCCGGCCGCGCCCGGTGGGGAAGGCGAACACCTGCTCCGCCAGCGGCCCCGGGGCGCGCAGCGCCACCGGCAGCACCGCCAGCGCCGCCGCCCCCACCGCGACGGCCGTCCCGCGCAGCGCCGCGCGCCGTCCGGCGGCGGCCGCCAGCAGGGCCGCCACCACGGCGAGCGCGGGCCAGGCCGTCCACTTCAGCGAGCAGGCGGCGGCCAGCGCCAACCCGGCCGCCACCGGCCGCCGTTCGGCGGCCCGGACCAAGGCGAGCCAGCAGAGGCCGGTGAGCGGCAGGTCGACCCCGCTGACGCAGAGCGGCAGCGAGACCACCGGCGAGGCGGTGAGCGCGGCGGCGCCGAGCCGGCACCCGGCGGGCACCGTCCGCAGCACGCAGAGCAGGAACACCGCCGCACACCAGAGCCGGGCGTCGCCCAGCGGCGCACCGCCCAGCAGCGCCCGGGGCAGGCCCAGCAGGGCCATCCCGGGGAGGTACGGGGTGTACTCCGCGACGGACTGCGGGTCGGCCAGGTACGGCGTGCCGGTGTGCAGCAGCAGCGACCCGGAGCGCTCGATCACCCCGACCTCGCTCTGCCCCCGCCCGTCCGTCACCAGCACGAGCAGCGGTACCAGCACCGCCCCGACGGCCGCGACCGCCACCGACACCTCACGCCCGCGCCGCCGCAGCAGCACCACGGCGAGCGCCGCCGACAGGTACCCGCAGGCCGCCCAGGCCCCCCAACTCCGGTGCGGCCCGAGCCCGGAGAGCACCGGAAACGCACCCGCCCACCCCGCCGCGACCACCCACCCGCCGCACCACCACCACGCCCGTTTCGTCACCCCTCCATTGCATCGGCGCGGGCCGGCGAGGTCATCACGGCCAAGTCGAGTCCTGTGGTCGGGTTTCCCCTACCCCGCCCGCCGGTGGCGTGCGGCCGTCACCCCGTATCCCCCTGCCCGCGCTGACGTTCGGTGGTCGACGGATTACTGCTCGTCCCGGCCTTCCCGCTATCCTCGCCGTGTGCGGAGGTCGTGGGGTGCGGCGGTGGAGCGGGCGCAGGACCGGCTGGCGGCGGGGCCGCGGCTGCGGGCGGCCGGGCCGGGGGAGGAACGGCGGTTCGCGCTCTGGGACTTGGCGTCCCTGGTGGAGGGCGAGCTGGGCGAGCAGGTGGAACCGGACGGGCTGGCGCCGCAGGCGGAGCGCGGGTGGCGGGAGCGGCTGGGGGAGAGCGGGCGGGAGTGGCCGGGCGGGGAGCTGTACCGGCGGCGCTACTGGATCCAGGACGATGCCGGTGCCGTGGTGGGCACCGTCGCGGTGGACAACTGGACCAAGGGCCCGAGCCAGCTCGCCGTCTCCTCCCTCTACGTGACCCCGGCCGTGCGCGGCCACGGGCTGGCCGCCGCCGCGCTGGACGAGGTGTACGCGGCGGCCACCGCCGAGGGCCTGCCGGGGTTCCGGCTGGAAGCGCACTGGTCGTGGCAGTCGGCGGTCCGCTACTACCTGCGCCGGGGCCTGTGGGTGGTGGGCTGGAAGCGTTCGCTGTCCTTCGCCCGGATGCCGCAGCTCCCGCTGCACCGGGTGCGGGAGGAGGACGGCCGGCTGTTCCTGCTGGTCGCCGACCGGCTGCGCGGCTGGGTGCCGATACTGGCCGCCGGGCAGGAGGGCCGCTGGCTGCGGCTGGACGAGACGGCGGACTACCGGGGCTGCGACGGCTGGGTGCACGAGTACGCCCGCTCCACGCTGGCCCTGTACCTGGCGCTGGCCGGCCGGCCGCTGGTGCGCGGCCCGCAGTGGTGGGCGGAGGCGTGGCGCTGGTCGGACGCGGGGGAGCCGGAGGGCTTGGCGTACCGGATCGAGGAGTTCGAGCGGGCGGCCCGGACGGCGGGCCGCCGGATGGCCGGCCCGTACCGCCCGGTGCCGCTGCCGGACCTCGCCCCGCCGCCGTCCCCGCAGCTGGCAGACTCGGGGGATGGCTGAGATCGAGATCGACGGCGCCCCCGCCGACCCGGCGCGGCTGGCCGCGCTGGGGCTGCTCAACTACGGGCACTTCACCACCCTGCGCGCCGAGGCGGGCCGGGTGCGCGGTCTGGCGCTGCACCTGGACCGGCTGGTCCGGGACTGCCGGGTGCTGTTCGGTGCCGAGCTGGACCGGGCGGTGGTGCGGGAGCGGATCGGCGCGGTGCTGCCCGCCGACGGTGCGCCGGTGATCGTCCGGGTGACCGTGTACGACCCGGCGCTCGGCCTGGAGCGCCCCGCCGCCCCGGCCGCACCCGTCCTGCTGGTGACCACCCGCCCGGCCGCGGCGGCCGCGCCCGCCCCGCTGCGGGTCCGCACCGTGGCGTACCGGCGGGAGCTGCCGGAGGTGAAGCACGTCGGCCTGTTCGGCCTGGTGCACCACCGTCGGCAGGCCCAACTCGCGGGCTACGGCGACGTGTTGCTGGTCGACGAGGGCGGCCTGGTGGTCGAGGGCGCGACCTGGAACGTCGGCTTCCTGGCCGAGGACGAGCTGGTCTGGCCGCAGGGCCCGAGCCTGCCCGGCGTCACCGAGGCCCTGCTGTCGGGGGCGTACCGGGGCCCGCAGTCCCGCGAGCCGCTGCCCGCCGCCGGACTGGACCGTTTCACCGCTGCCTTCGCGGTGAACGCGGGCGTCGGGGTGCGGCCGCTGGCGGCCGTGGACGGCACCGTCTTCGACCCCGGCCACCCGGTGCTCGCCGAGCTGCGCGCCGCCTACCTGGGGATCTCCGCCGAACCGGTGGGGGGATAACCCCACCCGCGGTCCGCCGGTGACCTGCATGGTTCGCGGAGCCCGCCCTTCCTAGGTTGGAGCACGTCGACGACGAGCGACGCAGAACCGAAGGAAGGCCCATCCATGGCACGCCGCCAAGACCGCCGCAGGACCGACGTGTCCGGCACCGACGTTCACGGCACCGGCACGTACGGCACGTACGGCACGGACGTTCACGGCACCGGCACGTACGGCACGTACGGCACGGACGTTCACGGCACCGGCACGTACGGCACCGACGTTCACGGCACGGCCCCGGTCGGCGCCGCCCGGCAGGCGGCTCCCGCGGTCGAGCTGCGCGGGGTGTGCCGCACCTACGGGCGCGGCGAGGCGACGGTGCAGGCGCTGCGCGGGATCGACCTGGCGCTCGGCCACGGCAGCTTCACCGCGGTGATGGGCCCGTCCGGCTCCGGCAAGTCCACCTTCCTCCAGTGCGCGGCGGGCCTGGACCGCCCGGACTCCGGGCAGGTCCGGCTCGGCGGCGAGGACATCACCGAGCTGAGCGAGAACCGGCTCACCAAGCTGCGCCGCAGCCGGATCGGCTTCGTCTTCCAGTCCTTCAACCTGCTGCCCTCGCTGACCGTCGAGCAGAACGTGCTGCTCCCGCAGCGCCTCGCCGGGGAGCGTCAGGACCGTTCCCGGGCACGGGAGTTGCTGGAGCGGGTGGGCCTCGGCGAGCACGCCCGGCGGCGGCCCGGCCAGCTGTCCGGAGGTCAGCAGCAGCGGGTGGCGATCGCCCGCGCGCTGATCACCCGCCCCGACGTGGTGTTCGCCGACGAGCCGACCGGCGCGCTGGACACCCGGACCGCGCACGAGGTGCTGGCCCTGCTGCGCCGGGCCGTGGACTCACTCGGCGCGACCGTGGTGATGGTGACCCACGACCCGGTGGCGGCCTCCTTCGCCGACCGGGTGCTGTTCCTGGCCGGCGGCGCGATCGTGGACGACCTGCCGCACCCGAGCCCGCAGGCCGTCGCGGACCGGATGGTCGCGCTGACCGCCCGCCCGGTGGGAGTGGCGGCATGACGAACGGACTCGCGCGCTCCTCGGTGCGCTTTCGGCCCGCGTCCTTCGTGGGCACCCTGGTGGCCCTGCTGCTGGGCGCCGCCGTGGTGGTGGCCTGCGGAGTGCTGCTGCAGACCGGCCTGACGGCGAGCGTCGAACCCGACCGGTACGCCGCCGCCCCGGTGGTGGTCGCGGCCGACCAGGCGGTGAAGATCCAGCGGAAGATCGGCGAGGACACCGCGACCGAGGAACAGGCCACCCCGGAGCGGGCCCGGACGGACGCCGCGCTGGTCGGCCGGCTGGCCGCGCTGCCCGGCGTCGCGGCCGCCCGGCCGGACACCGCCTTCCCGCTGCCCGCCACCGGGCAGGCGCCGGCCCTGACCGGCCGGGGCTTCGCCGCGCTCGGCATCGCCGGGCCGGGCGACCAGCTGCTGGAGGGCCGCGCGCCCGGCGTGAACGAGGTGGTGCTGGACGCCGACACGGCGCGTGCAGCCCATCTCGCGCCTGGCGCGAACCTCACGCTCACCGCGCCGGGCGGCACCGCGAACTACCGGGTCTCCGGTCTGGCCGCCGCCCAGCAGGCCGGCCCCACCGCGTGGTTCGCCGACGCCACCGCCGACCGCCTCGCCGGCCACCCCGGCCGGATCGACGCCATCGCCGTGCAGCCCCGCGAGGGCGTGACCGCCGCCGCACTGGCCGCACAGGTCCGCCAGGCCGTCGGCGGCGACGCCAGGACCTTCACCGGGGACGCCCGGGGCGAGGTCGAATACCCGGCTCTGGGTGGTGCCCGCACCATGCTGGTGGCCCTCGGCGGCAGCTTCGGCGGGTACGCCACCATGACCGCGATCTTCGTGGTGATGAGCACCGTCGCCCTCGCCACCGGGCAGCGCGCCCGCGAGTTCGCCCTGCTGCGCGCCATCGGCGCCACCCCGCGCCAGATCCGCCGCACCATCGCCGCCGAGGCGATGCTGGTCGCGCCGCTCGCCGCGGCGCTCGGCATCCTGCCCGGACTGGCCCTCGCCCGCTGGTGGTTCGGCCAGCTGGTCGAGCGCGGCGCCGTCCCCGCGGGCGTCCGTCCGGACATCGGCCCGCTGCCGATGCTGGCCGCCGTCCTCGCCTGCACCCTCGCCGCGCTGACCGCCGGCTTCCTGGCCGCCCGCCGGCCGTCCCGGATGCGGGCCGCCCAGGCGCTCGGCGAGGCCGCCGTCGAACCGGCCCCGCCGGGCAAGGTGCGCACCGTCCTCGGGCTCGTCTTCACCGTCGGCGGCGTCGTGGCCGGCGCCGTCGCCACGGCCCTGGACGGCGCCAAGGCCGCCCAGACCGCGCTCGGCGTCGTGATGTGCTTCATGATGGCCGTCGCCCTGCTCGGCCCCTGGCTGGCCCGGGGCGCCGCTGCGGTGCTCGGCGCCCCGCTGCGGGCCGGCGGTGCGCCCGGCTCGCTGGCCGCCGACAACGCCCGTGCCAACGCCCGTCGGCTGGCTTCCGCGATCACCCCGATCGTCCTGGTCACCGCCTTCTGCGGCACGCTGCTGATCCTGCAGAGCACCGTGCGCCACACCGCCGGCGAGAACGTCCGGGCCGGCGTCACCGCCGACCACGTGGTCGGCGCCACCGGCCCCGGCCTGCCCGTCGGGACGGCCGAGCGGGCGGCCGGGGTGCCCGGCGTGGACACCGCCGTCGGCGTGCTGCGCACCGGAGTGATCTACAGGAACGGCGAGCAGCTGGGCTCCGCCCCCGTCCTCGGGGTGGACGGCGACCCGGCCCGGCTGCCCAAGGTGCTCGACCTGGGCGTGCGCAGCGGCGCGCTGGCCGACCTCGGCCGCGCCTCCGACACCATCGCGCTGAGCGCCACCCTGGCCGACTCCCTCGGCGCCGAGATCGGCGACCGGGTGCCGCTCTGGCTCGGCGACGGCACTGCTGTGCGGCCCGCCGTGGTCGCGGTGTACGACCGCGGGCTCGGCGTCGGCCAGGCGCTGCTGCCCCGGGCCGCGGTGGCCGCGCACGTCACCGCCGGGTACGACAGCCAGGTGCTGGTCGCCGACGCGCCGGGCGCCGACCCGGCGGCGGTGGCCGCCGGGCTGGGCAGGCTCGCCGGGGCGGCGGTGACCGACCGGGCCGGGTTCGTCGCCCAGGCCGACAAGGACCTGGAGCTCAGCGGCTGGGCCAACACCGTGATGGCCGCGGTGCTCGGCGGGTTCGCCGCCGTCAGCGCCGCCAACACGCTGGTGATGACGGTGCTGGACCGGCGCCGCGAGGTCGCGCTGCTGCGGCTGGCCGGCACCACCCGGCGCCAGGTGCGCGGCATGATGCGCTGGGAGGCGCTGCTGGTGGCCGCGACCGGGCTGGCGGTCGGCGCGGCGATCGCCGCGGTCACGCTGGTGCCGGTCGCCCGGGGTGTGGCCGGCTCCGCCCCGTACGTGCCGCCGATGCTCGCCGTGCCGCTGGCCGCCGGAGCGGTGCTGCTCTGCCTCGGGGCGACCGGGCTGCCGGCCCGGGCGCTGCTGCGGACCCGGCCGGCGGCGCTGGGCACGGCGCGGCAGTAGGGGGCCGCGGCAGCGGCGGGCTGCGACGGGCCGGGGAGGGGTGCCCTTGAGGATGGCTCAAGGGCACCCCTCCTTCGTGTGGGAACGGTGCCTGAAGCGAGGATCACCGGGACCATCGGGTGGTCCAACAATCTTTATTGGAGCTGATCTTGATGTCGGATCAGCTACGCTCTCGCCCGCCCCGCTCGACCGTCGACGCAGAGAGTAGCCCGACATGAGCAGTCCTCCTGCCGGCCCCGCGCCCCGCTGGCCGCTGATCCTGCTGCGCACCTCCACCACCCTGCTGGCGCTGCTGGCGCTGCTCCAGGTCATGCTGGCCGGCAGCTTCCTGAACGGCACCTACGACTCCCTGAAGGACCACGAGGGCAACGCGATGATGCTGGCCACCGTGGTGGTGGTCCAGCTGGCGGTGGCCGTCGCCGTCCGGCGGCCCGGCCGGGGCCCGCTCTGGCCGCTGTGGACCACGGCCCTGCTCACCGTCGCCGTCGTCGGCCAGATCACCGCCGGCTACGCCCGGGCGCTCGGCGTGCACGTCACGCTCGGCGTGCTGCTGGTCAGCGGCGTGCTGTTCGGCCTGGTCGGCGCCTGGCGGATACCGCTGCCGGCCCGGTACGCACCGGCCGCCGGCGGTCCGGACGGCACCGGACGGCTGCCGCGCCCCAACGGGCCGGTGGAGGTGCCCCGGTGAACCGGCGCCGGTTCCTGGGCATCGGCGCCTCCGTCCTCGGCGCGGGCGCCCTGGCCGCCGTCGCCGTCCCCTCCGCCGCCCGGCTGCTGGCCGAGGGCCGCCCCGGGCGGCTGCTGAGCAGCGAACTCGACCTGCCGGAGGCCTTCCGGGCCGCGCTGCCGGTGCCGGCCGTGCTGTCCCCGGTGCGCACCGACGGGACCAGCGACTACTACGAGATCACCCAGCAGGCCGCCACGTTGGAGATCCTGCCCGGGGTGAGGACCGAGGCCTGGACGTACGGGGGCAGCTTCCCTGGGCCGACCGTGGTCACCCGCACCGGGCGGGCGGCGGTGGTCAAGCACCGCAACGAGCTGCCGGTGCCCTCGGTGACGCACCTGCACGGCGGGCACACCCCGGCGGACAGCGACGGCTACCCGGTGGACCTGCTGCTGCCGGTGGGGTCGTCGGCGGACGCGGCCCATGCCATGCCGGGCATGGCGGGCATGCCGGGCATGGACCATGCGGCGGCCCGCACCGCCGTCGGCGAGCGCACGTACACCTATCCCGGCAGGCAACGCGCCGCCACCCTCTGGTACCACGACCACCGGATGGGCTTCACCGGCCCCGGCGTCTGGCGCGGACTGGCCGGCTTCCACCTCGTGCACGACGACGAGGAGGCCGCGCTGCCGCTGCCGCGCGGTGAGCGGGACCTGCCGCTGATGATCGCCGACCGCTCCTTCGCCGCCGACGGCTCCTTCCGCTACCCCGCCGTCGACCCCGGGCTCGCCGAGCCGGGCGTCACCGACGCCTACGCCAACGGCGTGCTCGGCGACGTCATCCTGGTCAACGGCGCGCCCTGGCCCCGGCTGGACGTCGACCGGGTCCGCTACCGGCTGCGGCTGCTCAACGCCTCCAACGCCCGGCTGTACCGGCTGGAGCTGGACCCGCAGCCGGCCGGCGGTGGCGCGCTGGTCCAGATCGGTTCCGACGGCGGCCTGCTCGCCGCCCCGATCCGGCACGACGGGATCGAGATCGCGCCCGCCGAACGCTTCGACGTCGTGGTCGACTTCTCCCGCTACGCGCCCGGCACCCGGGTCCGGCTGGTCAACCGCTTCGGCAGCGGCCGGACCGCCGAGGTGATGCGCTTCGACGTCACCGCGAAGCAGCTGACCGACGACGCGACGGTGCCCGACCGGCTCGCCACCGTCGAGGCCCTGGACGCCTCCGCCGCCGTCACCACCCGCGACTTCACCTTCCGGCGCAGCCGGGGCGACGGCTGGACCGTCAACGGCCGCCCGTACCAGCCCGGCCGGAGCATCGCCACGCCCGCCCTCGGCGCGGTCGAGCGCTGGCGCTTCTCCACCGACCTGCACCACCCGGTGCACGTCCACCTGGACCACTTCCAGGTGATCGGCCGCAACGGGGCGGACCCGGGCCCGTACGACGCGGGGTGGAAGGACACCGTGGACCTGCGCCCGGCCGAGGCGGTGGAGGTGCTGGTGTGCTTCACCGACTACGCGGGGGCGTACATGCTGCACTGCCACAACCTGGAGCACGAGGACATGGCGATGATGGCGGACTTCACCGTGCGGTGAGTCCGCCATCCGGGGATCCGTTGTCGGTTGTCGGCTGTTCGGTTCACCTGGACGGCGGGGTGCCGGAGGGCGTGCGCTGCGTCCTCCGGCACTCCTGTCCTGGCGTCTGTCCTGGCGTCGCGGGAAGAAGGACCCGCCGACGGACGGAGCCGCCGCATGACCACCTCCGCCGAACGCCGCCGGCGCGGCGCGGTGCCGGACGCCGTGGTCAGCCGGCCCCGGGCCGGATCGCGGCGATCGGCAGCGCCGCCGCGACCAGCAGGCCCCCGGTGAAGAACGGGCCGAGGTCGCCGGCCGCCGTGCCGAGGGCGGCGGCGGCCAGCAGCGGGCCCGCGGTGGCACCGAGGTTGAGTGCGGCGGTCGCGTAGGCGCCGGCCAGGGCGGGAGCGCCGGCCGCCTCGTACAGCACCCGGGTGATCAGCGTGCCGCCGACCGCGAACGACAGTGCGCCCAGCAGGAACACCAGCGGCAGCAGCGCGCCCGGCCGGCCCGCCAGGACGGCCAGGGCGGGCCAGCCCACCAGCAGCAGCGGGCCGCCGACGGCGAGGACCAGCCCGGGGCGACTGTCCGCGAGCCGCCCGGCGACGGTGACCCCGGCGAACGACCCGGCACCGAACAGCACCAGTGCGACCGGCACCCACAGCTCGCCCAGCCCGGCGCGGCCGGTCATCACGGGGGCGAGGAAGGTGAAGCCGCCGAAGGTCGCCGCGTTCACCAGCGCGGCGAGCAGCATCGCGCGGAGCAGCCGCGGTCGGCGCAGTTCGGCGAACTCCGCGCGCAGGGCCGTCGTTGAGGATCGGTCGGCCGAAGTGGCAACGGCCGGCAGGCCCTTGGCGATGCCGACGGCGGCGGGCAGGCAGAGCAGTGCGACGGCCCAGAACGCGGCGCGCCACCCGAACAGCGCGCCCAGCACAGCCCCGCCCGGGACGCCGGCGACCGTTGCCACCGTCGTCCCCGACAGCAGCACCGCGAGCGCCCGCCCCTTGCGGTCCGCGGGGACGAGTGAGGCGGCGGTGGTCAGGGCCACCGCCAGGAACCCGGCGTTGGCGAGCGCGGCGACCACCCGGGTCGCGAACAGCAGCGGGAAGCTTGCGGTGAGCGCCCCGACGGCGTGCGACGCCGCGAAGACCAGGACGAACCCGAGCAGGCCGGCGCGCCCCGGCCGGCTGCGGGCGAGCCCGGCCATCAGCGGCGCGCCGGCGGCCATCCCGACCGCGAAGGCCGAGCTGAGCCCGCCGGCCGTACCGACGGTGACGCCGAGGTCGGCGGCCAGGTGCGGCAGCAGCCCGGCGAGCATGAACTCCGAGGTGCCCATGGCGAACACGGCCAGGGCGAGCAGGTAGAGCGGAAGGGGCATCGAGAGGCTCCGAGGAGGGCGGTGGGAACGAGGAAGGGACGTCTCGTCACCGCACGCTCAGCCCCCGGGCGGCGCAGGCATGGCGCTCGCCCGGACCTCGGTGGTTCAGGGGTTCCGGGTTTCAGGGGGCTGACGGCGCGTGACCGAAAGCCCCCACCCTGGATGCCTCAGGGCTCGACATGCCCGCAGGCTACCCGGCCGTCCGCCGTCGAAGCACCCGGTTATTTCTCGGTTGCCCCGACGGGCCGGCTGCTATTGGGTGGGCGCATGGACGAACTGCGCACCGAACGCCTGCTGATCCGCCGCTGGCGGGAGTCCGACCTCGCCCCGTGGGCGGCGATGAACGCCGACCCGGAGGTCCGCGAGCACCTCGGCGGCATCCTCACCCGCGAGCGGAGCGACGCCTCGGTGGCGCGCTTCGAGGCGGCGATCGACCGCCGCGGGTACGGCTGGCTGGCCGTCGAGGTGCGGGGGAGCGGCGAGTTCGCGGGCTTCGTGGGCCTGGACGACATCGAGGAGAAGGACCCGGTCGACGGCGTCGAGATCGGCTGGCGTCTGGCCCGCTCCGCCTGGGGCCACGGCTACGCCACGGAGGCGGCCCGCGCTGTCCTCGGGTACGGCTTCGACATCCTCGGTCTGCCCGAGGTCCTCGCCATCACCACCGCCGGCAACCTGCGCTCCCAGGCCGTGATGCGCCGCCTCGGGATGACCCACGACCCGGCCGGGGACTTCGACGACCCGGCCGTTCCGGAGGGGCCCCTGCGCCGGAACGTGATCTTCCGGCTGGGCCGGGAGGAGTACGCCGCCTAGGGTGCCCCGCAAGGGGGTTGGACGAATCGGATGAGAGCCGGCGGGATCCTGGCCGCCGTCGCGCTGCTGCCGCCGGCCGTGGTGGGGCGGCTGGAGTCCCGCTGCGGCGGGTTGGCGACGGCGGTCGGGGGCGTCGGGCCGCTGTTCGGGGCTACCGCGTCTTCACCGTCGACCCGGCCACCGGCGAACCGACCCTCGCCGAGAGCGCCGGCCGGGTGCGGTCAGCCCAGGGCCGTGGTCGAGTCCCGGGGCGGCCCCGAGGTCCGCGCACTCACCGGAGTGTGCGCGGACCTCCGTCGTCCGTCGGCCCGGTCGTCATCGGGCGGCGCCGGTCACCGTCTCACGGCACCAGCGTCCGCAGGGCGTCCTTCGCCACCGTGACCTCCACCGGGAGCCGGGTGATGAACTCCCCGTCGGCGTAGGCCGTGATGCCGGGGGACTCGATCCGCACGGACTCGGTGCGCAGCGTGGTGACCTCCGGGTGGGTGACGTGGGTGCCCTTGAAGAGGGTGGGGAAGAAGCGGGCGATGCGCAGGCGGGGCATGGCGTCGACGAGGGTGAGGTCGAGCAGGCCGTCGTCGGGGAGGGCGCTCGGGCAGATCAGCATGCCGCCGCCGTAGCTGCGGGTGTTGCCGACGGCGGCCAGGGTCAGGTCGCGTTCGATGACGGTGCCGTCGGCGAGGGTGATGCGGAACGGCAGCGGGCGCAGGTTGGCGAACTCGGCGAGGATGGCGAGGTTGTAGCGCATCCGGCCGCGCGGCCAGCGCAGCCGGTTGGCGCGGTCGCTGACCAGTGAGTCGAAGCCGGTGGCGAGGACGGAGCCGTACCAGCGGACGGCCCCGTCCGGGCCGGTGATCCGGCCGAGGTCGACGCTGCGGGTGCGTCCGGCGGCGATGACGTCGGCGGCGGCCTCGGGGTCGCCGAGCGGAAGGCCGTACTCGCGGGCGTGGTCGTTGCCGGTGCCGGCCGGTATCACGCCGAGCGGGACGGGAGTGCCGGCGAGGGCCTGGAGGGCGAGGTTGATCATGCCGTCGCCGCCGACCACGGCCACCGCGTCCACGCCGTCGGCCGCCGCCTCACGGGCGAGGCGGACGGCGTCCTCGGGGGAGCGTCCGGCGTGCGGTTCGACCTGGATGCCGAGGGTCCGCAGCCGGGCGGTGGCCCGATGGGCGGCGGGCTCGGCGTGGCCGACGCCCGCCGCCGGGTTGGTGAGAACGGCGACCCTGCGGACGGTTCTCACCTCGTTCATGGGATCAACTTGCCCGGGTTGAGGATGCCCGCCGGGTCGAGTTCGGCCTTGACGGCGCGCAGGATGCGCACGCCCAGCTCGCCGACCTCCTCGGTCATCCAGGGCCGGTGGTCGGCGCCGACGGCGTGGTGGTGGCTGATGGTGCCGCCCGCGCCGAGGATGGCGTCCCCGGCGGCGCGCTTGGCGGCGCCCCAGCGGGTGAGCGGTTCTTCGCCGAGGGCGGCGACGACGGTGAAGTAGAGCGAGGCGCCGGTCGGGTAGACGTGCGAGATGTGGCAGAGCACGAGGGAGCCGGGCAGGGCGCCGGTGAGCGCCTCGGTGACGGCGGTGCGCAGGGCCGGCAGCCGGCTCCAGTCGGCCGCGGTCTCCAGGGTCTCGCACAGCGCGCCCGCGCTGAGCAGCGAGTCGCGCAGGTAGGGGGCGTTGAACCGGCCGTGTTCCCAGGCCCGGGCGGGGGCCTCGCCGAGCGAGGTGCCGCCGGTGGCGATCAGGGCGTCGCGGGTGAGCTGCTGCCGGGCGGCGACCTGGGCGGCGCTGCCCTCGAAGACGGTGACGGCCAGGCAGCCGCTGACCGCCGGGGCGCCGCCGATCTGCTCGGTCAGGGCCAGGTTGATCATGGTCTCGGCCTCGTCGGAGAGCCGGATCACGGTCGGGCCGGTGCCCTGCTGCTCGACGGCGCGCAGCGCGGCCGTGCCGGTGGCGAAGTCGGGGAAGCTCCACGCCTCGTACGCCTTGACGGCGGGCAGCGGGTGGACGCGCAGCCGCACGGCGGTGATCACGCCGAGGGTGCCCTCGGAGCCGAGGAAGAGCTGGCGCAGGTCGGGGCCGGCGGCGGAGGCGGGGGCGCGGCCGAGGTCGAGCACCCCGGCGGGGGTGACGACGCGCAGCCCGCGCACCATCTCGTCGAAGCGCCCGTACCCGGCGGAGTCCTGGCCGGAGGAGCGGGTGGCCGCGAAGCCGCCGATGGTGGCGTAGCGGAAGCTCTGCGGGTAGTGGCCGAGTTCCCAGCCGCGTTCGGCGAGCAGTTCCTCCGCGGCCGGGCCGGTGAGGCCCGCGCCGAGGACGGCCTCGCCGGAGGTCTCGTCCAGGTCGAGCAGCTGGTCGAAGCGGCGCAGGTCGAGCGAGACGACGGAGTCGAAAGCACCGCGCTCGGGGTCGAGCCCGCCGACGACGCTGGTACCGCCGCCGAACGGGACGACGGCGATTCGGCGTTCGGCGCACACCGCGAGGACGGCGGCGACCTCCTGCTCGTCGCCGGGCAGCACGACGGCGTCGGGGGCGTCCTGCGCTTCGCGGCTGCGGCGGCGCAGCAGGTCGGGGGTGGACTTGCCGCCGGCGCGCGGCAGCCGGTCCGCGTCGGCGGCGCTGACGTGCGCCTCGCCGACGGCGGCGGCCAGCGCCTTGAGGTCCTCGGCGGAGATCCGGGACGGGTGCAGCACGACCTCGTCGGCGCCCGGCCCGGGGGCGGCGTCGCCGGTGACGCCGAGGGCGGCGGCGAGCAGTCCCTTGATGTCGGCGGACAGCTCCTTGGCCAGGGCCGGGTCGCCCCAGGCGTTCCACTTCATCGGGGGGAGCGGAAGTGCGGCGCCGGCCGGTCCCGCTTGCGTCTCAGGTGCCATGCGTTACAGTTTCACACATCATGTCAAGTAGTAACGCCGAGCCCCAGACGCCGTCCCCGACACCCGGGGGGCGCAGCATCGACGACGCGATCCTGGACGCCGCCGCCGACCTGATCGTCCACCTCGGCGTGCGCCGGACCCAGTTGTCCGAGATCGCCCGCCGCGCCGGGGTCAGCCGCCCGACCGTCTACCGCCGCTGGCCGGACGTCCGGGCGGTGATCGGCGCCCTGCTCACCCGGGAGATCCTGACCACCCTGGAGGGCGCCGGGCTGGACGTCCACGACAGGGAGACCCTCGTCGAGCGGGTCGTGGAGATCGCCGTCCGGCTGCGCGACCATCCGGTGCTCGGCGCACTGCTGCACTCCGACGACTCCGACCTGCTGCTCCAGTACGTCGTCGAGCGGCTCGGTACCAGCCAGCGCGGCCTGCTGGAGGCGCTGCGCACCGGCATCGAGCAGGGCCAGGCGCACGGCTCGATCCGGGCCGGCGAGCCGCTCGAACTGGCCGCCATGGTCCTGCTGATCGCCCAGTCCACCGTCCAGTCGCACCGCATGATCGCCTCCCTGCTGCCCGAGGCGGCCTGGCGGCGCGAACTGGCCAGAGCGCTGAACGGATACCTCGCGCCATGACCCCCACCGCAGGCCCGTACGCGGGCACCGGCCGGCTCGACGCCGTCCGACGGAAGCTGGAACTCGAAGCACTCGGCGACGACGCCCGGATCGACCTCCTGGTCATCGGCGGCGGTGTCACCGGCGCCGGGGTGGCCCTGGACGCCGCCTCGCGCGGCCTTCGCACGGTGCTCGTCGAGGCCCGTGACCTGGCCTTCGGCACGAGCCGCTGGAGTTCCAAGCTGGTGCACGGCGGCCTGCGCTACCTCGCCTCCGGGCGGATCAAGGTGGCCCGGGAGAGCGCCGTCGAGCGCGGCGTGCTGATGACCCGCACCGCCCCGCACCTGATCCGGGCGCTGCCCCAACTGGTGCCGCTGCTCCCGGACCTGCTGCGCCCGGGCCAGGCCACGCTGATCCGTACGGGCTTCCACGCCGGGGACGCGCTGCGCCTGACGGCGGGCACCCCGGGCGCGCTGCTGCCCCGGATGCGCCGGATCGACGCCGACCGGACCCGCCGCCTGGTGCCGGGCGTGCGGACGGACGGGCTGCGCGGTTCGCTGGTCGCCCACGACGGCCAACTCGTGGACGACGCCCGGCTGGTGGTCGCGCTGGCCCGCACCGCCGCTCAGTACGGCGCGAGTGTGCTGACCAGGGTGCGTGCCGAGCGGGTCACCGGTACCTCGGCCCGGCTGGTCGACACCCTGACCGGGCAGGAACTGGCCGTCCGGGCCGACGCGGTGGTCAACGCCACCGGCGTCTGGGCGGGCGAGGTGGACACCTCGATCAGGCTCCGGCCCAGCCGCGGCACCCACCTGCTGGTGGACGCGCAGGCGCTCGGCAACCCGACCGCCGCCCTCACCGTGCCGGTGCCCGGCTCCACCAGCCGCTTCGTCTTCGCCCTGCCGCAGCAGCTCGGCCGGGTCGCGATCGGGCTGACCGACGAGGACGCCCCCGGCCCGATCCCGGATGAGCCGCAGCCCACCGAGGCCGAGCTCTCCTTCCTCCTCGACACCGTCAACGCCGCCCTCGCCACCGCCCTGACCAGGGCGGACGTGCGCGGCGCCTACGCCGGGCTGCGCCCGCTGATCGACACCGGGGACGGCAACACCGCCGACATCTCCCGCGAGCACGCGGTGCTGGAGAGCCCGGACGGGGTGATCACCGTGGTCGGCGGCAAGCTCACCACCTACCGCCGGATGGCCGAGGACGCGGTGGACGCCGCCGTCCGGCTGCGCGGCCTGCCCGCCCGTGCCTGCTGGACGGCCCGGCTGCCGCTGGTCGGCGCCCCCGGCCACCGGGAGAGCCGCCTGCTGTCCGCCGGTCAGGTGCCCGCCTCGCTGCTCGCCCGCCACGGTGGTGCGGCCCACGAGGTGCTGGCGGCGGGGGAGTTGACGCCGGTCGCGGAGGGCCTGGACGTGACCCGCGCCGAGATCGCCTACGCCGTCACCCACGAGGGCGCATTGGACGCCGCCGACGTGCTCGACCGCCGCACCCGGCTCGGGCTGGTCGCGGAGGACGCCGAGCGGGCCCGCAAGGCGGTCGAGGAGATCGTGGCGGAGCGCCTCGGGGAGGGGCTGGAGGGCTGACGCCTCAGGAGGGTTGACGCCTCAGGAGGGCTGACGCCTCAGGACGCGGCCCGGGGGAAGGGGGCGAGGTCCGGCTCCACCCAGGCGGTCCGGGCCTGCTCGCTCGCGAGCGTCTGCGGACGGTAGTGGCGGGCGAGCAGGTTCTTGTCGAGCAGTTCGGGGTGACGGGCCGTGAACGCGTCGAAGTCCGGGGCGTCCTCGGTGTGCCGGTCGCCGGTGTGCCGGGCCACCAGCTCGACCCAGGCCCGGGTCATGGTGACGTGGAACTTCTGCGGCGCGCCGGCCTTGGTGGCGGTGCGCCGGATGCCGTCGCCGACCAGATCGAGGGCGGCGGTGGCGCCGTGGCGGCGCACGGCGAGCCAGGTCAGCCGGACGTGCTGGGGGTGGCCGAAGCGTTCGGCGCCGGTCATCACCTCACGCAGCAGGTCGTCGAAGGTGCCGGGGGTCGCGGGGGAGGTCATGCGGCGGCTTTCGTCGTGGGGTCCGGCCCGGGATCGTAAGATTTCCCGGCATTCGTGGGCAAACCACCCGAACGGAGGGTTTCAGCGCGCCGTGTGCTCGGGCATCGGGTGTTCGGCGCCGGAGAGCTCCAGGACGCAGGAGAGCGGGTGCTCGGCCAGGCCGGTACGGTCCAGCCGAACCGCGAGCGGCTTCGGCGGTTCCTCGGCGACCTGGGCGGCGAGGGTCAGCGGGTAGTCGCCGTGTCCGTGGACCCGGTGGAAGGCGCACTCCTTGCCGTCGACCAGCAGCTCGGTCTCGGTGATCCAGCCGGACCGGACGTTGACGGTCACCGAGTGCCCGCCCCGGTCGAGGTGGAAGCTGTACCGCTGGCGCATCGGAACCTCCGGCGACAGGGCCTGTGACGAGGGGAAATCCACTGCCAGTCTAGGGTGCCCAGCGGTTAGGGTGCCCGGCATGCGAAGCGCAGCGGGCGGCCTGCGGCCGTGCGGGCCGGACGACGAGGTGGCGGAGGACGAGTACGTCCTCGGCCTGTACCGGGTGCCCGTGAAGGCGAGGACAGGCCGCAAGGCGGGCCCGGCGCCGCAGACCGGCCGGCTGGAGGCCTGCGCCGACGGCGGCGCGCTGCGAGCGGTCCTGCGCCGACTGGGCGAGCGGAGCCTGCCCACCCTCGCCCGACACGAGCCGGACCTCGACTTCAGCAGCCGCATCAGGCAGCCGTCGATGGCCGCGCTGGTCCGGGAGATCGAGCGGGTGGACGTGGCCCGGCTCCCGGCGGGCGAACGCGAGGTGCTGGGCCTGCTGCTGGACTGGGGCCGCCGGGCGCTGGTGGAGAACGGCGCGCTGCGGATCGAGATCGACGCCGTCCAGTGAGCCTGCGCCACCTGTCCGCGCCGCCCGTGTGCGCCTCCCCTGTGCGCGCCCGTGTGCGTCCCCCGTACTCGGTTCCCGAGTGCGACCCGGAGAAATTCCCGGGGTGGGCCCGACTCCCGGCGGATTCTCGTGATCTCTACAGTGTTGTAGATTCGTCCACAGGGAGAGATCAGAGGAGGGCATTGTGGGAGTTTCGCTGGCCAAGGGCGGCAACGTCTCGCTGAGCAAGGAGGCGCCCGGTCTGAGCGCCGTGATCGTCGGTCTCGGCTGGGACGTGCGCACCACCACCGGGGCCGACTACGACCTGGACGCCAGTGCGCTGCTGTGCAACGCGCTGGGCAAGGTGGTCTCGGACCAGCACTTCGTCTTCTTCAACAACCTGCGCAGCCCCGAGGGTTCGGTCGAGCACAGCGGCGACAACCTGACCGGCGGCGGAGACGGGGACGACGAGCAGATCAAGGTCGACCTGGACCGCGTCCCGGCCGACGTGGCCAAGGTGGTCTTCCCGGTGTCGATCTACGACGCCGACGCCCGGCTGCAGAACTTCGGCCAGGTGCGCAACGCGTTCATCCGGATCGTCAACCAGGCCAACGGTCTGGAGATCGCGCGCTACGACCTGACCGAGGACGCCTCGACCGAGACCGCGATGGTCTTCGGCGAGCTGTACCGCAACGGCAACGAGTGGAAGTTCCGCGCCATCGGCCAGGGCTACGCCTCCGGCCTGCGCGGCATCGCGACCGACTACGGCGTCAACGTCTGATCGTCGTCGATGTCCGATCGCCCGGCGTGAGCTGACGGGGTTTCGGTGGTCTCGCCAGGCGCTCGGCCGGTGCGGCCGAGCGCCTGGCCGCCGAAACCCCCGCCGCCGGTGAGCTGTTGCCGCCACCAGGCGGTCATGCCCGGCTCGTCCATCCCCGACCAGTCCGGCGCATCGGTGACCTGGGCCCGGCCGAGGGTGCGGCCCAGTTCCACCAACTCCCGCCCGGCCGCCGTCCGTTCACGGTCGTAGACGGCCAGCAGCGCCGGCCAGGAGCCGGCCTCGCGCCCCGCCAGCTCGAAGGCGTGCGCGTCCTGCATCGCCTTCACCGCGCCACTGGTGTTGTGCGGGCGCACCACGGTGGCCGCGTCCCCGCCGATCAGCAGCCGGCCGGCCGTGCGGCGCGGGGCCGCCAGGTCGTAGATCGGCTGGAGGAAGGTCCGTTCGCGCGGGGTCAGCGTGACCAGCGCGGCCCAGTACGGCGGCAGGTGCCGCTCCGCGAGCTGCCGCAGCTCGTCCAGCCGGGGGTCGGTGAGGCTGCCCGCCGGGATGCTGGTCGGGCCGTCCAGCCGCAGCCAGGCGGGGGTGGGGGCGTAGAAGACCCAGTTCACCTGGGTGCGGCCCGGATCGAGCCCGGGGATGCGGTAGATCACCACCTGACCGCCGGGGTAGCAGGCGGTGATGCACTGCTCCTCCGGCCAGGGCGCCGCACCGCCGGGCAGCTCGGCCAGCAGGGCGGCGTCGTAGCTGCCGCGCCAGCACACGTACCCGGCGTACTCGGGCTCGGCCTGCGGGCAGACGGCGGCGCGGACCACCGAGCGGTAGCCGTCGGCGCCGATCACCAGGTCGTACACCTCGCGGCCGCCGCCGGCCTGCTCGGTCCAGGCGCCGTCCTGCCCGTTGCCGACGGCCGTCACGGTGCTGCCCGGCCGGAACTCGACCTGCCCGGGCGTCCGTTCGCGCAGCGCCTGCCAGAGCACGCCCCAGTGGTGCGAGTGGAACGGGAAGGGCTGGGCCCAGAGCAGTCGCCCGCAGCCGTCCGGTCCGTCGCCCTCGCCGGCCGCGCTCCGGGTGACCCAGCGGCGGACGGTGAGGCGGTGGCGGCGGGTGTCCGCGTCGAGGTGTCCGGCCCGGACCAGTTCGTCGAAGCGGTCGTCGTGGGTGCACAGCCCCACGCCGCGGTCCTCCAGCCGGCCGGGGCTGCGTTCCAGCACGACCACCCGTTCCGCGCCGAGCCGGGCGGCGGCGCCGGCGAACGCGCTCCCGGCGATGCTGCCCCCGACCACGGCCACCGAGCCACCCCGCACGGTCGCTCCTCTCCCGAGCACGCGATGTCCGGGGCACGACGATACGCCGACGGCCGGGCTCCGGCGCAGGGTTCTCGCCCATCCGGAGAAGCCCCGGCCGGACGCCTCCGCTCCTTATGCAACTAGTTGCATGCCCGGCCGCACGTCCCCTACTCTGCGGTAACAACCGCCCCCGGACCGCGCCCCCAGGAGACGTCGATGAGCGCCCACCCCGGCAGCAGCCGCTACCCGCACCTGCTCAGCCCGCTCGACCTCGGCTTCACCACCCTGCCCAACCGCGTGATCATGGGCTCGATGCACGTCGGCCTGGAGGAGGCCCCCGGCGGCTACGAGCGGATGGCCGCCTTCTACGCCGAGCGGGCCCGCGGCGGCGTCGGCCTGATCGTCACCGGCGGCATCGCCCCCAACGAGGCCGGGCGCCCCTGGGAGGGCGGCGCGATGCTGACCACCGAGGAGGAGGCCGACAAGCACCGGGTGGTCACCGACGCGGTGCACGCCGCCGGCGGGCGGATCGCCCTCCAGATCCTGCACTTCGGCCGCTACGCCTACCACCGCGACCTGGTCGCCCCCAGCCCGATCCAGGCCCCGATCAGCCCCTTCGTGCCCAACGAGCTCACCGCCGAGCAGGTCGAGCAGACCATCGAGGACTTCGCCCGCTGCGCCGAACTCGCCCGCCGCGCCGGGTACGACGGCGTCGAGATCATGGGCTCCGAGGGCTACCTGATCAACGAGTTCATCGTCGCCGCGACCAACCACCGCGAGGACGAGTGGGGCGGTGCGTACGAGCGGCGGATGCGCTTCCCGGTGGAGATCGTCCGCCGGGTCCGCGAGCGGGTCGGCGAGGACTTCGTCATCGTCTACCGCCTCTCCATGCTCGACCTGGTGCCGGGCGGCTCCACCCTGGACGAGGTCGTGCAGCTCGCCCAGGCCGTCGAGGCCGCCGGGGCGACCATCATCAACAGCGGCATCGGCTGGCACGAGGCCCGCATCCCCACCATCGCCACCTCGGTGCCGCGCGGCGCCTTCGCCTGGGTGACGAAGAAGGTGATGGGCGAGGTCGGCATCCCGCTGGTCGTCACCAACCGCATCAACACCCCCGAGATCGCCGAGCAGTTGCTCGCGGAGGGCAGCGCCGACCTGGTCTCGATGGCCCGCCCGCTGCTCGCCGACGCCGACTTCGTCGCCAAGGCCCGGGACGGCCGCGCCGAGGCCATCAACACCTGCATCGGCTGCAACCAGGCCTGCCTCGACCACACCTTCAGCCTTCAGATCACCTCCTGCCTGGTCAACCCGCGCGCCTGCCACGAGACCGAACTCGTTCTCGGCCCGACCCAGTTGCGCAAGCGGATCGGTGTCGTCGGGGCCGGCCCGGCCGGCCTCGCGTTCGCCGTCTCCGCCGCCGAACGCGGCCACGACGTCACCCTGTACGACGCCGCCGAGGCGATCGGCGGGCAGCTGAACATCGCCCGGCGCATCCCCGGCAAGGAGGAGTTCGACGAGACGCTGCGCTACTTCCGCACCCGGCTGGCCGAGTTGGCCGTCACGCTGCGGCTCGGCGCGACCGTCACCGCCGAGCAGCTGGCCGAGCAGGGCCACGACGAGATCGTCCTCGCCACCGGCGTCACCCCGCGGACCCCCGCCGACATCCCGGGAATCGACCACCCCAGCGTGCTCGGCTACCTCGACGTGCTGCGCGACGGCGCGCCGGTCGGCGAACGGGTCGCCATCCTCGGCGCGGGCGGCATCGGCTTCGACGTGGCCGAGTTCCTCACCGACCCGGGCGACGCCGCGAGCCTCAACCCGCCCGTGTTCCAGGCCACGTGGGGCATCGACCCGGAGTACCGCGAGCGCGGCGGCCTGCGTGCCCCGGAGCGGCCGAAGCCCCCGCGCAGCGTGCACCTGCTCCAGCGCAAGACCGGCAAGGTCGGTGCCGGCCTCGGCAAGACCACCGGCTGGATCCACCGCACCGAGCTCAAGCACCGCGGCGTGGTGATGGTCCCCGGCGTCACGTACGACCTGATCGACGACGCCGGTCTGCACATCACCGTGGACGGCGAGCGCCAACTGCTGCCCGTGGACACCGTCGTGCTCTGCACCGGCCAGGAGCCGCGCCGCGAGCTGCACGAGGCGCTGCGCGAGCGCGGCCTGCCGGTGCACCTGATCGGCGGTGCCGACGTGGCCGCCGAACTGGACGCCAAGCGCGCCATCAAGCAGGGCACCGAGCTGGCCGCGGCCATCTGAGCCCCCGCGCACTCCGGCCGGCGGCCCGCGGCCCGCACCACGCGGTGCGGGCCGCCGGCCGGAAACCACTCGCGCTCCGCCTGCCCGCTGTTGCTAGTATCCGCAGGTCACGGAGCAGATCACGGAGCAGATCGCGGAGTGGATCGCGGGGGAGCGGGCGGATGGACGAGCAGGCCGAGTTGACGTACACGCTGACGGTGGACGACTTCCGGGAGGCCCTCGCCGCCCGCGCCCGGGCGAGCCGCGCGGGCCGGCGCAACCGGGTGCTCATGTACGTGATCGCCGTGGGCTGCCTGCTCATCGCCGCGGTCCAGATCTCCACCGAAGAGGCTGTCGACACCTCGCTGATCGCCATGCTGGCCGCCGTGCTGTTCGTGATCCTGGGGATGCCCCGGCTCCAGGCGAGCCAGTTCCACCGGCTGACCGCCGACAAGGGCGAGTTCAGCGCCACCGTGAACGTGGCCGGCGTGACCGTGGCCAACCGCCAGTCCACCAGTACCCTGACGTGGCAGGCGGCGCCGTACTACGTGGAGACCCCGGGGCTGTTCGTGCTGCTGAGCGGCGACAAGAACAACTCCTGCCTGACCGTCCTGCCCAAGCGCGGCGCCGCCGACCCCGACCGGCTGCGCGCCCTGCTCGCCCGGCACGCCACCGTGCCCGCCCGGGGCTGAGCCCGGCCCGTCGCCCGCGGCGGTCCCCGTACGATCGACGGCATGTCGCTGCCGCACGCCATCCTCACCGCCCTGCTGGAGAAGCCGTCCTCGGGGCTGGAGCTGACCAGGCGGTTCGACAGGTCGATCGGCTTCTTCTGGCCCGCCACCCACCAGCAGATCTACCGCGAACTGGGCCGGCTGGAGGCCTCCGGACAGATCCGGGCCCTCCAGCCGGAGGGGCCGGTGCGCGGGCAGAAGAAGGAGTACGAGGTCCTGCCGGAGGGCCGCGCCGAACTGGCCCGCTGGACCGCCGAGGGAGCCGCGCCGCGCGCCGTCCGGGAACCGTTGCTGCTGCGGCTGCGGGCGGCCGCGGTGGTCGGCACGGACGGTCTGGCGGCCGAGCTGGAGCGCCATCTGGCCCTGCACCAGGAGCAGTTGGCCGACTATCGCGAGATCGAGCGGCGCGACTTCCCGGCCGAGCGGGCGGACGGCGAGAACCGGCTCCAGCACGCGGTGCTGAGGGCCGGCATCGGGCTGGAGGCCTTCTGGGTGCAGTGGCTCGCCGAGACCCTCGAAACCCTGCCCTCAGCCGGCCCTGCGAACCGGTCCTGACCTGCGGAGATCCCCGTCCGCGCGCCGCATCCCGCCCCCGGTGGGACACTGGTGGCTGTCCCTGCCCGAACTCTCGACCGGGGGCCCCTCATGTCTCTTCCCAGGCCCATCCACGCCCTCACCGCCGCAGCCGCCGCCGTGGCGGTCGCCCTGGGCCCGACGGCCCTGCCGGCGTCGGCCGTACCAGTCCAGGACCTGCTCTCCGCCGACCGGCTGACGTCGGCCGTACCAGTCCAGGACCTGCCCACTGCCGACCAGCTGACGTCGGCCCTGCTGACCGCGGCCGACCTCGGCTCCGGCCACACCGAGATCCCGGTGACGCAGAGCCCGAGCCTCGGCGAGGACCCGATCCCGGTGACCGGCTGCGCCGCACTCAGCGCCCTGATCAACATGCACGCCACCCAGACCGGTACGGACGTCCAGCGCGCCGCGGTCGCACTCGACGGCCCGGACGGCAACCCGGTGGTCACCCAGGTCCTCGCGGCCGAGGTGCCCGACCGGCTCGCCGCCGACTTCGACACCGCCGCCGACGCTCTGCGGACCTGCCACAGCATCACCTTCAACGCCGGCCCCGAGGACGCCGTGACCTTCACCGTCACCCCGGTCACCCTCGGCGACCGCAAGGACGCCCCCGCCGTCCAGGTCAACGGCACCCTGGCCGGCGTCCAGCTCAACGGCTACGTCGGCATCGAGCGCTTCGGCAATGTGGCCATGGCCTTCGGCTTCTTCGAACGCCAGGGCGCCTCCGAGCAGACCGCCTCCACGCAGTACCGTGCCGCCGTCGCCAAGGTCGAACGCATCCTTGGCACCCAGGCCGGCACCACCACCGCCCCGACCACCGCCGCCGGCCCAGGCGTGAGCGCCTGACCGGTCTCCTCCGGACAGCACCACGGCCTCTCGCCGAACGCCTCGTGCGTTCGGCGAGGGGCCGGATCCGCAGCACCGGACCGCCGACGCCCCCAGCGCCGGCGGTCCGGTCGGCCGTGCGGACCCGTGCGGACCGGAGCGGACCCGATCCCCGGTGCGGTCGGCCCCGAGGGCGATGCCGAGGCGGCGGCGATCCAGGCCTCGCCGGCCGGGTTCCATGTGGACACATTCCACGACAACTACGGGCCCGCTGTCCTGAACCTGGCTGGTATCCCTGGGAGTTCGAGCGCTCGCCTGATAGGTTCTGCGGGCCGATCCCGCGCAATCGCCTCATCATCCCCAGTGGCTTCTTGGGAGTTCTCGTGGATTTGCTCAGAGCCCTGCCCTTTCTGATCCCCCTGTTCCTCGGGATAGCCGTGGTCACGGACTATCGAGGGTTCTCGAAGATGCTCACGCAGTCCTCCAGGAGGTCCTCGACGGACGGACCCGCCCGCGGTCTCGTGATCACCGGATGGGTGTTCATCGTCGTCTCGTCCTTGGTGATCCTGAGTGGGATCGTGACGTCCTTCGCCGGGTGACCTGCGGCTCACAGCTGCCGGGCGGACGAGTCCGTCCTTCGTCCGGCAGTGGCCGTCCCGGGAGCGCCCCAGTCGTTGGATGGGGCGCTCCCGGTGTTCGCCGGTGTGCGGGAGATCCTTTGAGGGAGGGGTTGAGTGAAGGACCCGCGAATCGTGCCCTGGGGTTCGGCCGCTGGGAGCGCGGTGGAGTCCGGAAACGGAGGCGGGTGGTGAACGGCGTTCGCGGGCGGGCCGCAGAAGGGGCATGCCATCGGCACGGTGGTGGAATGATCGGCCTCATGGATCGTCCGCGTGTGAAGCGCTCAAGACCCCGGGCTGCGCCTTTTGTTCCGGCCCTGGTTCTGATCACGGGCCTGCCGCTGGTGGCGTCCTGTGCGGCGGCGGAGCCCGCGGCGCCCACGCCGAAGGCGACGCCGGCGATCCGTACGGACCTCGACCCCCTGCACCGCCGGTTCCCGGAGCTGGGCACGCTGTCGCAGGCGCGGTGGACCGACCGTGTCCTGGGGAGCCAGGACCCCCGTCCGGCGGTTCCGGGGCCCACCGACGTGGCGGTGGACGGCGTCGCCGGGATCGATCCGGCAAGGCTGGCGGCGATCACGTCCACCGGCAGCTGGGCGGAGGAGCACATCGCCTGCGGTGTTCCGGCGGAGCTCGCCACCGAGCTGGGGGCACCCAGGACATGGCTGCACAGTGACGGGTACGACCTGTCGGTCACCGCGGGCCGGTACACGGGCGCCTTCTACTTCGACCGGCAGGCCGCCCAGGTCTACTTCTGCACGGTCAACCCGAAGGTGAAAACGGACGGCTGACCCGTCGTTCAGGGCCGAACCGTGCCGAAGGGGTTGTCGATCACGTAGCGCCAGTGGCCGTCCGGGTCGCGGCGGGCGACGTCGGTGGCGGTGCCGGTGAGGTGGATGTCGCTGCCGTCCGGGGTGGTGCCGGTGATCTCCCAGTCGACGATGAGCAGGGCGATGTCGTCGGCCACGTAGGTGTGGCGGGGGCGGACGGTGATGGGCAGGCCGAGGGCGAGGAACTCGGCGTTGGCGCGGTGGAGGCCGGGGCCGGTGGCGGTGGTGCCGGGGGAGGGGACGAAGACCGCGCCGGGCTCGTAGACCTGGGCGAGCAGCTCCGGTCGGCCGGAGTTGAAGGCGGCGGCGAAGGCGGCCGGGTGTTGTGCCGGGTCGGTGGTCGGGGGGAGGGTGGTGGGGTGAGTCATGCGAGCAGTGAAGACCGGCCCGGCGTGGGTCACCAAACGGAAACCGACGGGCGGGGCGGGCACGGCGGGCGGCGCTGGGACGAGGAGCTGGTACCGGACGGGCGCGGCCGTACGGCGCGGCCGGAGGCGGACTGCCCGGTGGAGGTGGCGCTCGCGGCGGTGGCCGGCCGGTGGACCACGCTGGTGCTGCGCGAGCTGATGCACGGCCCCGCCTCGTACGGGGAGTTGCGCGAGCGGCTGCCGGAGATCAGCTCGAAGGTGCTCGTGGAGCGCCTACAGGCTCTGGGGGAGCGGGAGTTGGTGGTGCGGGAGCGGTTGCGGGGCTTCCCGGTGCGGACCTCGTACCGGCTGACGCCGGCCGGGGAGGCGCTGCGGCCGCTGCTGGTGGAGCTGTACCGGACGGGTGTGGCACTGGCGGGGCGCGGGTAGGGACGGGCGGCCGCACCCCCGTGGCGGCCGCCCGCCGCCGTACCGGGCCTACGGGTGGTACACGACCTCGGGGAAGGCCTTCGACGGCCCGTCGAGCAGGTGGCCGCAGTGCCGGTTGCGCAGGTGGAGGTCGAAGAAGGCGCGCGGGTAGACCTGCTGGACGAGGACGCACCGGTCGGGGTCGATGGTGCCGACCTGGGACTGGATCTGCTGCTCGGTCATGCCGAGCAGCCTGCCGGCCTGGGGGACCAGCGTCATGTTGTCGCCGTACGAGAGGTGGATGGCGCCGGTGGCCTGGACATCGAGGCGCCAGCCGCGCAGGTGGCCCCAGAAGGTCTCGACGTACGGGCTTGCTGCCCGGGTGTAGTTGGCGGTCATCAGCATGAACGGCCGGTCGATGTCGGTGGTGACGGCGGGGTTCGACTCCATCCGGCCGTCGAAGGTGAGGCCGGCGCGGATGCGCTGGTCGGCGGCCATGGCGAGGGCGACGGCGGTGCCGCCCTTGGACCAGCCGGAGGCGCCGATGTTCCGCGCGTCCAGGCCGCCGAGCAGGCCGGCCGGCAGGGCGCGGCCGTCGACGTCGGGGTTGCGGCCGTTGGCGAGGTCGACGACGCGGTCGAGCAGGAAGAGCAGGTCGGCGGCGTAGTCCCTCGGGTACAGCCCCGGGGCGACGCCGTCCCGGGTGACGACGGTCCCGTCCGGGAACTCGGTGATGCCGTCGTGGGTGTGGTCGACGGTGACGACGGCGAAGCCGTGGCTGGCCAACTCCTGGACCACGATGGTGTGGTCGGCGCGGTGGCTGCCCGCGCCGTGCGAGTAGAGGACGACGGGCAGCGGCCGGCCGGTCCGGTGGACGGGCGCGCCCTGGTGGCCCGCGGTGAGCGGGGCGAGCGCGAGGGGCAGCGGGAAGCCGACGTCGTCGAGGAAGGCCTTCAGGGCGCCCTCGGTCATCCAGGGGGCGAGCGGGTACGCGTCGGCGTCCGCGGCCCGGGCCGGGTACCAGACGGTGGCCATCAGCTCGCGGAACTTTCCGGGCCTGGCGTTCGGGTCCAGCCGGGACTCGTCGCGCAGGTGCAGCGGCACCATGCCCACCGGGAAGGGGCCGGTGGGCGCGGGCAGGGTGAGCCGCGCGGGGGCGGCCTTCGGCGCGGCGGCCGGAGCGGGCGCGGCCGAGGCGGGAGCGGCCGAGGCGGGAGCGGCCGAGGCGGTGCGGGCGAGGCCCAGCGGCGCGACGGCGCCCAGGGCGAGCGCGGTGCCCAGCATGCGGCGGCGGGTCGGTCCGGTGCGGCGTGCGGTCGGCGTGGTGTCCATCGGCGTGGTGTCCATGCGCGGAACGCTGTCACGCGGGGCGGGTGGGCAGCATCAGCCCACCGATTGATCCTCCGTCACCGGCCATTGGCCCACGGGTTTACATCCCCGGGCTGATGCGGAAGCGGGTTCGGGGAAGATCGACTCGCCAGGCCCGTTGGTTACGCTGGGGCGGTGTAGGGGAGCGTGCCCGCCGCGGGCCGTTTCCGGGAAAGGGGAGACATCGTGAGTGTGGACACCGGTCGCCGGATCGTTCTGATCCGGCACGCGCAGGCCGAGCGGGAGACGCCGGTCGACCAGGAGCGCCACCTGGACGAGCGGGGCCGGGAGGAAGCGTCCCGGGCCGGGCGGTGGCTCGCGGCCTCCGGTATCGTGCCGGACCTCGCACGGGTCTCCGGCGCCCGGCGCACCAGGGAGACGTGGGAGCGGGTGAGCGCGGAACTGCTGCCCCGGCAGCCCGGGGCGGTTCACGAGCAGGAGCTCTACGACGTCAGCGTGGCCGTGCACCGGCGGGAGGCCGAGGCCGGCGCGCTGGTCGCGCTGGTACGGGAGACCGCCGACGAGGTGCGGAGCCTGGCCCTCGTCGGGCACAACCCGAGCCTGCACGAGCTGGTCGGGCTGCTCGCGGGGAAGGCGGGGCGGACGGAAGCACAGGACGAGGTGCTGCGCCGGGTGGAGGAGTCCGGTTTCCCCACGGCGTCCGTGGCCGTGCTGGACTTCGACGGTCCCTGGCGGAGCCTCGGGCGCGGCACCGCCCGGCCGGCCGCCTTCTGGACGCCGTAAGCCCGAGTCCCGAGGGCTGCGGGGCGCGCTGGCGCGGTCCGGCCGGGCGGTGCGGTGCTCTAGACGAAGTTCTTGTCGATCAGCATCTGGAGCACGTTGACGTGGAAGTCCGGGAAGTCCATCGGCACGATGCCGAACCGGGCGCGCTGCTGGGTGCGGGCGTTCAGGTAGGGGTAGATCGTGCGGTCCATCAGGGACTGCGAGCTGGTCTTGGGCCAGTAACCACCGGCGTACGAGAGGAAGTTGACGAACATCTTCGGGTAGGACGGGTTGAGGAAGGCCTTGTCGAACTGGGCGACGATGCGCTGGCCCTTCGTCCCCAGCGGATCGAGGCCGCCGGTCTGCCAGAGGTCCTGGGTGTCGAAGTAGCCGTTCTCGCCGCTGGACCAGTCGATCAGACCCCACGGGTTGGCGAAGTCGGCGATCAGGACGACCTTCCCGCGGGCGGTGGCGAGGGTCGGCCACCCGTAGAAGTGGAACAGGCCGCGGTAGCCCAGCGCGTCGAGGTAGTGGTTGACCCGCCGCATGAACTCGGTGTCGTCGAGCGACTGGCCGCCGGCGCGTTCGTTGCGCAGGCGCATCAGGACGGTCTCGCCGGGGTGCGACTGAAGAAAGGACCGGCACCGGTCGAGCACGTCCTGGAGGCGGATGTGCTGGTAGGCGTCGGAGTGGTAGATCCCGAGTTCGTCGGGCGCGCCCTGGAGGCCGTTGCAGCGGATGTCGAGGAAGCGGACGCCCTCGTTCAGCTGCTGGGGGATTCCCCAGTTCTGGGTGTGCGACCACTCGGTGCCGTAGGCGGGGTTCTCGCAGCAGGAGTCGTGGGTGCCGGGGATGGTGAGGTCGAGCAGGGACAGGCTGCCGTCGAGGCGGCCCATCCAGCTGTCCGTCGGCAGGCCGCGCGGGGTGGTGGCGCCGGAGGCGGCCGAGGCGCCGCCCGGCAGGGCGAGGCCTCCGACCGCGGCGGCGCCGAATCCCGCGCCCCACTTGAGAAGTTCACGACGTGCGATGCCCATGGTGCGGCTCCTTGGGGTCCGGTCGGTCGGTGCGGTCGGTCGTTCGAGGCGTGCGCTGTCATCTTGGAGCACGCGGGCGCTGCTCTGACAGGTTCACGGCGCGACAATCCGGGGCCGGATGGCCCCCGGCGGGGTGAAGATCGAAATGCGCGGACGGCCGCCGCCCGCCACGGTGGGATCGTGGCTGCGATCGTCGTCCTCTTCGAACTGGCCCCGGACCAGGCCCTCGGCCCCGAGGGCGTCGGGCCGGGTGTGGTCGCGGTGCACGCCGCCGGCCAGGACCCGGACGTCCCGGAGGACCCGCAGGCGCGCACCCTCTGCGGGCTGGACACCGCTCCGATGGAGCACGCCCACTACCGCCCCACCCGGCCGGGCGAGCCGTGGTACCCGCCCGAGCTGGAGCAGCAGCGGTGCCGGCTCTGCGAGGCGGCGCTGCACCGGCTCTGATGCTCTGAGCGGAGGGCCTGGGTCAGAGCCACCAGCGGACGAAGGTGACGACGCCGAGCGCCGCGAAGGCCAGGAGTACCAGGCCGGCGAGGACAAGAGCGGTGCAGGACAATGACCCGCCCGAGCCGTCCTGGGCGTCGCGCTGAGCATCGTCGTGCACGGGTTGCCAGTCGACCGGGCGGCCCGCGTGTGCGGAGGCCGTCTCGCGGAGCTCGGCCAGCCGGGCGCGGGCGGTCTCCGTGGGCGCCGACTGCTCGGGGCCGCGCCAGGCGAGGGCCGCCATCCGGTCCAGTGGATCGGAGTGGCGGGCCTCGAAGGCCGCGGTCTCGTCCGGGTCCCGGTCTGCGTCGAGGTAGGCCCAGCGGCCCGCTTCGGTCGGCTCGCCGTACAACCGGTAGACCTCGGCCAGCCGCCGCCTGACCGTGAGGTCCGCCGGGTACGAGGCCACCAGGCCGCGCAGGCGCTGACGGGCGAGGGGTATCCGGCCGGCGCGAAGGTCCGCGTCGACCTTCACCAGGGTGGTATCGACTGTCACCGGAGCATGGTGGCCGACGAGGAACTCCTGGTCAAAGGACTTGTCGGGCCGTGGTGATCCGTCAGCGGGGCCGGTGGGCGATCGCGGCCCACTCCCGTGCATGCGGCGTCAGGTCAGAGCTCCGGCAGCGGCTCGCCGGTGTGCGGCTCGCGGCGCTCGACGAGCCAGAACAGGTAGCCGCGCAGGTAGGCCTCCAGCCCGTCGTCCAGGTAGGCGGCGTACTGCCGCAGCGCCTCCGGCTCGTTCCGGCTGTCGTCGCCCAGCTCCAGTTCGCCGGCGATCCAGGCCCGCACCTCGTCGCGGCGCGACCACCAGTCGCGCACCGCCTGTGGGGTCCAGTGCCGGTCGCCGTCCCAGGCGTAGCCGCCCAGCGGCTCGCCGTGGGCGATCTCCACCAGGGCGGCCACCTCGCGCGGGTCGGCGGGCTGACGGTGGACGAACTCGCAGTGCTCGTCGCCGGAGAGCACGTGCTCGGGGAGGTAGTACGGGCCGTTCAGCCCGCTGTCGGTCTCGCCGGTGTAGAACGGCCCCGGAACGTTCAGCCGACTGCGGTCCGCCCAACGGCCGTCGCCCACGGAGCCGGTCATCTCCCGGGCGGTCGGCAGCGGATCCCAGTACGCCAGCTCCTGCCACGGTCCCTCCACCGGGTGGAGGAGGAGCCGTCCGCGCATCCGGGCGGCGGCCTGCCGCAGCTGCGCCTCGTGCGAGAGCCCCCGTCCCCGGTGCAGCAACCGGGCCCACCGGCCGCCCGCCCCGCCCGCCTGTGTCTTTCCCATGCGGCCCAGCCTAGGGTCCGTCTTCAAACCCCCGCCTGCGGGCCGACGCCGGGGCACGCACCTCGCCGCGTTGTCGTCGGTCGCCGATGCTCCGCATGGACTCCC